>JAYOKQ010000003.1:40715-49208 GCA_038119905.1 Gemmatimonadota bacterium | reverse complement strand
TTCCATAGCGATCTGCCCCTTGGTCAGCAGGTGAAAAAGCCAGATACTAAGCCCCACGTCGAGACTGAGGAAATAGGCTAACCCCATCGCGACGAAGTTGACGTTGGTCTGTAGAACAAGCGCATGGTTAAAGAGCGGCAAGCTGTTGCGCAGTTGGATGGGCGGAACAAAGGGGAAGTAGTGGTTGAGCGCATTGGTGCTGAAGATGACAAAGGGAATTGAGAAACCCAGCCACATCAGCGGACTCTTTAAAAAAGCATTAAAGATCGAACCGTTTTGGCCCTCTTCGGTCATATCTAGCGGCAACTGTAACAGTGGAAACGTCAGCCGGTCGTAGTCGACCCACTGCCGGCGAATAATAGACATCGCCGCAATCATCATCAGGTAGATTGCCACGATAAAAGAGCACCAAGCTGCAAGTGGACGAACCCAGTGTTCCCATGGGATGGGCTGTCCCTTGGGCAGGCCTTCAAAAAAATACTTTATCGCCATGGGATCGTGCGGCACCAACCACTCTTTAACAAAAGGATGCAGCAACTCACCCCAATTGTTCTCCGGCGTCGCATAGTAGTATATGCTGGGCAGCATGGCGATCAGGTTGCCGGTAAATCCCCAGGTTGGGATGGCCGATGCAACGATCATCATGCAGTAGATTGCAATAAGCTCAGAACGCTCAAACGCCCAAGCCCTGCGACAAAAGCGCACGAGGGGGTTAATCAGCGCGATAAAAATGAAAAAGAGGAAGATTGCGCCGGCCGTGATATAGTCCGACGACATGCCCGCCGTGGCCATGGCCAAGCGCGCATAGGCAAAGAAGACGTTAATGATAAGGGAAAAGAGCGCACCTACGAGGAGCGCACGCAGCGTTATTTTTCCTGTCATGACCTTGCATCATACGAGGTGATGTGCAACGCAGCACGCACGGCCCAAACGCCTATATTCCGTTTGCGCACTCGCCTATTCCATGCGATATATGGCGAGGACAATAGCAGCACGTCGCTTGAGTATAAAAGCGCCATGCGCTATCTTGCCGTCGCATAAGAGAGGAGCTCCGATATGCGCTTTATCTTCATTCTACTCGCCTTTGCTCTGCCTGCAAACGCCCACTTTCCTCAAGAGCAGGTGTTTCAGGCCTTTCAGTTTCCCGATACACATATTCCCTCTATGGACGGCGACCCTTCAGACTGGGACATCGTCCCCTCCTCCTACGTTATCGACTACACGGCCCATGAGGAAAAACATCGAGACGGCGCGGAACACGACACGCTCGACCACCACGTCGTTCGCGCGATAGCCGGCTGGAACGATCGCCTAAATCGACTCTATTTCATGGCCGAGATATACGACGATGTGTGGCGCTTCTCCCATGATCAGACCGATTCGCTAGACACGCCGCATAGCCGTATGAAAGGCGCCTATGTGCACGGTGCCGACATATGGGAGATCGTCGTTGATGCCGACCACGCGGGCGATCGCGTTATAAATTTTTCAGAAGAACCGGCGGCCGAGTTTCGCTATCGCAGTGCCTACACGCAAAATTACCATCTCTATATGCCCCCACTCAACGGACACTATTGGCACTGGCTGTGGGGCAAAGCGCTGTGGACCAAGCGCGAAGAGTTTTCCTCTGTGGGTTGGAGCGGCCAAGTAACGCATCTGGGAGCCGGCCGCATTATCTACGAATGCTACATCACCCCATTTGACGACCTCAACCCAGAAGGGCCAGAGCATAGCCTGCTGCACGACCTACGCGAACAGGCCATCATCGGGCTGAGTTGGGCTTTTATCGATGCAGATGAAAAGAGCGATACCTACGATGCGTTTTGGTCTCTATCAAAACAGCAGAAGATGTACTGCAGCGGCGAATTTCTGTCCGATTTTCGGCTAATGCCGATAGAACCGCACCTTTTTGAGGAGACGCAGACAGAACAGCGTTAGTACGCTACGGCGACACTGCGCAGCACGATGGCGTCTTTAACGTCGGCACCTTCTGTGTCCGTATCGACCTGTAAACGCACTAGGTAGACCCCGGGTGGCACAAGGTTTCCCACATCGTCGCGACCGTCCCAAGACAGCGTATAGATCCCCGTGCTGAAGCTGCGCTCCTCGCGTATCTGCCGCAGGGCGCGCCCTCCCAGATCACTGATGGTGAGGACTACTGGACTGTCATCCCCCACGCGCACCACGTTAAATGAGAAGTGAACGGCGTCGTTGATACCGTCGCCGTTGGGCGAGAAAATGGCCGGCGCTACGTCCACTTCGGTCAGCAGCGAGTTGTTGGCTACAGACGACACCACCGTCGTCGTGTTGCTCATCACGCTGCCCAAGGCATCACCCGGATCTATTCGCTGCCAGCTACCGCCGCCAGCTTGACTGCTGTTGCGCAGCGCAGCTTTAATCACCGCTCCCGTAACAAAGAGCGAAGTTTCGAAATCGAGGCGCAGCACTTCAATCGCTCCGCGCGGTCGCACCGAGGCGAAGCGCAGGTGCAGCGAATCGCTCTGCGTGGGCATCACCTCAAAGTCGAGCGGCTCTAAATCGGCTTCCCCCTCCGCAGAAAAATCGGCCACCCGACCGCCGTACAAATTGACCAGTGACAGGTCCATATTCGACGGCACCATGAGCAGCAGTTCGTCAAATCCAGGATCGGCAGCGGCAAATTGCGGGCGCACATAAAAGGAGAACGGACTGCGCACGCCCAGTTCGGCTACCTGAAACGGGGATATTTCTCCAACGACATTCTGCGCTACTGGGCTGGAAAAGTTCAGGCGCACCGAACGCAGCGTAGCGCTCTGCTCGGGATCATCTGAGAGTAGCGTGGCGCGCACGGACAGGAATTCGCGCGGTGAAGGCGATGTAATAACGCTTCCACTCGATACGGTGTAGGGCTCGCTCCAATCGCTCCAATCGCTGCCTGGAACTTGCTCGGCGACGATATCGCCTTTGAATATCGACAGCAAACGCCCGTAGTCCGCTTCACTCACTTCGCTGCCGTCGCTGTTGTAATAGTGCAAAATTTCACCGAGTTGGTTGCCCGTGCGCGTTTGGATCTGCACCTGAGTGCCCGGCGGCGTATCTGCGTCCCACTCTATGGACAGCAGGTTGCGGCTACCGCCCAAGCGAATAAGGTCAGACGTCAACGCGACTTCAGGTTGGAAACCTTCTCCGTAAAACTGCAGTTCAGAAATATCCGCCGTGCGTGCACCTACGGCGTCTAGCGTCCACTGAAAGCGACCAAAGCGTGCTTTTATCGGCTCAAACTCCGAACCCTCGTAGCGCGTGCTAGCGCGGGCGCTGAGCGCCGCTTTCGTCGTCCACTGTAAACTGCCGTCCGGCGCCAGCGAGCCGTCGGAAAAATCGATGCGATAGCTGGGAAACATACCGCCGTTATAAGCGAGACGATAGGTATCGATCCAGTAGAAAGAACCCAGATCAAAGACCAGCTCCAAATCGGGATCGGCAACGGCCGATACTACGCTGTAGAAAATCCGATTGAACGTTTCTAAATCACCGTCGATAAACTTGCGCAGCGCCAGCGGTTGGGTGGCCGTCGTTGTAATCGCACCACCACGCGCCAGAATACCCGAAACCAACTCATCGCCCTTGTTCCATACTTCCAGTTCAGCCAGGCGCGGTCTCTCTCGACGGTAGTAGCGAACGGAGCCCCTGCGTTCGACTTCGAGCGCATCATACAGTTCCTTGTCGACAACGACTTCGCGACCGTCCGGCTGTAGCTTGTAATACAGCACGGCACCGCGCAGGTCGGCCTCGAGCACGTCGTATTCGGCCTGCGTGACTTCTCTGCCCGCTGGACCGTCCGTTCCTGTCACCAGTATTTGCACAAAGCGAACGGGCGCAGCACCAACCGAAGACTGTACTCGCGTTAGATCAATTTCGAAAATGCGCTGTGTTTTGTTTTTGCTCAGCGTGCGCAGGACCGTCGTAAACGCCGGCGTATCGCCTCCCTGTAGACGCGCAGGTTTAAGGCCATCGGACACCAGCACTTCGAAAAGCAGAAAGGGATCACCCAGCTCTTCGTCGGCAAATCGCACGACCAGTTTCTCGGCAAAAACGACGCGCCCTAAATCGACGACAAACCACCACTGCGAAGCCAGATCGCGATCAGCGCTGGGCGTGGCCGGCTCCCAATAGGTTGCCATATCGCCATCGAATACATTGACTACGTCCTCTATATTGGATCCGCCTTTGATCGCATCGCCGAGGACGATATCGACCGGATCTTTTTTGGCGATGCTAGCCGGTGGATTGTATTGCAGATATTCCACGATATCCAGCACGGCGTTGGTGCTCTTTTCCACGCGCTGCGCGCGCACGGCTCCACTCGGAGAGATCACAACCGTCCCATCGGAGAATGACCAGTTTTGCCACTGGCTACGACCGCTGATTGTGACCTGATTGGCGCCGACTCGATGGCCAGCGGTCTGGGCGGTGACATCTCGCACCAGAAGGGGCGCGAGCACAGCGGCACAGGCCACGGCACCCATTCGTAGAAAACGCATACTCGCTGTCATTTACATATCCTATGGACGCTTGTATATCGGTTAATAAGCAATCGACAGTACCACCTGGCGCGTATCGATGCCTCTGTCGGCCTCAACGCGCAGACGCAGCAGGTAAATACCCGGCGCCAGCAAATTTCCGCTGCGGTCTCGACCGTTCCACTGCGCAACGTGACGACCGCTACCCAAGGCATCCGACCACACCACACCGAGCGAGCGACCTGACATATCGTAGAGCTCGACATCGACCGGCACGGGCCCCACTAGGTTGAGCAGCTCGTATTCGAGATCGACGCGATCGTTTACTCCATCACCGTTGGGCGTGCACACGGCAGAGCGCAGGCTGAGCGAACGAATCGTGCGCTCGTTAAAATTAGCTAGCGCTACGCTGAGCCGATCACTCTCGACCAGCACATCGGCATCGCCTGGCGTAATGCTCTGAGGCACCTCTACTGGGCGCTCGCTGTCAAAGAGACGACCGGAGAACACTGTGCCGAACTGAAAGACTTCTGCGTGAAAATCGACTTCGATAAGCTCGTCCGTGCGCTGCACGTCAATGCGTGGAATGCGCACGACAAAACCCTCTTCGCGCTGCGAAATCACCTCAAAAGGCACCGACACGCCCGAAATACGCACATCATCAATGCGCCCTGCTCGGCTCGGGGTATCGATGACGATGCTATCAAAGCCTAGGTCTTCGTTGCGCAGTTGCGGACGCAGACGATAGGTAAAAGGCGTCATCTCACCTGGCAGCACCTGCACCGGCGAAATTTCTGCCAGCGCCTGACTAGCGACCGGCGGGATCGAAACGGCAAACTGGACATAGTCGAGCTGGCTGCTGGCGGCCACTCCGGAAACAAAATCAGCGCGCAGCTGCACGTAGCGCTGAGGGCCATCGCCAATCATGCGTCCCTGACCCTGTGCAAAGTCATAAGCCGCGCCCCAAAAGGCCCAATTCTCGGTATCGTGTGTGACGCCGGCCTGTTCGCCGCGCTGCAGCTTGTTGTAGGTCGAAAGCGTCAACGCGCGCCCTTTCTCGTCGAAGCGCGTTCGCTCACCGCCGCGAAACGTGCTGCGCCAGTAAATATTGGGATCTTCATCGAGTCCGCTGCGCATGCTCAATTCGACGTCGGCTCCCTCGTCGAGGCGTCCGCCCCACGTTAGTTCGCCCAAGCTGGCCGGTGCCCCTAAGTCAATCACGTTGGAAACGTAGTTGGCAAAAGGCGCAAAGCCGGTGCCATAGATCTCCATTTCGGCAATCTCCCAAATACCGCGCGTATTTTCGGGAGCTGTAAACAGCAGTCGGCGAATCGGCACGCTGGGTAATTCCAGGTCGATCATGGCCGCCGTATTCTCCGTGACATCGTAGATTATGTCGAAATCCAGATTACTGCCGCGCTGTCCAATCACGTATTCGCGCGTGCCGTCTTTGAGCGGGTCGCCATCGTTGATGCCAATCTTAAAATGCTCGACGAATCGATCGGCCATATACTGCTGCCGCGGATAGAACCGAATGCGCTCCAAGAGCAGTCGGGCACCAAAGTCGAAGGTCAGCGACTTTGCCGACGGTCCGTGCGCAGCGAAGTGCCCGTCCCCCAAATAGCTGGTGTTGGGATCTTCGTCAAACATGAAGAAATCGTCTTGCTGAGGAGGTCCCCAACCAATCCAAACCAAGTTGAGTATCTGGCCTCCCTGCTCACCGATAATCGGCACGAGATTGACTTCCGGATCAAAGCGCTGTGGCTGCACCCAGTCGCCATCGAGCTCGAGTAACTCTGAAAATCCGTGCTGCGCGGCGTTGATATCGCGCCAGTTCAACTGCACGAATTCGTATTCGCCGGCGACCTCGGGACGCGGCAGATTAGCTCCACCAATTCGATAGATCGTTAGGGCTCCAGCACCGCTGCACCAAACCAGCGAAAGCAGAATCGCAATTGATGCGAAGTATGCTTTTATCAACGAGTAACTCCTTTTTTCTACATAACTCAGTAGGCGACCGAAAGCACCACCTGACGCGTATCAATTCCTCGATCGGCCTCGACGCGCAAACGCAGCAGATAAACACCCGGCTCAACCAATGCGCCGCCCCCATCGCGACCATCCCAACGCACTACGTGGCGTCCACTCGACAGGGCATCAGCCCATACGACGCCTCGCCAGCGCCCCGACAAATCGTATAGCTCTGCCTGCACCGGTACAGAGCCTACTAGGTTCAGTAATTCACAGTGCAGTTGGACGACGTCATGGACGCCATCGCCGTTGGGCGTGCATATGGCAGACGAGACGCTGAGCGCACCAATCGTCTGCGAGCCAAAGCGCGTCAGATCCACGCTTAGACGATCGCTATCCACCAGCGCATCGGCGTCTCCGGCCGTGATGCTCTGCGGCACTTCGGCCGGACGTTCGCTGTCAAAAAGTTGTCCAGAAAATACGGTGCCAAATTGGAAGACTTCAGCGTGAAAATCCACTTCGACCAGCTCTTCTGTGCGCTGCACATCGATGCGTGGGATTCGCACGACAAACCCGCTTTCTTCCTGAGATACGACGTCAAATGCCACCGATTGTCCGGAGATCCGCACGGCCTCAATGGCGCGCACGCGGCTTGGCGTGTCGATCTGTATGCTGTCGAATCCCAGATCGTCTCCGCTGATCTGAGGACGCAGCTTGTAGGTAAACAGCGTCGCTTCACCCGGTACGACAGCGCTCGGTACAATCTCGGCCAACGCCTGCGTTGCAACCGGCGGGATCGATACGGCAAACTGCACGTAGTTCACCTGACTGCTGGCCGATGCGCTTGAGGCAAAATCGGCGCGTATCTGCACATAACGCTGCGGTCCGTCACCGACCATCCGACCACGTTTCTGCTCGAAGTCGTAGGCCGCACCCCAAAAAGCCCAATTTTCTGTGTCGTGCGTAATACCAGCCTGTTCACCCCTCTGTAGCTTGTTGTAACTGGATAACGTCAGCGCTCTTCCTCTGTCGTCATAGCGCGTTCGCTCGGCACCGCGAAACGTGCTACGCCAATACGTGTTGGGATCCTCATCGAGACCGCTTCGCATACTCAGCTCTACCTGAGCACCCTCATCGAGACGCCCCCCCCAACTCACCTCTCCCAAACTGGCCAGCGCCCCGAGATCGATCACATTTGATACGTAACTGGCGAAGGGCGCATAGCCGTTGCCATAGATTTCGAACTCGGCTATCTCCCATATTCCCTGCGTGTTCTCAGGCGCTTCAAAGAGCAGTTGGCGAACGGGCACGCTAGGCAAAGGAAGCTCAATAACAGCTTCGGTATTCTCTGTTACGTCGTAGACGATATCAAAATCCAGATCGCTGCCGCGGATGCCGCGCGTGAACTGACGCGTGCCGTCTTTGAGCGGATCGCCGTCGTTAATACCAACGATAAAGCGCTGAACAAAGCGATCAGTAAAAAAGCGCGAGCGCGGATAAAAGCGAATCCTCTCGAGCAGGAATCGCCCGCCCAAGTCAAAGGCAAGCGACTTTTGCTGAATAACCCCGTAGTCGCCTCCCCAGTCGCCATCCCCTAAAAAAGCCGTCGCTGGATCCCCGTCGAACATGGCCTCGTCGCGTCCATTGGCCGGCCCCCAGCCTATCCACGTAAGCGCCTGAACCTGCCCACCGCCCCCCTCTAAGAGTGGAACGAGGTTGACCTGCGGATCGAGTTGCTGCGGAGCAACTGCACCTGGCGCAACGTCTACCAGTTCGGTAACACCGTGCTGTGCCGACGAGACATCGGCCCAAGACAGCTGTACAAATTCAAAGGGGACGTCCAATTCCGGAGGAGGCAGATCTTCTCCGCCCAGCCGGAAAACCGTGAGCGATGCGGCGGGAAGGACGAGCCCCAGCACGGAGCCAATCCAGATAGAATACAACAAGAAGCGCGGTTTCATCATACCGGCCTATTGCCCTCGTGGCAGAGGAATGGAATAGCGGAGTCTAACAGCAATTACAT
>JAYOKQ010000003.1:0-40615 GCA_038119905.1 Gemmatimonadota bacterium | reverse complement strand
GAGCAGAAATAGAGAAAGGCAGACCCACCTTCGATCTGCCTTTCTCTATGTTCAACGCGGGCAATCTATCGAGACATCGAAGCCTTGATATGACCCCAGCTATCGTTCTCAACGGCCGTAGCCAACGCATCCTGATCCAACGGCAGCAGGATAAAGTCGGCAAACGAGCTAGCGTTACCGAACACGTCGCTCTGACCACCCAACGACCACTTAGCCGTCCAGGGGTTGGCATCCTCGGCGTCTTCCGGACCGTTGTCGTTGTCGACAACCTGCAGACCGGCACCGATGATTTCCAACTCGACGAAGTCGTGCTGAACGCTTACTTCGGGACCCTGCCAGTTGAAATCGTCCCAACCAATCGTGTACCACTCAGCCTGGAAGTTTGCTTCCGAGCCATGAGCACCGTCGAGGTTAAAGGAATCTTCGCAGCACTGGTAGGGCTCGTTGCCGTGCCAGTCAGAGTCAGACATCCAGAACCAGCTCCAACCAAAAGGAGCCAAGGCAGGCCAGCGATAGTGCGAGGTCTGCGTCTGGCCACCGTTGTAACGCTTTACTTCCTCTTCGGTGAGGTCACCGGCAATACCGGCACCACCGGCGTGGAACCAGCCACCGGAGTGGTCGGCATCAACGCCGATTTCGATCGAGTCGTCCTGACCGCAGCAGCCAATACCGCCGGCGTCGCGATCCCAAACGTCATCAAAGCGATCGTAGACATAATACAGGCGATCCAACTCATCGTTCCATCCCATGGCGAAACGAAAGTAGAGATTCGAACGGTCCTTTTCGCGACCGACATCGCCTTCGCCGACGACGATATCGGGATCATCGAGATCGATCCACAATTCGGTCGGCACAGCGTCCCACTCGGAAATATCGCCGTCGAGTACGGGCAATTTATCCGTTGGCCACTGGAAAACACCAAAGACTCGGCCTTCTGGAATGTGCGCGAACGACATCGTGCACATGCCCAAAAGGACGGCCATAAATGCGATTTTCTTCATTCTGCAACCCCTTCTGGTTGAATGAATGGACTTAACTACTTAAACACAACGAATCTTCGCTGTATCAAAATAAAACATGACACATTTGTCAAGTATTTTACACGCGTTTATCACGCCCCAAGCACGGAGAAAACGCGCACTATTCTGCGCCGCTGACGGGCGTTCCCGTGGCCCAAGGCATTGCACTTAGACTCTGCTGTTGGCGCTCGTTAGCCGCCAAGAGTTGCTCGGCGCGTTGCATATGCTCTGCTACCCCGCTGCGATCGCCTCGCATGCGCGCAACTTGGGCGAGTGCACCATAGGCCCGACCATATTCTGAATCAATCTCGACTGCGCGTTCGAAAGATTTTTCCGCATCGTCTATGCGCCGGATCTGCATGTATTCAACGCCGAGATTGTAGTGCGCCTGTGCCAAGTTTGGATCGAGTTGTATGGCCTGTTTATGCAGGGCAATCGCCCGCTGCCTATTGCCCTTTAGCGAATGGGCAATCCCCATGTGCGTGTATGCTTGGGCGAATTGGGGATCGGCGGCAATTGCCCGCTCGTGTGCGGCAATTCCCTCATCAAACTGCCCCTTGCGACTGTATGCCACGCCAAGATCATCGTGTATTTTAGCAACCTCGGGCGTCAGTCGCACCAAATACTGTTTCGCCTGAATATCAGAGAGAGAATACGTCGTATCGGTCCAAGCGAGAAAAACAATCGGCACACCAAAGTAGACAACCTGTTTCCCGGTTTCAAACAGATAGGCAAAAGCCGACCAACGCGCTCGGAGATGGTCAATCCACACCGCCATTCCTCTGGGTTTATCGGACTCTTCTTGGACGGTCTCCGGTCTATCGTCAGCAACCAAGTTGCGACGAATCTCTTTTTTGCGAACCTTCCAAATAAACCCATCGTAATAATAGTGTAGAAAAGCAGAGGTCGCGATCAGCACCTTGACGATATCGTAGATCAGATAGTTCTGCGTCGAACGCGCGAGCGCCTCGATCCCTCCGTAGGCCAAGATGAGAAATACATAGAACAAAACAATGCGCAGTCGGCCGTCACTAAAGAGAAAATGGAAAAATGAACGCCCCGAACCGCGGCTTCTTTTAAGCACGCCGTGGTTATAAATCCAAACAATGGCAAAATACTGGATATCGTGTGCCAATGCGGTAATAGCATAGCCCAATATTACGTCTTCAAGGACAATATAGGCGTAATAGACCGTAGCGAATGTCGTCAGTGAAATGGCTAGCTTAGGCAACACAATCGGCGCGCCGCTGCGCCACTGACGCACCAGATGGATTACGTAGACGGACGAAAGCACTATTGCCAAGCCAAGCAGAGCAGAGCGCAGCGAGCCGATATACACCGGATCAATCCAGGCGTACAGACCAAAACCGTAGCGGTGACAGCGCTCCAGAAAATTAACTAAATAATGCGGGCTTGCCGCGACGATATAGCTAAACCAGACCGCCGTCAACCACCAATCCAATCGCGCGGTCAGCGCCGAGGGTTTGTGTCGCTTCACTTCGTATATGCGCATAAAACCATAGTGCTGCATAAAGAAGTGCCACATATCCCACAGAGCGAGAAAAATAAAAAAGCCGAGATGGCCGCTGAATACGCTCCAGCCGACAAAGGCTGTAATGATAATCGGCGACACAATAAAGCGGACCTTATACTGTGCAAAGAGATCGCGCTCTCCGTATGCGCGCATCAGACCGGGCAGATGATGTCCCACGGCAAAGAAGGCCAGCACGAACAGAGCAATATCGGCAGAGGTGAAGTAGTTGGATGCAAAGAGCAGCACCGCAAGTGAAATGAGGGGGGTCCCAATAAAGAACAGCGCATCCCACTGACGGCTGATGATCCACGGGTTGGGCGAGGTCATACCGGTCATATTCGGCTTCTCTACAGCCCTGCAAATACAGAGAGGAATACGAGCCCCGACGTCTGCTGTTCGCGCTCTCCGTCCATTACTTCGAGCGAGCGGCGATCAAAGCGCACGCCCAACTGAGTCGTTAGCTCATAGCCGCTATAAGCGCGCGTGCTGGTCAACTGCATAGCCAACACGGTACCGCGAAAGTCGCCGCTGAGCTGTCCCATACCCAGCGTCGCTTCGTCAGCCAGCAGCTCGAAAAACTGACGGCCTTCGTAGCCTAGCCGAACATAGGAGCGGTTGAGAATGGGAAAGTCGACGAGCAGGATATAAATCACATCCCAGCTGCGCTCCTTAGCCATCTCGCGGCTAAACGGTTTAATCTCCAGATATTCGCTCTTAATGCGCGGCGAGATATTAAACTGTCGCCATGAATGGGTGAAGTCGGCTTTGTTAATAAGACCGAGAAAACCGGAGGTACGCCGTCCGTTGCGCCCTGCAGGTCCCAGTGGGTCAAAGGCGACGACGCGCTGCCCTTGCTCGTCTATCAAGGGAACGCCGGCTTCATCGCGGACCCATTCCACGTCTGCGTTGCGCTGACGCCATGTCTCCCACTTAAAGCGGTGCTTTGTGCTCCAGCCGCGCGGGCTGTCGTACTCCCAATCGGTATAAAACGTATTGATCCAGGTATCTTCTGCTGCCAATTGGTCTGCGATCGGTGCGTTGCGACCAGCCACTTCGCTGGCCCGACCGAACTGCGCCTTTGGAATGATCCACTGCACGAGATCATCTTCAATCGTGTCCTGTGCCAGGCGGACCATGTCGAACACGCGCCAGCGGCCCAGCGTTGGCCAGTCTTTGCGGTAGGTCGCCATCCCATAAAACGTATCGCTGTCGCGGTCGGCTTTGTGCATCGATTGGCGCAGGCGGCCGACATCGAGATGCGACTCTGGGCTAATTTTAACGCGGGTATACGCGTTGTAGCCCCAGTGATCTTTTTTGTAGGGATAATCGGGTAAATCGTCATTTTCAAAGCGATCGACCCAGCCGTTGTTGTTCAGATCGACGCCAAATAGGAACTCGGGGCGATCTACGCCGTAGCGGAGAAAGGGCTCGTCATAGTCGGGGAAGTAGTTTTGCCGTTCACCGTTGCTATTCTGATTGAAATCGGATATAAAGTCGCCGTTTTCATCATAGCCGGGAAAAACAGCCGGGTCTGCCACACCGTTGGCGCGCACTCTGAACTGCTGGCCCGGTATGGGAATTAAACTGCCCTGAAAGCGGCGCAGTTGATCCGGATGGCGGTCGTTGTCGTCGTTATCATCGACAAAATCGTAGGACTGCGTAATCGCCTCTGGCGAGTAGTCCACAAGACCTCGCCCGTCGACGGGCCGAACGTTGGTCGTGTAGCCGTCGTCCATGCCGAAGCCCTCGAGAAAAAACCGCCACGGTCCCGCGTGCTTAGATAGGTTAAACATCCATCCGATGTCGCGTTTATCCCCGACGATGCCCACGAGCGCGTCGTGCTGTTTAAGACCCGGTGTGGGATACTTTCGATAGCGCGTGCTGACGTTAAACTCGCCGTAAAAGTCGAAGCCGTGCCAGTTGCGCACTTCGGTAGTAAAACCATAGATCTGGCTGGCCGTCGGCAAGCCGTAGTCAAATACAACTTCGCTCTGATTAAGTCGGTTCTTGATATTGCCATCGGCGCGTGTGACCAGCGTAAACTGCGGCTGACTCACCGCATTGGTCTGGCGATCCGACGTCACCTCAACGCGGTAATCGTTGGCCAGCACGAGACGAAAGCGCACTCGTTTTATAGAGGATACGACGTCTTCGGCTTCTGCTAAACTCAGGCCCAACGCCTGCTGTAGATGCAAGCGCAGCGTGCCCTCTTCCGGCTCACCCGGCTCGACGGCTAGCGGATATTTCAAGGTGATGCTCTCCGGACCATCAGCCGAGAGAAAGCCCTCGCGCACCGTGCCCCCCTCGCGCAGCGGCCGGTAGCCAATACTGCTCCCAACTATAACGGTATCCCGCGGCACCATGGCCACGCTGTCTCCGCTGGTAACTTCTCGCATCAGCGTAAGAGTAATCTCGACGTCGTCGCTAAAGAGAACCGCTCCCCCTTCTCCGTCTTCCGGCGAATCATCAGACAGGCGCAGCACCAACAGTTCGAGCCGGCGGTCTAGCTGTCCCGAAGTCAGCAGTCCGAAAAAGGGATTATCTTGAAAGCTAGCCCGGGCCCCGTTGTTGGTATGTGAATTGACGAAGGTCGCACCGAACGTCACGTGGTCGCTGACGTCGGCTTCGGCGCGCCAGGCCATCAGATTGGTCGCATTCTCCAACGAACGCGTCGGAAAATCCGGATTGACGTCGATAATGGGCGAGGAAATACGCGAAAACAGCCCCGTGGCACGCCAGCGATCGCTGTCAATATTGGTGACCACGCCGTTAAAGCCGACCTTGCGGAAGGTCATGGGTGTCAGCGTTGTAAAGAGCTCGTCGCCGATGGTAATCGAATAGCTGTATCCACCCCCCGCATCGGAGGAAATGAGCAGGCGATTAAACCAGTTGAGATATTCTCTGCGCTTGGTCAGGCGATTGCTCTCGCTGGTCAGCGGCTGGGTCTGACGCCAGTCGTAGACTAACCAACCGCGCGTAATGAGATCGCCGTAGGGATCGTAAAAGTAGAAGCCCTCCTGGCTACGCGAAACATAGCGCCGAAAATAGTCCTGCGCATAATTAGTGTACTCCCATTGGCGGCGCCCGTATTCGGTGAAGAGCTCCTGCGGTAGATACCAGCGCTGTATCGTCGGATCGAGCGCGTCGATGAGCACGGACGTACCGGCAGCAGAGAATACGCGTCGGTCGTCCACCCGCTGTCCCAAGCGATTGCCATAGTCTACTTGGGCAACGGCCATTCCCGCGCCCACCAGCAGCAAGGCAACCGCGCAGCCGTAGAGCCACTGCATCGAGATCTTTGCGCTAGGACTGCGCATTACTGAATACCCGCATAAACGGTGATAAAGCTAGTGGTCGAGTTACTGGTTTCGCTGCCTTTGGCAAAGCCATTTTCAACTTCTTGGACGATCTCCCTGCTCGTGCGTCCATAGCGAAGTCCAACCTGCGTCGTCAGCAAGTAGCCCATATAGTCGGACGAGTTCGATAACTGGACCGCGATGTTGGTGCTACTTAGGTCACCGGTTTCGAGCGTTACGCCGTTGGCAACCATATCCTCTTCGTCGCGCACCAAATCGCGCAACCAGAGTTGCTCAAGTCCCGCCTGTAATACCGTCTTTTGTAAAATCGGACATCGAGCTATGAGCATAAAAGCGCCCGTCCACTCTCGGCGCTTATCTTCCTGCTGCAAAAAGGGCACTCGGCGGAGATACTCGCTTTTGAACTTTGGCTGTAGCGTAACTCGCCCCACATCCTGCGTATAGTCAATCTTGTTGATCAAACCGAGAAAGCTCGCATTTTCGCGCAGACGACGTCCATCAATATCGCGCAGTTCATCGTCGTTCTGATGAAAGATCTCGTACTTCATCTTGTTAATCACGTTGACATTGGGTATGGCGACGTAGTCAAAACCCAGCCAAAAAGAGTTGACCCACGTGTCTTGAGCCGGCAGGATATCCGCAACGAGCGGCTGAATAGCCGGCGCATCGACAAACGGCGTAGGCTCTCGACGATCGTCTGGTATGGTATCGGCCACTTTTTTCAGCGTCTCAAAAACGCGCAAACGCCCCAGTCCAGCGTAGTCGCGATCGAACGTAAAGAGCGCGTACTGGACTAGACTCTTACGATCGGTCGACACCATCTCTTCGTTCGTCTGTCCCAACGTTAACCGTGCGCCCGGCATCAGTTCAACGCCACCAAACGCGTTGTATCCGCGCCGATCGGTCTTGTAGGGATAGTCTGGCAGGTCGTCGTCTTCAAAGCGATCAATCCAGCCGTTGTTGTTCAGATCAATGCCAAACAGATACTCGGGCCGGTCAACGGCGTAGCGCAAAAAGGGCTCGTCGTAGTCCGGTATCAGGTTGGTGATCGTCGCGTTGTCGTTCTGGTTAAAGTCGGAGATAAAGTCGTTGTTCTCGTCCCAGCCCGGAAAGATCAGTCGGTCGTTTGCCGAGCCGGCGCGAATCCAGTCGGGAAACTGGTCCTGATCGTCGTTGTCTTCGACAAATTCGTAGAGGTTTCGCTGGGTATTGTCGTATTGGATGTCGCCGTTACTATCGACTAGGTAGGCCGTGGTCGAGTAGGACTCGTCCATCGCATAGGCCTCGGCAAAAGCAAAAAACGGGTAGGACTGCTTGGACACGTTAAAAAACCAAGCGTCCGACTGCTCTGACGAGATCTCGTGATTCTTTCCGTCGATAAAGAGGGCGGCATTGGGATACTGAAAATAGCGCTTGTTGCGATCCCACTCGCCGTAGAAATCGAGCCCCCACAGTCCTTTTCCTTCAATAGTAAAACCGCCAACCAAGTTACCGGTGGGCAGCCCGTAATCAAACTTCACCAGCTGTAGATTGGAAATATCCTTTACGTTGCCCTCAGCTCGGCGCATGGTAATCAGCGCTGGCTCGCTAGCATCAATCGTCTCGGCACTGAGCGGAACGGTCGGCATAGCGCGCTGTCCCGTCTGTCGATCCGACCACATCTCCACTTTGAAATCGTTGCCGAGGACGTATTCGAACTCAACGTCGACGATAGATGTCGGATCGGGACCGATATAGGCCGGATCGTTAAAGTCGTAGTTCAGCACGATGCGCTCACCACCGTCAGCTGCCAAATAGCCGCGGCGCTGAAAGCCGCCAAAAACGATGGGCCACTCGGCGCCGGCGCGCACCACCTCCTTTAGCGTAAATACCTGCTCTCGCTTGGTCTCAAAATCGCGGCTGATAATGCGCACATCGTGGCGAAAGAGCGCGGCACCGCCCTCGCCGTCTTCGGGCGTATCATCGCTAAGAATAACGGCAATCGCCGTTAGCGGCGTGCTGCTCTGGCCCGAGGTCAAACTACCCGCGATTAGGTCACCGCTAAACAGATCGAGCGTCGTATTGGTATTGCGCGCGTCGACCAACGTCGCACCTAATTCAATAAAATCACCGATCTGCACGGTCCCTCGGCCGCCAAACATCGTAGTAGTGTTTGTGCGTCGCTCCGGTTCTTGTGTAGCGCCGAGAATCGGATCGCTAATACGCGAAGCGAGTATGGTTCCAGCGTACTTATCGGCCATAAAGTCGATCTGCACGCCGTTGAAGCGAGGACGAGAAAACGTCAGCGGCGTCAGCGTGGTTCGCAGCAGATTACCTACCGTTATGGCATAGTAATACTGCCCGCGTGAATCGCCGCCGATCGTCACGCCGTTAAACCAGGAATCAAAGCGCGAGTTTTGAAATATGCTGCTACCCAACTGCTCGGGCTGATTTTGAGACCAGTCGTAGATCAACCAGCCGCGCCCGATCAAGTTGCCGTAGAAATCGTAGAAGGAATCGCCCTCACGGTGAATATTGACGTAGCGGCGAAACTCCTCTTTGGCATAGTTGGAATACTCCCACTGCCGCCACCCGTAATCGTTGAACAGTTCCTGCGGGATATACCATTTTTTGACGGAGGGATCGAGCGCGCCAAACAGCACGCCCGGCCCACGCGGCTCAAAGCTAACGGCGCCACCGCGCTGGCTGCCCAAGCGACTCCCATAGGCGCTCTGTGCTTCAGCTTTAGCAGCCCAGGCGAACAGGTATAACGAGCATGCAATGAGACTCCATTTAACTACGCGCAAAAGACTCTCTCCCTGTAAAAAACGATACCCAACATCCCGCAGCCCATCCCCTCTTCTAATAGGCAATCCGAACCAAACCGATCTCGCGCACAGACCCGGTGCCAGCACGCAGTTCGACGCCGACTGCGTAATGTCCCGGTGGCAAGATATTTCCCGCGTCGTCGCGCCCGTCCCACGCGCGGCGAAAACGACCGCTGATCGCTTGCTCGTCGACCAAGCGGCGGACGGGACGTCCCGACAGATCGTAAATATGCACATCGACCGGAGACAGTCGGGCGATGTTCGTTATATCGTACTGGACGATGGCCGCGTCGTTGATCCCATCGCCGTTGGGCGTAAAGACAGCCGGCTGCACGTTGACGTTGGCCAACAGATCTTTGCTGATGGGAACGGCCACCGATAGGTTTTCGGCCAGTGGCGTGCCCAGCGGCTGCACGTCGCTATCCTCAAATCCTAGCGCGGCTAAATCCGCGGCATTCCCAGGAAGAACCCGCTGGCCCATAGTCGTTTCGACTTCGCTGTTATAGGCCTGGCCGGTAAACGTCGTGCCAAAGCGCAACACGCCGTTCTCAAATTCAATTTCCAACACAGTACCGTCCTCTTCGATACGCGGAAAAGAAAAGCGAAAGCGCGTATCGGATACTTCGTCAACCTGCATATCGCCGCGGCGCAGCGGCAGATCGTCAAGCGCGAGTCCTGAAAAATCCGCTTCGCTGAGCGAACCGTCCGGACGGCGAATGCGAATGAGACCAATCTCCTCTACCCGCAGCGGTGTTTCAATCTCAAAGCTGTCAAAGCCGCGCTGGCGGCCGGGCTCGGAGCGGGTGCGCACAGCATATAAAAAGCGCGTATTCTCGCCCACTTCTGTTGTCCGCGGAGAAATCTCAGCGATCAACTCTTTTGCATAGGGCGGCGAAATCACATCAAAGGCCAGTCCCCCAACGGCAGCAGCCGATTCAAAGTCCTCGCTGAACAGATCTACGGAAAACTGGAAGTAGCGACGAGGTCCGGGTGAGGAAATAGCAATTCCGGCGCCGTCTGTGGCCAATTCATCAAAGTCGACGATACCCTCGGCCAAGTAGGGTGGCGACCAGCCGCTCCAATTCGTTACGTCGTCACGGATGGAACCTTTGTCCTCGTTGCGCAGGTCATCGTAATCGTCTTCGCTCAGCGCAATTTGCTCCTGCTGTTCAAGCGGCAGGTCTTTGAAAATGCCAATAGCATCGCGCACGTCGACTTCTTCGTTGTCGAGCACGGTCTCCACCAACGTCTGCAGTGCAGCGTCCTCTATATCATCAGCCCATTTCCACGGCACCTCATCGCTATTAGACGTCGTGCCGGCTCGGTTCCCACTTTGCGCTCCACCGCCAACGCGAAAAATACGCTCTCCCGGTCGCACCTTGTTAAACTCGATAGGCTGCGCATCGCGCCCGGTGCGCGTGCGGACGAGCACGTTGGAAAGGGTGGCATCTCCGATCTCGTTTTGCACCCAGCGCAGATTCCCCAGCAGCGCCAAATCGCCAAAGTCGAAGATATCCGATACATAGCTGGCCTCTGGCACGTATCCCGTCCCAAAAATCTGGAACTCAGCAATATCAAAACCGGCCGCCGTCAGCACTTTTAAACGCACAAAACGCACGTACTGCGGGGGAATCCGAAGATCGACGACCGACTGATCGTTCTGGGTTTCTACGGCAACCGTTTGCAAGATCGGCATACCCTCAAACTGCGTCTCGTCCGTGCCATCGTTTATGAATATTTCGAATCCGCGCAGGAATTCGCTCTGAAATGGAAAATCGGGCGCGGGAAAATCGGGGTCGCCATTGCGCGGAAAGAACTTGAAACGGTTAAGTCCAAAGCGGGCACCTAAGTCGAGATCTATAATGAGCCCGAGCACCTGTGCGCTCTGGGTTCCAGCCGACGCACGCAAATCCAGCGCCGTCGTGCCATCGTTGTCGATCATATTGGGAAGCGTGCCGCGAATCGCGACATTATTGGGCGAGTTGATCGCCCCACCGCGTAGCGGAGAATTGAGTCCTACGGCAATATTGCGCGTAGTATCTGCGCGCTGTGGCGCGATCCAATTGGGCAAATCGGTGGGGGAAAAGTCGATCACCCCACCGGGCGCATTGGTGCTCTCTACGGTATTGGCATTGCGAATAACAACAGCCGGGAGATCACCTCCACCGCTTTCCCAACTGCGTCCTTCCGTGCCGCCGATGATAATCACATCAGCTTCAATGGGTAGGATAAATAAGCCCGTAAGCAGGCCGATGCTCCACGAAAATGCACGCTGCAAGCTACGCATATAAGACCGTTCGTCGAGGTCGATATTGCCGTGAAAATTGTTAATCTTTATTTTACGGGTGCTAAGTAAATTAATCACTCACTACATAGCAAGCCAAATTTTCCCCGTACATCCGCTATATTTAACGACGCTCGGAAAAGCGCGATCTCATCTCACCTATTCGGAGAAAGCTAGTCGCATGAAATGTTTCATACCCTTAGCTGCTCTCGTTGCCTTTGTAAGTTGTTCTAGCGAAAACGCCCCTCCAAAACAGGCTGCAAAAAGCACAACAGACGTCGTTCTAGCCTCGGTTGGCACCGTATCAATTACTCTTGAGCAGTTCCGCACCTTTTCCGAGGCCATACCCGATGGCATGAAAAAGGGAGCGGACAAATTTGCCAAAGAGCGCCAAGTTCTCGAAAGCCTCATCGACAAAGAACTGCTGCTCTTAGAGGCACGGTCCCTTCCCTTGGACGAAAACGCCGAGTTCCAAGACGAGCTAGGGATGTACAGCAGAAACCGCCTGCTCGAGCTGTATACGCGACGCGTGGTAACCGAGCAGATCGATATCAGCGACGAGGAAATGGAGGCGCACTATCGCGCCACCAACAGGGACCGCGCGCTGCGTTTTAATGGGATCATGCTAGAGAGCGAAGAAGAGGCCCTAGCCATCCTACAGCAGATTCAAGACGGCAGCGACTTTATGGAGTTGGCCAAGGGCTATTCACTGCATCGCGAAAGCGCCGAACAGGGGGGTGATGTCGGCGGCTACAAGCTAAAAGACAAGGTCCATGCCTCCATTGCCGAACCCATCTTTGCCCTCGAGGTTGGACAGGTAACCAAACCCATTTCGCTCACCTTTTCCGGCAAACCGCACTACGCACTGTTTCAGGTCTCTGACGAAATGCCGGTGCCAATGGCCGCCTCCGAGCGCAAAATTCGCGAAGAAATCTTTGGCCGCAAGCGCGCTGAGCGCTACCTAGTCGTATTGGACTCGCTCAAGACGGCCTACAGTCCCCAGGTACAACAAGCACAGATCCGCTGGCTCAACGAGCACGCTCAGCAGGAGGAAATGGATCCGTTTACCCCGCCTTCCGAATGGGCCAATCGCCCTATTTGCACTTTGCGTGAAGGGCAGGTTAGCCTAGCTGAGTTTCTGCAGGTCGGACGCCAGCTACGAGTTAGCCAAGCCGAACTGGCCGACAGCGCACGCGTCGACTATATCCTCCGCGAGGTCGTGCTACCGGCCCATCTTTTTGCCGATCAGGCAAAGGCCATGGGCCTAGACCAAAACGAAGAGCTGCTGGCGCGAAACCAAAACAAACGCGACGATCTCCTGCTCAACGCACTGCGGCAAAACTACGTGGATGTCCATGTCGAGGCGAGCGACGAGGAAGCACGCGCATTTTACGACGCGAATCCTAAGAAATTTACCTCGCCCATCACCAGCGAAATCATCGAGGTATTGGTTCAATCCGACACCTTGGCGCAGCGTTTGAAACAGCGCATGGCCGCAGGCGAGGACTCCGAGGCCATAGCGCGCCAGCATACGATCCGCCACGGAGCGGCCCACCACGACGGCCTGCTAACCGTCAGCGTCTATACCAAGGCCTACTACAAGGATATTTTTGATGCCGTGCAGGAAGCCGAAGTTGGACAGCTCGTGGGACCGCTGCGCGTGCCTGAAGGCTATTCCGTGTTCAAGGTACTCGATCGACACCAGAAACTTGCTTCGTACGATGCCGAATCGCGCCGCCGCGCTATGGCCTATGTCAAAATTGACAAGTCGAAGAGAGGGTATGTCGCCTACGTGCGCAGTCTGCGCGATAAATACGGCGTCGAAGTCAACGAAGACGCGGTCAAGGACGCGCTCTCAACCGCACTCTAATGCATCGCCGTCGGCGCGCCCTCTGCATCCTTAGTCTCTGCATGGCGTGGAGTTGTGGCCCAGCCCAAGACGCTGTCCCGGTCGCTCCTAAGCTGCCGGGACAGCAGCTTTTTTTACGCGGCGATTACGAGGCGGCTATCGCAGCCTTGCGCCAAGAGATATTGGAGCCCTCCTCAAACATCGCCTCTCATCGCTTTCTCGGCCGTGCCTACCTACAAAGCGGTCAGTACGAACAGGCCCTAACCTCACTATCGCAGAGTCTTTCCACCTTTCCCGAAGATGCTGAACTGTACGACATCCTCGGTGCCGTACACATGACTCGCGCCTTCGCCAAAGCGCATTACGGCGACACCGATGCGGCGCTAGCGGCCTTTGAACACGCCCTCGCGCTGGAGCCGCTGCGCGCCTCTACGCTCTATAACGTCGGACTGCTCTACAGCTATCGCGACAGCACTGAGCGGGCTCTTTCCTACTACCGCCAGGCGCTGTACGCAGACTCAACGCTAGCGCCCGCACATAAGAAGATGGGGCTTCACTTCCGACAGAGCGGCCACAGCGACAGCGCACGGACCTACCTACAAGTGGCAGCGCGCCTAGCGCCTTCCGACGGAGAAACGCATTTCCATCTCGGCTTGCTCTATCGCGCAACGGGCGACCTAGAGGCAGCAGAAACCGCACTGCTGCGCGCCGCAAAGCTCAATCCGCACGCACCGCAGGTACAATTCAATCTGGCTCAAATTTATCTGCGCACGGGGCGACGCGCCGAAGGACAACAAGCGCTAAGACGCTCGGAACTTCTGCGCCTAAACGATCGCGACATTGGCGCAGAACGTTCGTTCCCCACGACGGGCGGGGTGGCCATTGGACCGGCTACAGCACGTTACAACATGGCGCTCAGCCTAGCCCTACAAGGCCAGTACGAGCGCGCAGCCGTTGAATATCAGAATGCACTGGCCATCAATCCCCAACTCAAAGATGCGCACACGGGATTGGGCATCCTGCGCACCTGGCAGGGGGATTTATCAGCGGCTGAAACGCACTTTCTCCGTGCAACAGAGCTAGCGCCAGAAGATCCACTCGCCCATGCCCGATTGGGTATGGCACAGCTCAAGCGACAGCACTATGCACCGGCCCAACGCAGTCTCCAGCGCGCAGCCGCAATAGACAGCAGCCTGTACGAAGCATTTTATGGTTTGGGATTAACGGCAGCACGCACCGGCCAACTCTCCGAAGCTACCGACCACTTTCAACGCGCCGCTACGCTGCGGCCAGAGAGCGCCGAAGTCCATATCAATCTCGGCGTGGCGCGCGTTAAGTTGGGTGATTGGGCGGGCGCTACCCGCGCATATGAAAACGCACTACGTGCCGATCCGGACAACGCCCTTGCCCGACGCTATCTAGACGATGCACAAACCCAACGCGCTGCCGCCTCAAGCAGCAACTAGCGCGCTCGGATTATCTCGCCTGCCGCGTCACCTTCCTCGCGCACGACGATCAGTTCCCCCACCGCCACATCGGTCCATTCCTGTACCTGCCCACTCGGCCAGCGCACTCGCAGCCAGTCGATGCGGTCAGCTGTGCCCAGACCAAAGTGAGTGCGCATATCGCTGTGCGATAGGTAGCTGCCGCCACTCTGCACCTCGGCATGCTGTTCTCGTCCCCCAGCGCGCAAGCTGACTCGGGCACCAATGCCGTCGCGGTTGCTGACTGTTCCCTCCAGTTGCATCCGCACGTGACGACCGATCGCGCTGTCGTTGCGCAGCAGCGAGGGCAGCGCATTCAAATTCAAGACGAAAATATCCACGTCACCGTCGGCGTCGTAGTCGGCAAAACTAGCTCCGCGACTTACGCCGCGCAGTGCCATGCCCGGTCCTGCCTCCTGTGTAACCTCGACAAACTGACCGGAGCGATTCTCGAAGAGGGAGTTGAGCTGTTCGTAGCTAGAGTTAAGCAGCGGCAGATCGGCTTGAGGATAGGTGTGACCGTTGGCGACAAAGAGGTCGAGATCGCCGTCGTTATCTGCGTCAAAGAAATTCGTACCCCATGCCACCAAGCGCCGGTCGGCAGTGCCGACTCCTGAGGAAAACGCCACGTCAGTAAAGAACCCACCCGTTTCACCCCGGTAGAGCGCGTTGGCTTCATCGGCAAAATTGGTGACGAAAATATCGAAGTGCCCGTCCCCATCATAGTCGGCAAAAGCAGCCCCCATACAGCCCTGTTCTACGCCCTCGCCGCTGTAGGCGACCCCGGCCAGCAGCGCCGATTCGACAAAGGTGCCATCCTGTTGATTATGGTAGAGTTTATTCGGCGTCGAATCGTCTGCGACAAATAGATCGGGCCAACCATCCGCGTCGTAGTCTCCCCAGAACGCGCTCATTCCATAAAACGATTCCCGCGCTAGGCCAGCATCCTTGGTCACGTCGACAAAGGTTCCGTCACCCCTGTTGCGATAGAGCACGTCGGCAGCTGCGGGCAGTCCGACTGGTCCACAGTAGACGCCGACATTTTTCCACAGGCAGGGAATGGGCGACTCGTAGTCGAGTGAAAAGTCGACGTAATTGGCCACATAGAGATCGACGTAACCATCGCGATCGTAGTCGCCAAAGGTTACGCCCGTCCCCCATCCCATATTGCCGACACCCGCTGCTTTCGTAACGTCGTCGAACGTGCCGTCGGCCCGGTTCCGGTAGAGCGTATTACGACCGTAATTGCTTACATACAGATCGGCATCACCGTCGTTATCGTAGTCAGCCACGGCACATCCCATCGACCAACTAGTATCACCTACTGCAGCCTGCAACGCGACCTCGGTAAAGGTGCCGTCGCCCTCGTTGCGATAGAGCGCATTGCGCGGCTGCTGCCCGGGGGGAAACCCGTCAAATGACGAGCCATTGGCGATATACAAATCGACGTCGCCGTCATTGTCGTAGTCGAAAAAGGCCGCGCCTCCCATCATCCCCTCGACAATATAGCGCTGGTCGGTACCCGAAGTGTTTACCAAATCGATGCCAGCATCTCGGGTCGCGTCGACAAAATAGAGGCCCTGAGCCAACGCGTTGCTGCACAGCGCCACGAGCAGCGCTCCGATAGACAACCCCCGTTTCATATCGTCACTCCTGCACCACGTGGATAAACTGATTGGCCGATACATCGGACACGACCTGCTCGCTGCCGTCGGGCCAAGTGATCTCGAGCCGTTCTACCTGGGCGCAGTTGCCCAAGCCAAAGTGCAACCGGCCGTCGCTGGCCGATAGGTATGACCCACCGCCCGTGCGCTGGCGCGTCTGCACCATCTCCCCGCAGCGCAGACGAACCTGAGCCCCCACGGCGTCTCGATTTACGCGCGTGCCCGTCAATGCCACCGACAGCCAGTGGCGAACAACGCCCTCGTTGCGATAGAGCACAGCAGGGCCGTTTCCATTGCTGACGAGAACATCCTGATCGCCGTCGTTGTCGTAGTCGCCGGCAGCCGCCCCGCGCGACACGTGTTCGGAGCGAAATGCCGGTCCGCTATGAGTCGACGCATCGTAGAATGCTTCGCCTTCGTAGAGCAAGAGTTGGTTGGTCTGCTCATAGCGCAAATCGGCATCCTGCTGGGCTACGCGATCGAGCACGTGTCCGTTGGCGACAAATACATCCAGATCCGCATCGTTGTCGGCGTCAAAAAAGAAGGCGCCAAAACCCAGCGGCAGCAGCGTGCTCTCCTGAAGGCCAGCCGATGTACTCTGGTCGCTAAATTTTCCCATACCATCATTGCGGTAGAGCGTATTGCTCTCGCGCGAGAAGTTAGTCACTAGCAAATCGATATCTTCGTCGTAGTCGTAGTCGGCTATAGCTATGCCCATACCGGCCTCGGGCTGCCCTTGACCGTTATAAGCCAAACCAGCTTCGAGCGCGCGCTCGACAAACACAGCCCCGTCGTTTTGATACAGAAAATTGCGCATGCCGTCGTTGGCGACGAATAAATCGACGTCACCATCTGCATCAAAATCGGCGGCGGCTACGCCTAGCCCCTTACCATATAGGCTGAAAACACCACTGCTGCGCGATATATCCACAAATGTGCCGTCGCCCTCGTTTCGATAGAGCACGTCGGGCGCTCCGTTGTAGCGGCGTGGACTGCAGTACGTGCGGCGATCGCGCGGCACCAACAGCGCCCGCCCCACTCCGCTCTTGGCGGCTGAGACTGCCCCGCCGCAGAGACGGTTGTTGCGCGGACTGGCATCGAGATAGTTGACCACGTAGAGATCCAGATCGCCGTCGTTGTCGGCGTCAAAAAAGGCCGCACTGCTGCCCCAATGGGGATCGCCTACACCGGCACGCTCTGTCTGCGTGGAAAATCCGACCTGGTCGTCGTTTCTATAGAGCGCATTGGTTCCATAATTGGTGACGTAGAGATCGGCATCGCCGTCGTTGTCGTAGTCGCCCACGGCTATTCCCATACCGTATCCGGCATCGTCGGCACCGCTCTGCGCGCTGACATCGGCAAACACGCCTCGATCATTGTGCAGCAAGCGATTGCGCAGCATCGGCTCGCGCTGGCGCAGCGCAAATACCGCACTGTCGACGCGACCGCTAAAGCGCAGCGGAGCCTGATATTCTTCGGCGACCCAGTATCCTTCGGCGTCTTCTACCACCTGGTTGGACGGCGGAAACTGGCCCTTCCAAGGCGTCAAATCAAACCCATCAACCAAGTAGACGTCGAGCCAACCGTCGCCGTCATAGTCGAAGAACGCCGCACCCGCTCCCATGGTTTCAAAGAGAAAATAGTCGCCGCGGGCGCCGCTGGTATGCTGAAAAGAGATACCGGCGTCTCGCGTGCCGTCGACAAAATACGGTGACGCCGGAGGGCGATCTGTACAAGCCGTCAGAGCGGCCAACACAGCCGCGACAAAGACGCGCATACGAATAGATGATCTCCGAGGTAGGAGGGGGATTCAACGCAAGGGAAACAGTCGGTAAAACAGCGACAAGTGCCCCTGACTCGTTAAGATAAACGCCCCTCCTGTCTGGGCAAGCGCACGTATTTGCGCTTTATTTGACGCGTGATGGATGATCGACGACTACAGCACCGACACTGGATAGGCCTATTCGCAGCGGCCCTCTGCGTCCGCGCACTCTACGCGCTCCAGATCAGCACGAGCCCGCTCTACGCACTGCCCCCGGTAGACGGAAAGACCTACGTGCAGTTGGCTTTCATACTGGCCGATGGCAACTGGCTAGGGCGCGGATTGGGGCCCTACTGGCAGCCCCCGCTCTACCCCTATGTCCTCGGCCTGCTCAAACTGACAACCACCGAGTACTTTTTCCACGCCATTCGCCTTCTGCAAATCCTTCTCGGCAGCCTTAACTGTGCGCTGATATACGTTCTGGCCACCCGCTGGCACGACCCGCGCCTCGGACTAGGTGCGGCCTCTATCGCCGTCGTCTACGGACCGCTCATTTTCTTTGACGCTGAAGTGCTACCGGCCACGCTGGCCACGTCGCTCAATCTGATAGGCCTCCTCTTGCTCGACCGCGCCATGCACCAGCACAAACGCCTGCCCTTTGCAGTCGGCGGAAGTGTCTTTGGCCTAGCCGCACTCACAGTGGCCAGTACGCTGAGCTTTGTCGCAGTGGCTGCTGCATGGATCGGCTGGCGCAAACGAGCCGTCGCACCCGCCGCTCTCTTTCTACTCGGCACCTGCTTAGTCATAGCCCCGGTTAGCTGGCGAAACTACGCCATTGGAAAAGACGCGGTGCTCCTGTCCTATAACTCCGGGATCAATTTCTACATCGGCAACAACGCCGACTACGAGCAGACGCTACACCTGCGACCGGGCTGGGAGTGGGACGATCTCGTAGGCGAACCCAAGGCAAAGGGCATACTCGCCTCGTCGCAGCAGTCGACCTATTTCTGGGACAAGGCGCGCAGCTTTATAACCGAACAGCCGCTCCAGTATCTAGGTTTACAAGCGCGCAAAGCAGGGAACTTTCTTCACGGCGACGAAGTAGGGCGCAACCAAGACATCTACTACTGGCGAAACTACTCAACGCTGCTGAGTGCCCTGCTGTGGAAAGCGGGCATCGCGTTCCCTTTTGGACTGCTCGCTCCGTTTGCCCTACTCGGACTCGCGCTCTCCCTACGGCGCGGCCTGACGCTAGAGGTGTTATTCGTCCTCGTATACAGCGCTGGGGTAATCGCCTTTTTCCCCACAGCTCGCTACCGCATACCCGTACTACCGCTGCTCATTATCAGCGCCGTCTACGGCGGGCGCTGGCTCTATCAGCGCATTCAACTGCGCGATCAGCGTCCGCTGTGGGGCGGTCTAGCCCTATCAGTCGTTGTCGCCCTATGGGCCAACGCGCCCGGCGCACCTATGCAGATGGAGGGTGACGCGGAAATACACTACAACCTGGGTCAGGCCTATGCCAAACAGCGGCGCGGCGAACAGGCCATCGCCCATTTTACCCGCGCCGTAGCGCTAGACTCGACCTACTGGCAGGCCTGGCTCAACCTCGGCTCGCTGAGCGCATTACAGGGAAATTTCCAATCGGCGAGAGAAATCTTCGAGCGCGTCGCACAGGCACAGCCACAGCGGCCTGAAGTCTGGGTTAACCTAGCCCACACATCCATGGGACTCGGTCAGAACAAGGCAGCCGTCGACGCCTACAAACGGGCGCTCAGCGTAGATCCGCGCCAGCCGCGCATCTACGCTGAGCTCTGGCAGCTGCACTTCCAGCGGGGCGAGTTCAGCCAAGCAAAAGAGGTCCTTGCGCTGGCGATAGAGCACTATCCCCGCGACCGCGAGAAACTGCTGCGCCTCTTTACTGAAATACGCCAGCGCACCGCGCAATAGCTACATAATGGTGATGGGATTACCCGATCCGTCGAGAAAGAAGTCCATCACCAGCCAAAAGCCACCAGCCACGGCCTCCCCCAAAATAAAACCGAGAAAACAGGGCTTGAATCGCTCGTAGAGCAGGGCCCCACCCATGCGGGTAATCGAGAGCTTGGCCAACCAGGCGATAAAGACGGAAAACCACACCTGTCCCGTTAGCCAACCGATGCTGATGACAAAGCCGAGCGGGTGCAGTGGCCACCAGTAAAAACGGTGATGCCCCCACATGAGCAGTCCCTCGACGAGTCCGCCGATTCCGGTGAAGAGCCAACCGCGCCAAACCGGCCCCTGCGGCTCGGACAGAACGCGCGCCATATCCGCAAACGTGCGCTGCGCCTGATGGCGCATAAAGAACGAGTGTAGATTGATCCCGCCGTGCGTGTAGCACATATCGAGAATGATCCACGTCGCCCCAGCCAGCGAAAGTACAATCGCCAGCACCATACCCCAGAACAGACGCCCTTTGGGCCCCTTTACCGAATCGGCCAGCTTTAGGCTATTGGCGCAGGCGATCATCGGGAACAGACGCATTTCCGACTGCCATATATAGGTGAAAGTCATCGCCACTAATCCCTTGGCCCCGACGATCGACGAGCCCACGCCGGAAAATATGACGAAAGCAGCGATCATAGGGGAACGCGCCGTCGGCACCCCTGCTGCGGCGACCACTCGAGTGACAAAGACGTAAAACAGTAGGCTCGTAGCGAGAAACGCCGGCAGCACGAGCAGCGGGATACCCGAAGCCCACAGCCAGTAGGCGACAAAGAGCAAGCTACCCAAAAAACCAAAAACAGCAGTGCGGTACGACAGCAATTCTCCGCTGTCGTCAAGCTCACTATTACCCGTCCACGCCTTGCGCCAGACTTCGGCCAGATGGCGTCGACCAATCCACAGAGAATAGAGGACAAACACCAGACAGGCCCCCATCGATTGATGCGTCAGATCGGCCGTCTGCGAAAACGAGTAGAGACTCAGCTGCTCGGTCGAAGCAATCCCCAAACTTCGGAAAATGCCCTCCTGAAACTTGCCCAGCACATAGAAAACCCAAATGCTCAGCGAGATATCCAGATTGACCAAATAGAAAAAACCAATCCAGGCAAAGCTGTAGCCAAGCGGGAGTTGCACGCTGTTGTCGAATAACTGTAGAGCGGGAAAACCCATCGTCCAATCGGGCCAAGCCGGAAAGTAGTGGTGCATACCTGACAGGCTGGGCAGGGCGAACGCCACGGCAAAACCGGCCCACATGCCGCGCTGGCGAAAAAAGGGCGCTACGCGCTGAAATGGCCCCTCGCTGCCCTCGACCATGCGCAGCGGCAACTCGACCATCGGATAGGCCAAACGTTCGTTGTGAGCCCACTGACGGTGCAGAATAGACGACATGCAAATCATCAGAAAGCTCAGCGCGATAAAGAAAGCGTACCACGCACCCAGCGGTTCAAACCAAGCCGCCCAGGGAATCTGTCCACCGGGCGCCCCCTCGTGCAATTGGCGAATAGCCTCCATATCGGTGGGGGCCAGCCAGCGCTCGACGTGTGGAAAGAAAATCTCAGCCCACCGATTTTCCGGCGTCGCGTAGTAATAGAGCCCGCTAATAACCGGTATTAAATAGCCGACAAAAGCCTGTGTGGGCACTGCTACGGCCATCAGCAACATGGCGTATACCAAAACCAAATCGCCGCGGGTTAGCGCTAGCCAACGGCGCAGACTGCCCAACAGCGCATTACCGAAAAACGCGATAATAAAGAAGAGAAAAATAGCCGCCGGCGAAGAGCTGTTGCGCGCCATAAAGGAGCCTTTGAGCAACATCACACCATACGGTGCCCCAACGCCGATAGCCAGCGCTCCTAGTGCGCCGACAGCAAAGCCCTTCCAGGTAAAGGGCGAGCGCCCATCGCTCCCTTGCTCTTCACTAGCTACCGGCTCAACCGACGTCGCTTTCTCTTCCGGCGCGTCAATGAGCGCCTCGGCCTCTTGGCGATGTGCAAGACGCAGGTCCTCCTCTAGCGCGTGCCAAATCAACATCTGCTTGCGCAAGGCGTTGAGAAAGCGTCCGTTGAGTCGCTCCCAGTAAAAGCGTTCGCCACTGAGCCGTTGCAGCGAGACGTCAATGGCATACATGCGCGCCGCATCGGTCTCGACAAACTCGAGCGTTACCTGCTGACTCACGCCAAGGTCAAACGGCGCCAGCCACAAATCAAATTCGACCCGCCGGCGTCCATCGACTTCCCTTATGCGTACCCGATCGGCGTGCATGGAACCGACGGCCCCGGCGCTAAACGAGCGAAAGTAGCTGTAGAGAAAGCCGCTAATGCCCACGACCTCAGACGCACCTACCATAAAGGGAAAGCGGAAAGACCACGCATCGTCGGTCGGCGGCTCCGGCTCCCAGCGGCGAATGACGTCCGGCACGGCGGCGCGCGCCGCTAGGCGCGCCGGATAGATCGTCGAGAGCAGGACGACGAACATCACCGACATCGCCGAGGTAATAGCGGCCGTTGATGAGTAGTTCAGGGTTAGCCCCGAGAGCATATTTGCAGCGAGCAAAACGCGACCGACCCCCTGGCCGAGCAAATAGCCTAACGCCGCACCGAGCACCGCATAGACGCAGGCTTCAGCGATAAACAGCAGCGAAATATGTACGGGAGCGAGACCGACAGAAGAATAGATGCCAATTTCGCGAAAGCGCTCGTAGACGGCCCCCATCATGGCGTTGAGCACGATCAGCGCGGCGATGAGCGCTGGAACGATCAGCGCACCCATTCCCTGAATAGACGTGAGGCCGAAGGACGAATAAGCAACCGTCTCCAACCGGCCATCTGCGCCGCGTTGTCCAACAAATAGTGCCGTTTCAATCCGCCGCAGAAAATCTTCTATGAGCCCTTTGGCATCGGCCCGTTGGTCAAAGCATAGGGCCAGCGAACGCACCGTTCCCCCCGCGTCGCGCAGCACCCCGCTCGGAGCGAGCAAGACACGTGCAGCATCCAGATGGACAAAGGGTTTGATGTCTTCCAGCCGATCGCTCTCTTCAACGGGTGTCTCACGCGCGGCATTGTAGCTTTGGAAGGCCGACATTTGAAAGTCGGCCGGCATCAGCGACTCGCCGTCTAAATCGCGTAGCGCGTTGAGTTTTGCGGCGTCGACAATACCGACAACGCGCAGAGAACGCCCGAATACATGCACCTCGGCCCGCCCCAATTCGTCCGCTGCAATACCCAGTTCCTGAGCCATCTCGCCCGACAGCAAACAGACCGGTTCGTAGGCGTCCGTGAAAAAGCGACCGGCCTGCAGCGCTTGGTCAATCTGGGTAATTTCCGCCTCTTCCGGGGCCAGACCGAGCAGCCCCAAAGCGCGTGCACGGCGCACGCCTGCATCGACGACGATATAGCGTTTTTCCTCCGACTGCTCGGGCGTATACCAGAGACGGGGCGCCAGCGTGCTCCCCCGTGCAAAGTGCGAACGGGCGTACTCCACGAGCGGTTCGCCCAGCGCATCCCAGCCGCGCGTGCGCAGCAGCACACCTTCATACGCAGCAGGACGATCCAAATTGAGCGCGACAAAGCGGATGCCACTGTCGAATGTGGCAAAGGAAAGTAAGGTGAATGTGAGCAGTACCAGCGTGACTAGCGTCAGTCCCGTGCGCAGTCGCCGGCGGCGCATATTGGAGATACCCAGCATAAAGGCGCTGTAGGCGGCACTTAGCCTGCTGATATCGCCGTCGTGTACTTTAGCCAAACGCCGGCGATTTTCACCGACATAACGGCGAAAGCGGCCAATCAACATAAAGAGCACAAAGGCGGCCAACGCCATAATAGCAAAGGCCAATAAAACGACCAGCGGGTGGGCAATTTCGAACGCTGGATGCACGCTGGAAATGGCCAACCAAACGAGCAAGAGCAAGGCAAAAAAGCCGAGCAACTGGCGGCGAATATCCGATGCGGCAAAGAGCAAGCGTTCGCCAAAGAAAGCGGCAGGGATGACGAGCACCAGGAAAAACACCATGCCCTTGATCACGTCATTGAGCACTCCGAGCACCTGCGGATAGGCCCGCGCCTCGACCCCTAAAGCTTCGCGCGACAGCGCGACGTAGCGCTCCCAGTCGAGCGCATCGCGAGCGCGCTCTGCCCCATCAATCAATCGAGCTACGCGCGCGTGCAGTCGGTCAAGCGGCGCATTCTCTATGGCGTGACTGCGCATCGAGCGGATCCGCGCCTCGTCTAGGTTCCACATATCGCGCGCCGCCTGCAGGGCGGTAAAACCAAGTGCATCGCGTTCCAAGAGAAAACCGCGGCCGCGGGCCGCCTCTTCGTTGATATAGCCGCTGCTGTTGATGAGCAACTGGCGCTGATCCACCGTGCCGATCAGCAATTTCAAGCGGTTTTCCTCTTCCAAACCCGGCGAACCAAAGAGGACACCAAAGACCTGCTGGGCACGCTTCCCCATCTGATACCCGTACTGGCGCGGTTCAACGCCACGGCCGTCGAGCACCTTAAACGTGCTAACGGCACGCAGCGAACGCGGTTCGATCAGCCCATAGAGCGGCCGACCTAGTGTCGGAAACAGGATCAGCGTCTGGCGATCCGTTTGCCAGCGCACGTCGACGGGAACAAACCCCCTCCCCGTTGGCTTACCGGTAAACTTCTGCGCCCGTTCGCTCAGGTCGAGCGCATAGGAAATCGCCCCGTCTTCATCGAAAGCATAAGCCGCCGCTAGGTACTTACCCATCGGCAATGCGCTAGCCGTGGCGAGTCCTTCTTCCCGGCCGAGCAGATAGCGAGTAGATCGCACGCCCTTTATTCCCGTATCGCGCACGGGACTCAGGGTCATCAACCCGTCAATCGGACGATCGGGCACCTGCGAACGACGCGGAAAGGCGCGCAGCTTAAAGCGCGCATCGCGCAGATTGTCCTTGAGTCGACTGCGCAGCGGCTCGATTAGTGCGAATAGACTGTCGTCCCGCGCCGCACTCAGCACGAGTTCACCAATCAAATCGCTCTGGCGCTGCGCCTGTTCGTAATGGACGCGTTCGGGCACATCCAACGGTGAATCTACCCCCTGTCGCCCGTCGAAGATCGTCGCCAGCGTTAGGGCAACCGTGCCCGCTTCCAGCACCCGCTGTCCATCGGTGCTCAGCCCACCGGGCACATAGGATGCCCAATCCATACCGCGAATCGGACTAATGCCATTGGCTAGCGCCTCTCGCTCCGATGGCACCGGCAAATCGACCTCATCGGCATAGCGGACAAAGCGCCGACCAAAGGGGGCATAAAAACGCTTGAGAGCAAAATCTTCGGCATTGTCCCATATGCCGAGTTCGCCATGTTGCGAGGAAAGATCGAGCCCGATAAAGAGATCGACGTCGAGTGAATCGCGCTGCTGACTGCGGTAATAGGGCTGACGGCGCATGTAGCGCTGCAGAAAATCGCCCATGCCCTGACGATCTTGAAAGTGTGCGCCGTTGGCCAGCACGATCACAGAGCGAGGAACCGGCTCTTGCCCCAGACGATCGGCCAGTTCCAACAGGGCACCGATGCCTACGGCCATTTCCGCTCCCGGTGCCCGGGCCGGCACGAGCGAACTGGCGTCGTAGTAGGAGGAAACCAGCAGCGTCTCTTCAGTCCGAGCAGGATCGGCACCGGGAAAGTGCGCCCAGATATTCCATGCCGTCCGCTCCTGCCACTCCATGCGACTGAACAACTCAGCGGAGACTGCGCCTTCCCTCGCCAAACGGCGCAGCGCGTCGCCTTCCATCTGGTCGACCCAAAAGCGGGGTATATCCAACGGCACGTCGGACGCTTTGTCTTCGAGTTCGCGCAGCGACGTAGAGGACGGCGCGATAAACACCACCGCCCGCGCTCCCAGCAGCGCCGCGTTAAGCCAGTTGGCCCCGCTGACAAAATCCATCAGCACGACGCGACCGGCTACGACGCGTCCGTTAAAATCGGCCCAGTCTCCCCGCCCGGCGTATATCATCGGCGCACGCAGCCCCGCCGCCGGCAGGGTTGGCGTGCGCGCACCATTCGGCCACAGCCCCCACATCCGCACGGGAGCCTCTCCTTCGACCGCAATCGTACCGCCGAGGTCTACGGGCACGACAACGGAAAACGAGTCGCGGTGCACGTCGACTGCCCCGCTAGCGCGCAGACGCTGTTCGACATATTCGGCCGCCAGCTCATAGCCTGGATAGCCGACTACCCGCGACTCTACGGCTGCAAGCCGAGCAATCGCTGCGCGCAGACCATCCTCTTGCGCATCAACGCGTGCACTCAGCGCCCACAGCAGAAACCAGATCGCACTTATGCTATGTAGTGCCTTCCTTCGCAACCATCTACCTCAGCATCAGCAGCTTTCGCGTAGCAACGCCCTCGGACGCGCGCAGCCGGTAAAAGTAAACACCGCTGGCCAGCGGATATCCCGCCGCGCTACGGCCGTCCCAAGAAAGCGCATAGCTGCCCGCCTGCAGCCAACCCGACTGCAGTTGGATAACGCGCTGTCCAAGCACATCATACAGGCTGAGCTCAACTGGGCCAGCCTGAGCAGTGCTAAAGCGAATTACCGTAGCGCTGTTAAATGGATTGGGAACGTTTTGCTCCAGCGCAAATCCAGCGGGACGGCCCTCCTCGGCTCGCACAGCCGTATCGATGGGCAGCGGCGTAGCCGTGGTCAACCGCAGTTCGTCTATATAGAAGCGTCCTTCTAAGCTCCCCTGTAGCAGAATTCGTTCAATGGGTCCATTTAAACCAAGTGAGTCGAGCGGCAGCGATACTTCCTGCCACTCAGCTCGAGTCAAATCGACGCCGCCTTCATCGAGCAGGTTGACGTTGCGTCCTGGCTTGGCTACAAAATTGAGACGAGCTCCCCGCGTTTGTCCGGCATCGCCTGGATGAAAAGCAAATTGGATATGGGTATAGCCCAAGGGATCGACCGGTGCATCGGGCGTCAGCGAAAGGCTCCAGCCAGCAAAGGTTACGTCGCGCGCTTCGATAGCGGCGGCTGGACCGCGAAAAACGCCCGCGGCCATTGAGGGCCCCTGCCATTGAACAACGGCGTCCTGTCCGATTTGCCAGTTGGGCGCCACCTCGTCGCCAAACACCAGTAAATCGCGTCCGGGCAACACCTGCAAACTGCGGCGCAGACGCGCCTCTACGCGTTCGCCCTCAACTTCCTGTATAAGCACTATCTCGAGGGCGCGCTCACCCGTTGCACCGCGTATATCGAGCCCGCGGCGCAGACGGAAGGCGTCGCTGCCAACTTGCTCTAATGGCCATTCGGCCGGACCGCCAAAGGCGCGTAAATCGGCGAAGGCACGCACCGGCACACCCTCGACCATCGCCTCAAGACGAATCGTCGCATCGATATCCAAGCGACCACCCGACAGCACCTGAGAAGGCAGGTCACCCTCCCACGTGCCCCGCAGACGCGCCATTTCGATCCGCAGCACGAAGTGATTTACCCAATCGCTGCTAACGTACAGATGCCCGCGCTCGTCCGTCGCCAACCCAACCGGCTTTCCCCATACGCTGCTCAAGCTGTTGGGATCGGACTGAAAACCCGTTATAAAGTCGCCCAAGCGCGTTTGATTGCCGTCAGGCGAACCGAGCAATGCCATTACGCGAAAACCTGGCACCGAAGCATTCGACCCGCCGCGGAATGCGACAAAGCCGCCCGAGCGAAAAGGTTCGGGGAACGCCGTACCGCGATAGAAGTGAATGCCCATCGGCGCCAAGCGCGCGCCGGCCTGAGCAACGGGACGAGGCACGGTCTCGACGAGCGCGCTATCCTGAGCCGTGATTGGAAAGAGATCGTTTCGATAGGAAGACTGACCTGCAAAGTCGACCCACGTCCCAAACCCGTGCGCGAGCGGCCACCCGTAAAAACCGCCGTCTCGGATAATATCGATGCGTTCGGGCGGCGACGAGCGATCGTGACCGTTAAACGTCGCCCACAGTTCCCCCGTTTGAGGGTGAATATCCAATCCGACTGCGTTGCGCAGGCCGGTGGCAAAGATCCGCCCTCCACTCCCGTCCATATTGAACTCCATGATGGTCGCCCGACGGGGATCGGTCTCGCGGCACAGATCGCAGCTCGAGCCGATTGAAAGAAAAAACTTCGCGCGCGCCGCATCGATTTGAATCGTGCGCGTGCGGTGATGACCAACGGGTAAATCGGGCACGACCACCTGACGCTCTTCGTACAGCCCATCGCCGTCTCCGTCGCGCAGTCGGACCACTTCGTGCATATCGGCCACGTAGAGCCATTCACCGAAGAACTGAATGCTGTTGGGAAACCAAAAGCCATCGGCGACAACCCGAATCTCATCGGCAACGCCGTCGGCATCGCGATCGGGCATAGCGACAATCTGGGCTAGCCGGTCCGCAAGCGGCGGTGGCTGACTGGTATTGACCGAAGGAGCAAACTGCGAGCCACCCACCTTCATATTGGCCGCGTGCAGCACACCCTCGGCGCTCCACGCCATAAAGCGCGGTCCAAAAAGCGGCGTGCCGGCGGCAAAAACCTTTACCACAAACCCCGGCGGCATCAGGAGTTCGCGATCGAGCAGTTGCGCGTCGGCGTAGCGCTCAGGCACCTGTAGCTGCACCGGCTGCAGACCGAGATCTAGCCGCGGCGTAACAAAGATTTCACCGCGCTGAGGATTGGCCACCTCCGGAAACTGGGCCGCACTCGGCTCAACCCTCAGTAAAAGTAGACACCAACTCATGAGCAGTAGGCGCATGCACATAGCTCGAATACCTTTCCATATCATCACGACAGAACACAAGCAGAAGTAGGTGTCGTTCTGCCCCCCTACTTCAACGGGGGCATTGTAGGAATTTTAACTCCCGTCGGCAAGGAGATAGCGACAGAACACGGAACGGGTTCCTCGCCCTTTCCTGCCACTCGACTGGCACCGCGCGACCGCCTATTATAGGCCCTATGCAACGCCAACCGCCACGCTCATCCAGCCGCAGGTCACCTCATCGTCTGGCCACCGTTTTCTTTCCGCGCTCAATACAGCCGATCATGCTGTATTTGATGGGACTGCTAGCCTGTCGGGGATCGGATCCCCTACCGACCATACAATTTGTCGACATAGCTCCCAGCGCCGGCGTTGAATTCACCTATTTCAGCGACGCCCAAGGCCGGTATCACTACGTCGAAACCTTTGGCGCTGGCGCCGCTTTTTTCGACGCCAACGGCGATGGCCAGCTAGATCTCTACTTAGTTAACGGCGCCTCTATCGACGCACCGTCAAAAACTCCTAAAACCCATAACAGCCTCTACATAAATCGCGGTAACGATCGCTTCGAACTGCTACCACCGGAAACAGGCGCCGGCGATACCGGCTACGGAATGGGCGTTAGCGCGGCCGACTACGACGGCGACGGCGATACCGACCTCTACGTCACGAATTGGGGCCCTAACGCCCTCTACCGCAACGACGGCGGACGCTTTATCGAAGTCACCCAACAAAGTGGCGTGGGCGATCCACGCTGGGGTACGAGCACCGCGTTTCTCGACTTTGATCGCGATGGAGACCTCGACCTGTTTGTCGTCAACTACGTCGAATACGACCCGGCTCATCCCGTACACTGTCAGCGCAGCGGCATTCGCACCTACTGCGATCCGGATGCCTTTGCGCCCCAGGGCGACGTGCTGTACCGCAACGACGGCGGACGCTTTGTCGACGTCACCCAACAAAGCGGCGCCTCCCTAGTCGGGCGTGGACTCGGCGTGGCCACCAGCGATTACGACGGCGACGGCGACACCGACATATACGTGGCCAACGACGGAACGATGAACTTTTTATACCGCAACGACGGGGGACACTTTAGTGAGATCGGCCTGCAGAGCGGCACGCGCTTTAACGCCCACGGACGAGCCGAAGCGGGTATGGGCGTCGACTGGGCCGACGTAGATAACGACGGCGATACCGATCTCTATGTCACCAACTTTTCGGGTGAAACCAATACGCTCTATCGCAACAGCGGCGGATACTTCAGCGACGCGACCCAGCCGTTCGGATTGGGTAGTCCGACCTATCTGCCGCTGGGTTTCGGCACGCACTTTCTCGACTACGACAACGACGGCTTCTTGGATATATTCACTGCCAACGGACATGTCTTGGACCATATCAGCGCATTCGATTCGACGCAGTCCTATGCCCAGTCCAACCAGCTGCTCCGCAGCGAAGATGGTGCGCGTTTTACCGACGTTTCAGATCGACTAGGAGCCGACTTTATGCAGGCCCACGTCGGTCGGGGTAGTGCCCGCGGCGACTACGACAACGACGGGGACATCGACCTACTGCTCTCCGTGCAGAGGGCCCCGGCACGACTGCTGCGCAACGACGGTGCCAACGCACATAACTGGCTGACGATCGAACTAGTCGGTCGCATTCACCCCGATGCCCTCGGCACCCGCGTTGCCGTAACGGCCGGCGGGCAGCGCCAGCTGCGCGAGCGTCAGAGTGGAGGATCTTACCTGTCCAGCAGCGATCCCCGCCTGCACTTTGGTCTCGGCAAAGCAACCAAAGCCCGCGTAGAAATTACCTGGTCTAGCGGCCAGTATCGCCTCATAGAAGCGGTCCCCGCCAACCAGATACTGCGCATAATCGAAGGCACACCTTAAATACAAAAGCGGCCCCGTGCTCGTGTGCACAGGGCCGCTCCATGAACCACAGTGCGAGCGCTTAGGCCAGCAGATGAGCCGGCACGCCTACCGGCACACCGTTGCGGCACACGCTAGGAAAATGGGCACCAGCCTCGGCCATCGGCGCTCCGTCGGGCAGGTCGACGAATTGCTTCATCAAATGCTCGCCGCTCGCGTCGTAGCGCGCATCACCCGTCATATAGTGAATGGCGATAGCACGGCGCGGACGACCCGAGCGATTAAAGGGGGATCCGTGCCAAGTCAGCGAATGATGAAAGGATACCTCGCCGCGTTTAACCGGCCACGGCACGGCTTCCACTTGGCGTACCTCCGCGTCTTCGGGCGGCGTAAAGGTGGCCAAATTCTTGAAGTCTTCGCGATGTTTCAGCTCGCCCTGCGTGCGGAGAAAATCGATCTGGTTACCCCATTTGTGGCTACCCGGGACCATCCACATACAACCGTTTTCTTCATCGGCGTCGTCGAGCGGAATCCACGCTGAGACCGGCGTCATCGGCTTGATAATGGGCCACAGGGGCGCGTCCTGATGCCAGGTCGTCGCACCGCCGTATTCGGCCGGTTTATACTGAATCTGATCGTGCCACACCATTAGGTCCTGGTGTCCCGTCAGCAGGCTGATGCCGCCGACCACTTCCGGATGGTAGATCAGCCGCTCAAAGGCGTCAGTCGCTTCCCAGATATTGACAATTTGCCAGACGGGCTGTTCGAGATTGCCGCTGAGGGTTCGGAACGATACCGGCTGCCGCGCTCCTTCTGCAAAGCCCTCGGGCCCCGTCTCCAAAACGCCGTCCAGCGCAGCCGTCAACTCGGCCAACTCGGCGTCGCTTATAATCTTGCCGCCGTTGACAAAACCGTTTCGCTCAAATTCGTCTAATTGATCTCGTGTTAACATGGCCATCTCCTGTGCCGTTGTCCGTTATATGTGAAAAGTTTAGCTCATCCGTCGGATCAGTTCGCGCTTTGCCTCGCTAAAGAGGCCAATTAGGCGCTGGCGCACGGCCTCGTCGCGGAACACGCCAATCGTCTCGGCCCAAGCAACCCCGCCCTCCATATGGGTCATCAGGTAATTGCCCTCGGCCTCTACAAAGGCGCAGCGCCGACCGACGTCGATGTAAACCGGCGACGAATGCGCCATGACCGGACCGGCATCCGTGTAGTGAGGTCCCCAGCAGCGAGCCACCACCCAACACGACATCTCGGTCTTTATCTTGTGCTTAAGGCGCAGCGACGTCGCACCGTGCTCGCTCTCTTCGCGGGCAACTTGCTCACCGTTGACGACGATCTCTACGCCCGTCAGAGGAAAGACGCTCTCGGCTACCACCTCGACCTCGACCGTGCCGCCGTTTCCCTTTAGGCGAATCTCGCTGCCCATTGGCTGACCCTCAACGCGCAGATCGATTACCGCACCGGTGCTGGCAAAAGTCGAACCGCGCTTAACGGCCTGACACCAGGCGTCAAAGGTAAACTCCTCGCCATCGCGCAGCTGTGCGTAGGTGCGCGATCCTCCCAAAATACGTCCATTCGACATCTTGTCGGTGCCGCCGACGATGGGCAATTTCTGACCGACGTTAAGCCAGCGATAGTAGCCGCGCTCAGCAGAGCTGATTTTCTCGCCCTCCCACAGCCAGCACATCTCGCCCGCGTCGGCGTGTCCCATAACGATATTGGCCGCATTCTCAAAGTCGGGCAGCGGCATATGCGGCATGATCACCAACCCACCCTGCTTTTTGCAGGCCTCGGCCCAGTCGGCCATCAGCGCACCCACTTCGCCGCCGATCCAGTCCTCGTTCGCTCCCCCCGTACAAATGGGTGCCACCATGTCTTTTAGACCGAGCAGACTGATGTGCCCGAGCACGTGCTGGCGATTTTCCTGGCTGACCCAAATCTTGTAATCCTCGCTTGATGTGGGCGCTAACCCACCGGTAAACTCCTCCCACGAGGTGAAGAGCCGACCCCACTGGCTGGCCAGCAGGTGAGTGACGTTAAGATCTTCGGCGGCCGCTTCGAGATGAGCCGACTGCGACGATAGAAAGTGCACGTGCGTATCGCCCGAGTACCAGCCGCGCTCTTTCATATCGAAGGCGCGCTTGATCTTCAGCGTCAAATCGCGCTGCCCCGGCTTGACCTCAACGAGCTGGCGCACCGGCTCGTATTCAAAGCCGCGCACGACTTCGACGTAGACCGAGCCGACGGGCATATCGACCTGACACGTTCCATCGATATAGGCATAGGGCACCCCGTTGACTTTGCAATCCCCGCCCATGTCTTCAAACCAGGCGATATTGACGTCGCTCTGGTGGCCGTGCGGTGCAATATAGGCGCCGCTCTGCGTGCGGAAGTGGACGCGCGAACCGACGGTTTCTCCCGTATCCTCGTCTTCGACGCGCACGTGCAGCCACTGCTTGCCCTCGGGCGAAACCATTTCAATGCGCACGCGCCCCGCTTCGACTCGCTTTTGCTCCAGCACATCGCCCCAACGAACGACCTCTTTGTCCTCGTCCTCGGTCCTGATCGTTAGCTGCCCTTCGCGCGAGCCGTGAATTTCTACGTAGCCCCCCTTTTTAACCTCCTGACCACCGCGTCCCCAGCCCCTTTCTGGGCTGCGTAGAAAATCCGCGCTCGGGGCAAAAAGATCGTCCTGGTGCACGACGACGCCGCGCTCCATTTCAACCTGCGGCGCTTCTCCTCCCTCTACTTCGACGGCAATTTCTCGGCGCGCTTCCCACACAAAGGGATCGCCGTCTTCTGCGCAGAGCGTAATTCCAGCCAGTGCCAGCGGCGTCGGCCCGGAGGCCACGACCTCAATTGTTGCGATGGCCTTTTCGGGATGGGGATTTTTCCAGTCGTAGAGCCACCAACCCTGCAGATCGTGTCCGTGCTCGGTGTAGGTGCCGACCTGTGCAAAACCATACGACATGCTGCGATCGGAAAGCGGCACCGAGCGATATTCGCGGCAGTTGCGGCAGAGAAAGGGATGGTGTCCCCACGGCACGTTAATATCGTGCACTTCAAAGCGGCGGCGCAGCGTTTGTTCAGCGCTGCTGCCATCGGCATAGATCACCCGGTATGCCCCGATCTGCTCACCCGTCCCTTCTACGGTCGCCTGCGCCCCCTTGATCGGCGCACAGGCGTGGGCAAAAAGCAGCCGCTGAGCCGTCGCACCTACGGCCAGTGAAACGACTTCCGGCACGGCCTTTGCCCCGCAGGCAACCTGAACGGCCACCTGCTCCCCATCTTCGGGGGACAGCGCAAAAGGGATACCCCAGAACGCGTGCTCACCCTTCAACATACCTTTGAGCGGCGTATCGTCGGTTTGCCCGGCCGGAGCAGGCCACAGCCACTCGCGCGCCTCTGACGAGCTGTTCTGTCCGCTCGTATTGTAATATTCGCTCAGATCAACTGGCGTAAAGTTCGTCATGAGATATCCCCTTGGCTAAGGCTCGAATCGCTCCAATATACCGCCGCTATAAACGCCAATCAAGCTGATCTACAGATCAGCAATTTACACCGATCGGCGGCGGTAGATCTGATAGACTCCTTACTCCCACATATCACATCACATCAAAAAAACGGCACTCGATCGCTGTGCATGTACTTGATGCGGATGTGGACCTGCAACATATTCGAGAACTCGGGGAAAGATATAGTCCCCAAATGGCTTGAGCTGCACACCTATCAGAAAAAAGAATCTGGGCGAATCCAGCGTCCTCTAACCAGTTGGCGCGCAAAGAAGGCAGGAGCCCATACGCATGCGGGTAGATATACAAACGGGGTATGCCATCGACACGTTAGACTCTACTGTAACACACCGTAACGAGAAACAGGCACTTCGTCGTGTTGCAACGTAGACGGGCCGGTAGGGCGGATCTAACATTTCTAATTAAACTCGACCTTGGACATGAAGGATATACTCCGAGCATCGATGAAATTCCGGAAGATCCACAGGCGCACTGCGATAAAATCTCACGATATATTCAGGATGCAGACAAAGCAGCATGGGTTATTGAGCATTCGAGAACACATGAACAAATTGCAGGCATCTTATGTTGGTTCAGAAATCTTGTTACAGAGTCAAAGTCTGCACCCAATTGGTCATTTTACAACCTGCTGCGAGCGCATCTTCCGAGCGACGGACAGTTTTGTGAAGTCTTCAACCTTTGGGTCGATCCAAGTTTTCGCCGACAAGGGCTTGCAACTCAACTCAAGAAACAGCTTGAGATAGAATCGCAAAATCGCGCGATCAAAGATATTTATACTCATACTTAAACAACCAATACCCACGTAATCGACTTAAATCTAAAGCTCGGTTACAAAGAAGTGCGCAGAGGGCCTATCTGGGATGAGGTCGAGCGGGTAAGCTTAGTCAAGCACCTAACCAACATCTCCTAACACATCGTTGTACACAGCAACGCATACGCGAATTAACCCCGTCGGCTTGGCTATAGCCGATTCGTTTCGATGGGCCGGCCGATCGAAACCAGCTCCTCCCTATTTTTCCGGCTATAGATCTTTTTTAGGTCAGATTATGTTAGGATTTGGCCACTAATTCCACAACAATCCGCCGTCTCGAAACAGCGCGCAAGACGCAGGGCTGCGTCGGCAGTAAGCGACCGCATTCTACTCGATGAGGTACGGAAACACAGGGGGGAGATACAACCCAACAAACGATCCGCAGCGTACAGCCACTGGCGCGCCGCCAACGCCTTGACGAGTCGTCGGCTATCTGCCTATTCTCCCGGCCATGACAACGCCAGAGAAAACGTTTGGCTTTATGCGCGGCAACATTCTCGTGCTCACCCTTTCGGGGGCGCTGGGCATGTTTTCGCGCAGCATGGTCTTTCCCTATGCCCCCTTGCTCATTCTGTCGCTGGGCGGCCAGCCGGCTGAGATCGGCATCGTCTACGCCCTCGGACCGCTGGGCGGCCTGCTCGTCTATCCCATTGCCGGCTACCTGGCCGACCACTTTAATCGCGCCAAACTGATCGCCTTTACCGGCTATTTTGCCAGCTTGACCATTCTCATTAACGTCGTTGCGCCGAGCTGGCAGTGGCTGGCCGTCGCCCGCCTGCTGCAGGGCTTTGCCGTAGTGCAGCACCCGGCCTCTTCGGCGCTGATTGCCGACTCGCTCTCACCGCAGAGCCGTGGACGCGGCATGGCCACCATGATGTCGCTGTCGGGCGCGCTGGCCATTGTCGCCCCCTATGCCGCCGGCCTCGTGCTCGACGCCCTCGGCATCGACGTCGGCATGCGCGTGCTCTACGCCGGCATGGCCCTGGCCTACGCCGTCGGCGCGACCATCAATTTGCTCTGTATCAAAGAGACAACACAGCCTCAGCAGGGGCCGCTGCGAGCCGCTCATCTCGCTTCGACGCTGCGATCGACCTACGCCGACCTGCCGGCCTTTCTCAGCCAGTTCCCTCGCGCGCTCAAAGCGATGACGGCCATTATCATAGTCGGCTTCATGGCCAACGCCGTGGCCGGTCCTTTTTGGGTCGTCTACGCACAGGAGCACATCGGCCTGACGCCGACGCAGTGGGGCACCGTGCTGCTCGTCGAAGCGGCGCTGGGCCATATCGTGCGCATTCCCGCCGGCTTTATGACCGATCGCTACGGCCGCACGCGCTTTATTCTGGCATCGCTGCTGCTATCAACGGCGGTCATACCTCTTTTCGCCGTTGCGCAAACCTTTACCCACGTGCTGGCCATTCGCTGCGTAGTGGCGCTAACGATGGCCTCGTTTGGTCCGGCCTGCGGCGCGCTGCTGGCCGACATTATACCGAGAGCGATGCGCGGACGCGTCATGGCCGCCATCGGGCGCGGCAGCGTGCGCATCGGCGCGGCTACCGGCGGCAACGGCGGACCGGGCGTTGGCTTTTTGACGATTGTGCCGATGGCGCTGGCCTCGCTGGTCGGCGGCTTCTTCTACGCTTGGGATCCCGTGCTACCCTGGGCCATTTTACTGGCCTCTACCGCACTGGCCTTCCTCCTGGCCGCCCTATTTGTGCGCGACGCGCAGCGCGCCGAAGATTGACCTCAGCCGCCTTTGTAGTGTTCGATCGTCCCCCCGTCGGCCAGCGGCAAACAGCGCGCGCGCAGCGCGTCCATTTCGGAAGAATCCATCGGCACAAAGTCCCGCGCGATGGCCATATTGGCCTCCAGCGTTTCCATGCGATCCATGCCGACACACACGCTGGAAACCGGTAGCGAAAGGGCATAGCGCAGCAGTTCAGGCGCCTGCAAAGCACCCGAGCGCAGAAAGACCCCGTCTTCCCCGCCCATTGTCTTCATCGCAATCGACCCCAGACCACGCCGATTGAGTTCCGGTAACACGCGCCGGGCAAAGCTCTCGTAGTGGTAATCAAACGGACTGAGCGGCATCTGCACGGCGTCCCAGGCAAAGTCGCCAGCCAGCATTTCTAGGTGGCGATCGGGCCGGTAGTGCCCCGTAAAGCCAATAAAACGCACCTTGCCCTGCTCGCGCGCCTGCCGCGCAATTTCTAACGCTCCACTTTCGTAGATTGAATTCACATCGGCCGGCGTGCGAATCGAATGAAACTGCCACAGGTCGATGCAGTCAGTGCGCAGTCGGCGCAGACTGTCCTCAAGCTGGCGCAGCGCGGTAGCCGGGTCGCGGCCCAAATGCTTGCTCATTAGCAGCACGCGCTGGCGGCGCGCCCCCTGCAGCGCCCTACCCATCAGCTCTTCGCTGCGCCCGTTGTTATACTCCCAGGCGTTGTCGAAAAAATTGATCCCACCGTCGATGGCCGCGTGCATTAGGCGCAGCGATTCCTCCTCGTTCAGGTGGGCCTGCCCAATGTGATAGCCACCTAAACACAGCAGCGACACGCGCTCGCCCGTCTGGCCCAGCGGGCGCGTGGGCAGAGCGGCGGACTTGGCCTGCGCTACGCCCAGCCCCAATCCCACACTAGCGCCGGTAGAGAGACGAATAAAGGTTCTTCGTTGCATACATATTGCTCCCGAATTATTGCGTTGCCCAGAACATACCCAACCTGGTGTCCTAAACTACCCCGTTCCCTTTAGGCTAAAGCGGCGATTGCCTATCTTCAGTGAACATTGAACGCATCATTTCCCAATACAAGACGCGCATACATATGAGCGAAAAACCGACCGACCCCTCTACAGCTGCGCTCCTGCGCACGGCGCTGGCCGAACTGCCGCGCGTCGAGCGCGAGTGGGTGACTCCACTCGATCCAGCTTCCTACGGCAGCGCGCGCTTTCTCCTACTGCGCGGACTGGGTCTCATCTACGCGCTGGCCTTCTACTCGCTGAGCGCACAGCTCGATGGCCTCATTAGCTCCCAAGGCCTCCTGCCAGCGGCTCTTTTTTTGGAGAAGGCGCGGCTGTATTTTGGCGAGGACGCAACGCCCTGGCTGCGCCTGCCGACGCTGTTTTGGATTGATGCATCCGACCTTACTCTGCACCTAGCCTGCTATGCGGGGTTGGCTCTGTCCCTCGCGCTGCTGCTGGGCTACGCCCATGGTCTACAGCTCTTCGCACTGTGGGTCATCTACCTATCTTTCAACGGCATCGGCCAAGTCTTTTATGGATTCGGCTGGGAAATCCTCCTGCTCGAAGCCGGCTTCTTGGGTATTTTTTTAGCGCCCTTTGGTCGCGGTCCGACGCCGCCGTCGACTGCGGTGATGTGGCTCTATCGCTGGTTGGTCTTTCGCGTCATCTTCGGAGCCGGGCTCATCAAACTGCGCGGTGACGCCTGCTGGTGGGATCTGACCTGCATGGAATATCACTACCAGACGCAACCCCTGCCTCACCTGCTGAGCTGGTACTGGCATCAGCTACCAACCTTCATACACAAAACTAGCGTACTAGCTACGCACGTAGTCGAACTAGTAGGCCCTTTTTTTCTCTTTGCCGGTCGCCGCCTGCGCCATCCGGCCGCCCTCGTACAAATTGCCTTTCAAATCTTGCTCATCCTCAGCGGCAACCTGTCGTGGTTTAATTACCTGACCATCATCCTGTGCGTTGCCTGCTTTGACGATCAATGGCTGCGGCGCATCGTGCCGCAGCGACTGAAAGCGGCCGCCGATAGCGGACTTGATCGCGAACGCAGCGCCGGTGCACGCCTAGGCATTTACGCGCTGTGCATCGGCGTATTTTACCTCAGTTCGCACCCTATCCAAAACATGGTCTCGCCGCAGCAGGCCATGAATCGCTCGTTTGATCCGCTGCACCTAGTCAACAGCTACGGCGCCTTTGGCCACATCGGCAAAAAGCGCTACGAGATCATCGTACAGGGCACCGACGACGCCACGCTGGGTCCCGATGCCCAGTGGCGCGAATACGAATTTCCCGCCAAGCCGGGCCGCATGGACCGACGGCCGCCCTGGGTGGCTCCCTATCACTATCGCCTCGACTGGCAGCTGTGGTTTGCCGCCATGTCCGAATACGACAAGCAGCCGTGGTTTGTGCATTTACTCTACAAGCTCCTGCACAACCAACCCAGCGCCCTCGCCCTGCTTGCTCACAACCCCTTTCCCGATGGGCCCCCTGCTCACCTGCGCGCCGATCTCTACGAATATGAGTTTACCCAGAGCCGCGACGACGGCAGATGGTGGAAGCGCACGCGACTGGGAACCTACCTAGGACCGCTGGCGGCCGACGATCCCAAGCTCGTCGAATTCGTGCGCCACTACGGCTGGCAGATCATTCCTCCGGCAGAGTGAGGCTGCGCGCTCCGCGCTGCTGCCAGATGAAAATACCCAAGCCAATGGCGGCGAGCGCACCGCTGATCCAATACATCGGATCGTAGCCGTAGTGCTCAGCGACATAGCCAGACAGCGCTGAACCAAGCAAATTGCCCAGAACCTGGGCACTCATAAACATGGCCTGTGCCATGCCGCGATTGCCCTCGGACGCCAGACGCGCAACAAAGAGCACCCCGGCGACCTCGAAGCCTGCCCAGGTAAAAAAGTGAAATACCTGGGGCAGGAGCAGCCACTGGTAGCTATCTACTAGAGACAGCGATAGAGCGCGCAGAGGCTGCGCTATAAAGGCTAACAGCAGCAGCAGACGCGCACCAAAGCGATCGACGCCCCAGCCCGTCAGCGGCAGAGCAATCATAGCGACGCATCCCTGCACGGCCGCCAGCAAACCGATAAAGGCGTTGTCTCCGCCCAGATCCCGCGCATAGACCCAGGTAAACGTGAAGATGGCGGGCACGGCCAGCGCAAAGAAGAAGACCGCGAGCAAAAAGCGCAGCAGAACGCGATTGTTCAGAGCGCGGCGCAGCGATCCGCTATCGCGCCGTTCGGGTAGCTGCATGCGGATAAACAGTACGGGTAGTACGGCGACAAAGAACGATGCGCTGGCAATAAGAAAGAGCGTATGGATATCTCCGAGCAGACGCGGCATGATGAGATTGCCGACGACATAGCCGAAGGAGCCAAAAATGCGGTAGGACGCATAGCCCTTGCCGCGACTGCCCTCGCCCAGCGCCGATACGGCCAGCAGGGGCATTTGCGTTGATACCATGGGCAAACAGATGCCGATAAGCACGGCATAGGCGACAAACTGCTCGACGATCTGACAGTGAGCTAGGTAGATCAGCGCCAGCCCAATGGAGATACTGCCCAACAGCACGATGCGGTCTGGGCGTCCGGTGCGATCGGCGAGGCGACCCCACAGCAAACCAGAGAAAAACCACAGGGCAATGCTGGTCGAAGAGATCAGGCCGATCAGCGTTTCGCCCACGCCCTGTTCTTTCATCCACACGCTGCTGAACGACCACTGAATGCCAAAGCTGAACACCTGAAAAAAACAGGCGGCACGCAGCAGCCAGAGGTTGCGCATCCCATCGGCGCTCATGGACATGCGCTCAATAAGCTATGTAAATACATCCCCGACTCCCTCGTTTTATCCACTCCTCAATCGTTCTCTCCGTTTGCCCACCAGCCCGCATGGCACGAAATAATGCGTGCACCAGGGACCGAACCATCACGCGCTACACGCCCTTTGTCTTTGCGCTTGAACAAGCCCCGCCGGAGCGCTACTTTTCTCGGCAAAAGGAGATCTACCATGACGCGTGAAAGCGCCGACAACGACATCATTGCCACGAGCCAGCGATTTTTCGACGGCGTAGTGTTGCCCCTGCTCGAACGCCATTTCCCCGAGGAGAGCCAGCACATGGCCTGCGGCCTGTTCGGCTACGGCTCCGAGTGCCTGCGCATGGACGACGACCTCTCGCGCGATCACCACTGGGG
>JAYOKQ010000002.1:82143-108005 GCA_038119905.1 Gemmatimonadota bacterium | reverse complement strand
CTGAGCTGGCGAAGTGTAGCCACTTCTCTTTCCCTTCGTTATCCTAGTTTTCGGAGCCGCGGAACGTGGCTTTAAAGCTGGCGATTGCTTCTTTCAGCTTTGCTGCATTGTCATCGCTCAGATCTCCACTATCGCGAACTTCCTTCAGCAAGTCGCCCTGATGATCCCGCATATACTGGATGAGCTCTTCTTCAAAGCGACGCACGTCGGCCGTCTGCAGATCGAGGACTGAGTCAATCGTAGCGAGCGCAACGATCTCCTCTTCCAAGGGCATGGGCTTGTACTGTCCCTGTTTGAGAATTTCCATCAGTTTCTCGCCGCGGTTGAGCAGATTGCGCGTCGACTGATCGAGGTCTGATGTTCCAAATTGGGCGAAAGCTTTGACTTCATTGTAACGAGAAATATCGCCTTTGATCGAGCGGGCGACAGCTTTCATAGCTTTGGTCTGCGCCGAAGAACCCACGCGCGAAACCGAAGCACCACCATCCATCGCCGGACGATTACCGGAGTAAAAAAGCTCCGGTTTAAGTAGTATCTGCCCGTCGGTAATAGAGATGACGTTGGTCGGAACAAAGGTGGATACATCACCTTCGAGAATCTCGATGATAGGCAGCGCGGTAAGTGAACCGCCGCCCAAATCCGCGCTCATTTTAGCCGCGCGCTCCAACAGGCGAGAGTGCAAGTAGAAAACATCCCCCGGGTAGGCCTCGCGGCCCGGCGGACGGCGCAACACGAGCGACATTTCGCGATAGGCCCAAGCCTGTTTGGATAGATCATCGTAAATGATCAGCGCGTGCTTACCGTTATCGCGGAAGTGCTCACCCATCGAACATCCGGCATAGGGAGCGAGAAACTGCAGGGGCGCCGGCTCTGAAGCAGTAGCCGATACGACGATGGTGTAATCCATAGCACCAGCCGCTTCCAATTCGGCGACGACTTTAGCCACCGTAGAAGCCTTTTGACCAATCGCCACGTAGATACACTGGACGTCGAGGCCCTTCTGGTTGATGATCGTGTCGACGGCAATAGCCGTTTTCCCCGTCTGGCGGTCACCAATGATAAGTTCGCGCTGACCGCGGCCGATCGGCACCGTCGCGTCGACGATTTTGATACCCGTCTGCAGCGGCTCTTTCACCGGCTGACGAGCAATAACGCCGGGGGCCTTGCGTTCAATGGGCAGCGTTTGGGCAGCGTTGATATCGCCCTTGCCATCAATAGGCTGCCCCAACGGGTTGACAACGCGACCCAACAATTCGGGACCAACCGGCACCTCGACAATGCGTCCCGTGCGCTTTACCTGGTCCCCCTCGTTGATGAGCGTATCATCACCAAAGAGCACGCAGCCCACGTTGTCCTCTTCGAGGTTGAGCGCCATACCCATGATACCGTTGGGAAACTCCACCAACTCGGTAGCGCGTACGTTACCCAATCCGTGAACGCGCGCAATACCGTCGCCCACGTAGAGAACCGTTCCCGTCTCGTATACGTCAATCTCTTTCTCAAAACCGAGTAACTGCTGCTTGAGTATCTGAGAGATTTCGTCGGGCTGGACCATCGCTTCGGTGGCCATAGAATCTACCCCTTCTTCGTTCTTTTTATAATTTTGCTAAAGTAGCTTTTGCTAGCGCTTAAGCACCAACCAATCGGCGGCGCAGGCGCTCTAGTTGCGTGTTGAGACTACCGTCAAAAACCGTGTCGCCCACGCGGGCAACAAGGCCGCCGCGCAAGGTTGGATCAACGTGCGCGTGCAAACGTATTTGTTTGCCCGTGTACGAAGCCAGACGCTCGGCTAAACGCGCCTGCTGTTCGTCGTTCAACTGCACGGCAGAAGTAACCTCGGCACTGAGTACGCCCTCGCGCTCTTCGACCATCTCCACAAAAGCAGACAGAATGGCGACGAGAAACCCAGCGCGACGACGCTGTGCAACCAACGACAAAAAATTGCGCGTCAGCGTCTGCACCTTGCCATCGAAAACAGCCACGAGCGTCCGATCCTGCACTTCAGCACTGAGCAGGGGATTATCGAGGAAATCGGCCAGATCCTGAGAACCTGCTACCGTATCCAGGACACCCTGAACGTCTTTGCGCACAGCATCCAACACGCCCGTCTCTTCGGCGGCGTCTAACAGCGTAGCTGCGTAACGCCGCACCACTTCGGGAGCGTTCATTCGAGTTAAGCTCGTATGTTATGTTGCGCTCAGCGACTAGTTATGCTGAGCTGTCTCGGGAATTCCAGCGATCAGATCGTCAACCAGCTTGCGGTTCTTCTCATCGTCGAGGTTTGCATCAACCAAAGCGCTAGCCGCTTGAACGGCCAAATCGGCCATTTCGCGACGCAGCTGAGAAATGGCCGCATTTTTTTCGCGCTCAATACTCTGACGCGCCTGCTCTGCCAGTCCCTGCGCTTCTTCACGTGCTTTGGCGACAATATCCTGATGTACTTTTTCTGCCGCCTCGCGCGATTGTGCAACGATTTGACGAGCCTCGGACTCGGCCTCTGCTAGCTTTGCGCTATGCTCAGCCAGAGCAGCCTCAGCCCCTTCCCGAGCACGCTCAGCGCCCTCGAGGGCCTCGCGAATACGACCTTCGCGTTCGTCCAGCGCACCTAAAAGTTGGGGCCAGGCGAACGTCTTTAGAACAAACAAGACGAGTGCAAAGGTGATGATCGTCCAGATTATAGTCCCTAAATGGGGATCAAGCAGCATAAGTCGAAGCTAATCCTTTTGGGAGCTACTTGGTGAGGACGACCAACAGCGAAACAACCTCACCGATAAGTGCAACACCTTCGATGAGAGCCGCCGTTAGAATCATGTTCGTGCGAATATCACCCGCTGCTTCCGGCTGCCGAGAGATACCCTCCATAGCCGAACCAGCCAAGCGACCGATACCCAAACCGGCACCAATCGTGCACAGACCTGCGCCGATACCGGCGCCCAAATAAGCCCACTGCATTTCCATCTTACGACACTCCTCTCTTATGAAAGAATCCCCACTAGTGATCGGGGTGCGCGGCCATGCCGATAAACACCGTCGATAGCAGGGTAAATACGAATGCTTGTACGAAAGAGACGAAAACTTCCAGTAAGTAAATAGCCGCCGCAAAGGGCACGGAACCCAACGCAACCCATTCGCTCTGCAGTATGACAATTAGGCCGAGAAACACCAAGATCGCGACGTGGCCACCCGTCATGTTAGCGAACAAACGCACACACAGAGCAAAGGGTTTTACAAAGAGACTGATTAATTCGACGGGAACGAGAATAAACAGGAGCCAACCCGGCACGCCCGTCGGAATGAGGCTTTTGAAATACCCGAAAAAACCGTTGTTAGCAATACCTGCCCCCAACATGACAAAGAATGTGCAGATAGCTAGACCAGCCGTCACGTTAATGTTACCCGTAGCCGTAGCGCTATAGGGCACGAGACCGAGCAAATTGCAGAATAAAATAAAGAAGAAGATCGTCAGCAGGAACGGGAGAAACTTTCTGCCGTGATGTCCCATGATCGGATCGACTACTTCATCGCGCAAAAAGACGGCAATAGTCTCAAAGAAATTGGCGACTCCGGAGGGAACGACATTGGCTTTGCGAAACGCACTCAACAACATGCCTATCAACACAGCGCTGGCAACCCACATCATCACTACATGACGCGTGATGGAGAGGTCGATCTCCACGCCGCCCACGTTGATGGGAGGAAACTGAGGCAACTCAACTTTCCCGGCGAGAAGGTGGTGTGAATCGACAAAGGGCAGTTCCAAATAATTCTGATTTAGGATGTGCCCAATGATGTCTACTTGAGGTGCTGCGGCATCAGCCGCATGTGCGTCTCCAGCCATTGAATATCGTCAGGTTGCGCTAAAAGGTATCAAAAAGTTTGAACTTGTCTGTGCGGCGGAATAAACTAAATAGCCCCCCCACATCTGTCAATGAAAATTGGCCTACAAAAGGCAATTAAATCGGTTTTTAAACCATCTTTTAATCAGGTTGCTTTCGCTGAGCATTTTTCGACAGCGCGTAGTATATCTCAATACCTAAAAACAGCAGGTAGGTGCACAACATCGCAATGATATAACTCGGCGCATGTGTATCTGTAAAGGAGAGGACGACGACCGAAGCTACGGCCACGAGCAGCAGGCGAATGAGCATACCCCCCATAAAAGCCATCATAAATGCTTGATGCCCCTTGCCTTCGGACCAGCGCAGCGCCAGAAGTGCTAAACAGCCGGTCAACGCACCAACGGCGATTCCCAATCCTATGCCATCCCACGACACGGTCATTTACCTGAAGCCTTATCTCTCTTTTCCATGTCAACCAATTTCACGTACAAATGATAAAACCCAGCACCAGCACCAAAGAATAGTCCCCCAAGTAGAAAGACCGGTAGCGTTGAAAAGTATCGATCTAACCACCAACCACCCGCTGCACCGAGTAGCGTAGTAAGGGCGAAATGAATCCCCAAGCCCATATACCGGCTCGACTCAGCATAGGAAGACAGCAATTTAGGGGACTTAGGCAACTGGCTGTTCATCGCACTCGCTCGATATTGGCAACTAGCTTTTACACGCTCAACGCGCCCATTAAAACCATTAACTTAGATTATTTTCTGACTTTGAGCGGTTCGAACGCAGAGACGATTTGTCGGGCCAAGATATTCATTCCTCCACGAGACTGATACAAAAATAGGAGCGGTGAACAAACGCCCACCGCTCCCTATGGAAGAAAATATCACTCGCTAGTTTGCGGCAAAAGCAGCATCCAACGTCTTCTTTTCTTCGCCGCCGCACGAACCCGGTTTTGCACCGCATTCGCACATAGGCTCACCGTAGCGATCGCTCATCGCACCAAGTCCGCCACACGAACCTTTGATCCGTCTGTCAGAAAAAATCACGCCCACAGCCATTGCAACCATGACGAGTGCAAAAGCGACAAATGCTGCAATCAACAAAGTCATTTAACTATTCCCGAGTTGATGATAATGGACGCACCGATCGACTAACCACCAAAGTCGTCAAAACGAATCATTTCTTCTTCGACGCCTAAATCGTCAAGCATCTTAAATACAGCCTGAGACATCATGGGCGGCCCACACATGTAGTACTCTATGTCTTCGGGCGCTGGATGGTCTTTGAGATAATTGTCATGCACAACTTGGTGAATAAAGCCCACATACCCCGTCCAGTTATCTTCTGGACGCGGATCCGACATGGCGATATGGAACGTGAAGTTGGGGAATTCCTCTTCAATCGCACGGAAGTGGTCTTCATAAAAAACTTCGTTGGGGTTGCGCGCCCCGTACCAGTAAGACACTTTGCGGCCCGTTTTCAACGTGCGGAAAAGATGGAAGATATGTGAACGCAGCGGCGCCATACCTGCACCACCGCCGATATAGACCATCTCACGCTCTGTGTCGTTGATGAAAAACTCGCCGAACGGACCCGAGATGGTAACCTTATCACCGGGCTTGCGACTGAATACGTACGAGGAGGCGATACCTGGAGGCACCTGCTTCCATCCAGTCGGAGACGAGCGATCTGGCGGAGGCGTAGCAATACGAATGTTAAGCATCACTATATTGCCTTCGGCAGGATAATTGGCCATCGAATAAGCGCGCACCGCCGTTTCTGTATTTACGGCTTTAAAATCCCACACTCTAAAACGATCCCAATCGGGCCTGAAGCGGTCTTCAATGCCCTCAAAATCGCTGTAATTGACTTCGTAAGGCGGCACCTCGATCTGAATGTATCCGCCGGACTGGAAGTCGAGTGTTTCGCCTTCGGGAAGGCGGACGACAAATTCCTTGATAAAGGTGGCTACGTTCTCGTTGGATACGACCTCACATTCCCACTTTTTAACCGAGAAGACCTCATGAGGCACTTCGATATTCATGTCCTGCTTAACGTTCACCTGACAAGAGAGACGCATGCCATCGCGGGCTTGGCCTTTAGTAATATGCGTCAATTCCGTTGGCAGGATGTCGCCACCGCCTTCGTGCACGTGGACCTTGCACTGAGCGCATGTACCGCCCCCACCGCAGGCTGAGGACACGAAGATCTTGTTGTCGGCAAGAATATTGAGCAGTTTCCCACCGGCCGGCACCGACAAGGCTTTGCTCTCATCGCCGTTGATAAGAATCCGCACGTTACCACTGGCCACCAACTTGGAGCGAGCAGCCAAGATAATAGCTACCAGCGCCAAGACAATGGCGATAAACATGCCTACACCGGATACGATCTCAATCATTTGAAAGCTCGCTTCTCTTCTGGATTAAAGCTGGATTCCGGAAAACGACATAAAGGCCAATGACATCAAGCCTACGGTAATAAACGTGATGCCCAAGCCGCGCAGCGGCGGAGGGACATCGCTGTACTTCATCTTCTCGCGTATACCGGCCAACGCGACGATGGCCAATCCCCATCCCAAACCCGAGCCCAAGCCAAAGACGGCGCTCTCAGCTAGGTTGTAATCGCGCTCGACCATAAAGAGCGAACCGCCCAGGATAGCGCAGTTAACAGTGATCAACGGTAAGAATATACCGAGGGCATTGTAGAGCGCAGGCACGTACTTATCGAGAAACATTTCGAGAATCTGCACCATCGCGGCGATCACACCGATATAGCTAATCAGACCGATAAAGGTCAGATCGACGCCCGTCAGGCCTGCCCACGCCAGCGCATCCTCTTTTAGCAGGTGCTGAAAGACAAAGTTATTGGCGGGGACCGTGATAAGTTGCACGACCGTCACGGCAATACCTAGACCAAAGGCGGTGCTGACGCTTTTAGAAACGGCCAAGAATGTGCACATGCCGAGAAAAAACGCCAGTGCCATATTCTCTACAAAAACCGACTTCATGAAGATATTGAGATACGCTTCCACGGTTTAGTTCTCCTCTTCGATCTGCTCGGTCTTAAACGCGCGCAGCACCCAGATAAAAAAGCCGATGAGAAAAAAGGCGCTAGGCGGCAGCAGCATCATGCCGTTGGGCACATACCAGCCCCCTTCGTTGGCTAAAGCAAACATCTCAACGCCAAATAATTTCCCCGAACCGAACAATTCGCGAAAAAAGCCTACGACGAGAAGAATCAAACTATAGCCCAATGCATTACCCAGGCCATCGAGAAAACTCAACCCGGGGCCGTTCTTCATGGCAAATGCCTCAGCTCGCCCCATCACGATACAGTTAGTAATGATCAACCCGACAAAGACAGAAAGCTGTTTGCTGACGTCGAAGGCAAAAGCGCGCAAAAACTGATCGACTATGATCACCAGCGAAGCGATGATCGTCATCTGAACAATGATGCGAATGTTGTTGGGAATATAGCTGCGAATCAAACTAACGGCCGTGTTCGACATCGAGACGACGAAGATAACGGCCAAGGACATAGTCACGGCCGTCTCAAGCTTGGTAGTAACGGCTAACGCCGAACAAATGCCCAATATCTGCAGGGCTATCGGGTTGTCGTTAAAAAATGGATTTAACAGGACGTCTTTCGGCTTGTCGGCCATTTTAACTCACTCCTTGATCGCGCAATTTGTCGAGATACGGAGCAAATCCCTCATCTCCCATCCAGTATCTCAGCATGTCTTTAACTCCACGCGCCGTAATCGTCGCGCCAGATAAACCGTCGACCTGATACTGGGCGGCTGGGTTGCCCGGAACGACCTGTCCCTTTACGACCTCAATGCGCACTTCACCGTTATCGCCGTAGACTTTCTTCCCGTCCCACAGCGCTTTCCAGTTGGGATTATCGACTTCGCCACCCAGACCAGGCGTTTCGGCATGCTCGTAGTAGACCAAGCCACGCACCGTGTTGAGATCTTTGGTGTCTAGAGCGAGAAAGCCGTACAACGTCGACCACAGGCCCTTGCCGTTGATCGGCAGAATAACTTTGCGGATGCGGTTGCCGTCAGAGACCATATACACGTCGGACAATTTCGCGCGACGCTTAATGCCAGCTAGGTCTTTGTCCGGAGAAATCACCTCGCTTTGCGAGGGATCAAGGGCCGCTCTGCGCGAGTCAAAGTCACTCGGGCTTACGTCAGCGTACTCACCTGTAGATAAATCAATGACGCGTGCTTCAATCTGTTCGTACAGCTCGTTGATACGCGCCGCTCCAGCGCTCTCGCCCGATTTTAGCAGGCCGGCAGCCATTAGGATATTTCTCTTTTTGTCCAGCGCTTTATTAACCGACTGCGTTGGCTTCAGCGAAACCGCTGCCGCCGCAACTAAGACGGAGCAAACCAAGCAAACGGCCAAGGCGACGCCGAACGTTCTTCCTACTGTGTCTTGAGCCACGTGATACCTCTCTAGTTGCTGACGGCCGTGCGTGCCAAACGTCGCTTGATATTGGCTTGCACCACCACATAATCGATGACCGGAGCAAAGACGTTGCCAAAGAGAATTGCGAGCATAACGCCCTCGGGGAAGGCTGGATTGATAACGCGCACCAACACCGTCATCAAACCAATCAGCGCCCCATAGACCCAACGCCCTCTCTCTGTCATGGATGCCGAGACCGGATCCGTCGCCATAAAGACGCAGCCGAAAGCAAAGCCACCAACGACCATGTGCCACAAGCCATCCATTTGGAACATGGGATTGGTATCACTGCCGATCCAGTGCAGGAGTTCGGCAAAGAAAAACGTCGACAGTGCCATGCTGACAATGATGCGCCAAGAACCGATGCCCGTGCCGATCAAGACCAGCGCACCCAGCAAACAGGCCAGCGCAGAGGTCTCGCCCATCGAACCGGGAATGATGCCCAAGAAAGCATCCATAAAGGAAACGGATTCACGCACAGCGCTCATGCCACTTTCGGCGCCGATGCCCAGAGCGGTTGCCTGCGTGTAACCGTCCGCTCCGACCCAAACAGCGTTGCCACTGATAGCGGCCGGATAGGCGAAGTAGAGAAAAGCGCGACCCGTGAGCGCTGGATTGAGAAAGTTCTTACCCGTGCCGCCGAAGACCTCCTTGCCGACGATTACACCAAAGCTGACGCCCAGTGCAACCTGCCACAGGGGGATCGTCGGAGGAAGCGTCAGCGGAAAGAGCATACCCGTGACGAGAAACCCCTCGTTGATCTCGTGCCCACGCAGCGTAGCAAAAAGGCCTTCCCACAGGCCACCCACCATATTACATACGAGGAAAACGGGCAGAAAATACAGGGCTCCGTGCAGCATGTTGGCGATAAAGCTGGTAGGCGAATAACCCAAACCAACAATATCCATGACCACGCCCCGCCAGCCACCGGCAGAGGACAAGCCCATTTCCTGCATCGCCAAATTGGCCTGATAACCTGTATTCCAAAAGGCCATAAAGATGCACGGAATGAGCGCGACCACCACTGTAATCATCGTGCGTTTTAAGTCAATGCTATCGCGCACATGTGTCGGCCCATTGGTCACCCTACCCGGAGTATAGAGGAACGTATCGGCAGCTTCATACAGAGCATACCCCTTTTCCAGCGGCCCTCCTTTGTGGAAAAGCGGTTCTGCCTGATCAAGTAGGTCTCTCAGCAGCTTCATCGCACTATTTTATCCTTCCAGTTCGATCTGTTCGAGGTTCTTACGCAACATCGGCCCGTATTCGTACTTGCCCGGGCAAACAAACGTGCACAGCCCAAGGTCTTCTTCGTCCAACTCCAAGGCGCCCAGAAGCTGCGCTTGGTCGGTATCTCCGATGATCAGCGAACGCAGTAGAAACGTGGGCACGACATCCAGCGGCATCACCTTTTCGTAGGCACTTATCGGTACCATGGCCCGATCACTGCCCTCGATAGAGGTAGTGAAGTCAAATTGCTTGCCGGGAAAGAGCTTTGAAACAAACACGTTTTTGACGGAAAACTTGTTTACACCCGGCTTTTGCCAGCCGAGAAACTCGCGCTCACGGCCTTCGGCGAGGACGGCAACTTGTGCGTGGTAGCGGCCGAGATAGTCAAAGGAGCCCTGTGCAGCTCGACCAGAGAAAATAGAACCGGATATGACCCGATTTTCCCCGTCTTTAACTTGCCCGTCGATTAATTCGGCCAGGCTTGCTCCCAGTCGAGTGCGCAGCAGGCGCGGACGTTCGACCTGAGGACCGGCCAGCGCGACAATTCGCTCGGTAGACAGACGGCCGGTGGAAAATAAGATCCCAACCGCCACTACGTCCTGATATCCTATATGCCAGACCGTTTTATTCGGGCCGACCGGGTCGACAAAGTGGATGTGCGTCCCGGGCAGACCCGCCGGATGAGGACCAGCAAACTCGACTTCCTGGCTCCCGGCACCGGAGATGGACGTGCCCGGCGCCTTGCACAGGTATGTGGGCCCGTCGCTGAGTTTGCTAAGGACCTGAATACCCAGTGCAAACTCTGTCTCTTTACCGGCCAGGACGACTTGTGGATCAGCCGCGAGCGGATTCGTATCAATCGCCGTGATAAACAGCGAATGCGGTGTGCTATCGGGTGACGGCACCTTGCTGTAAGGTCGAGTGCGCAGCGCGGTCCACAGACCGGATGCAACTAGCTTATCACGCACCTGCTCACGGCTGAGTTGTTCGGGAGATACATCGGAAAATTGTTCAAATCGTTCTTCTGCATCGCCAGACACTTCAATAACAACAGACTCCAGTGCACGCTTAGCGCCGCGGTTGACGGCAACGACCTTACCACCAGCTGGCGAGGTATGGCGCACCCCGGGCGTTTTTTTGTCCTCAAAAAGCAGCTGTCCCAACGCCACTTCGTCGCCCTCTTTCACTGACATAGTCGGCTTCATACCGATATAGTCAGTTCCTACAACGGCGACGTGGCGAACAACCGTGCCGTCCTCCACCACCTGCTCGGGTGCCCCCGTGATAGGCAGGTCTAGGCCTTTTTTAACTTGTATGCGACTGCTTGCCATAGATAATGAGAACGATCCCCCCTGAGAAAGGGGCCGCGCAAGACGACCCCGGAGCGTGTGCGTGGGCTTATTTATCTAATCTGAGCGATCTAGTTTAAATCCGTATGCGCGGTCTGTCAAGGCAGATAGACGTACGCCTCAAATATGCTAAGTCCATCTGTGCATCGAAGACCGATAAAGCTATATTCGCCCAGTAAACAGAAGTCCTTTTTCGGCGGCGTTTACCCTTGGCAGAGTATATCGCCCTCCTACCGATAAACAATGGCTAAATGCGAGGTAAAACCCGTGCACATCCTGTTGTTGCTACTCTGTGTCGCGATCGGACAAGCCCACACCAGTCACGCGCAAATGTACCAGATGGACCCCGTCTACGTTAGCGCCTCACGCCTGTCTTCTGAACCGGAAGCCGGCAGTCGGCTCATAGCCGTACTCGACAGCGCACAAATTGCCCAGACAGGAGCAACGAATATTGCAGATCTACTGAGTGTGTTGCCCGGCATACACGCGCGAACGCGAGGCCCTCTCGGCGTACAGACCGATTTGGAAATGGCAGGTGCAACCTTCAGCCAAGTCTTGGTGCTGGTGGACGGCATGCGGATAAACGATCCGCAGACCGGCCATCACACCCTCAATACACCTTTGCGGCCAAGCGATTTACAGCGCGTTGAGGTTGTTTATGGCGGAGGATCTGCCGTTCACGGCCCCGACGCATTTGGCGGCGTAGTCAATTTGGTATTGCGTCGTGCCCCCCAGCGACACGTCCAACTATCGGGCCACTGGGGAGATGCCGAGGAAGATAGCGACGTAGCGGCCGTCGCCCAGCGGGCCAATATGCGCTATGGCTGGCAGGGCACATGGGGAACCCTTTCGCTCAGTGCAGGCAAGGAGCGCTCAGATGGGTATCGCGACACGACGGAGTTTGACACCGATCGACTGTATGCTCAGCTGCGCATCCCACTCGCCTCTGGACAGCTTCAACTCAGCGGCGGCGTTGAAGACAAGGCGTTTGGTGCCAAGGACTTCTACGCACCGTATCCATCTAAAGAGTGGACTAGAGCCTGGCTTTACAGCGGTCAATATCAGCGCTCAATAGGCCCGCATCGCGACTTGACCAGTCGCGTGCTCTATCGACGCCATAGAGACCGTTTTGTGCTGTGGCGCCATAACCCCGACGCCTATGAGAATCGCCACGTCAACGAACTGGCGACGATCGAGACCCATATCGCCCAGACGTGGGGAGCAAGCCGAATCATCCTGGGGACTGAGCTAAGCCACCAGCGCATCGACAGCAATAACTTGGGCCAACATCATCAGACACGCGGGGCGCTCTTTGCCGAGTCGCTTTATCCTGTGGGGCGCTGGTCTATCAGCGCCAGCGCACGAATCGACTACAGCACAGCGTATGCAGCCGAACTATCGCCCGCACTGCGCATAGCGCGCCATGTGGGATCAACGCTGCTTTCTGTCGGCTTGGGACGGGCCTTCCGCGCGCCATCTTTCACCGAGTTCTATTACGAGGATCCCAACAACGTCGGCAACCCCGATCTAAACGCAGAGCGCGCTTGGATCTACGATACCGGTCTGCAGGCACAGATCCTACAATACCTGCACGTGCAGGGCCAAACCTACGTGCGCTTTGAGAGCAATCTAGTCGACTATGTACGCCCCATTGAGCAACCGCCCTGGAGAGCGCAAAACTTGGGGAAAGTGCGCACCTTAGGTGTTTTAATCAATGTCGCCTATCGGAAATGGGAATACATTCAACCGTCGCTCAATTACAGTTGGAATGACAAGACGCAGAATCTAGCCGATGGATTCGAATCCAAATACGTTTTCACGCAGCCGCGCCACCAGATAGGTCTGCATATAGGACATCATCTGCCAGCCGACATTCGCATTCGCTGGCGATATGACTATCGCCAGCGAACCCGTGCAGACGATTATGCCGTTGCGCAGGTATCGCTCAGCCGCAGCACAGCACACGGCTCCGTGCGCCTGCACATTCGCAACCTGACGGATGCGAGGTATGAAGAGATCGCCGGGGTGCCGATGCCGGGACGCTGGTTTGAAGTCGAAACGATTTTTGACCTTTGACATCTGGCTTGCAGCAGGCAGTGGGCATGTATATACTTGGTGCGATTATGCGGATAATTCGCCGCCGAGAGCGCTTTTCCGCACCGAGGCTCAGCGCCGCGTCCCAATGGCCAGCGGCGCGAATCTTGCGCTGCAGCACGCTATAGTCTGGCTGATATAGAGCGTTCACGTGTGGCCTTAGCCCCTCCGCCTTGCCCCGTTTGACCACGCTATGCACGTGCAGCTACTGCCCCAGTACGGGCGCTGCCAAAATGCAATGGAGAAGAAGATTGATGCGCTCTTCTACGCGATTCCTATCGGCCCTTTTGGGTATGTTCCTACTCTTCTTTACGGCCCTACCAGCAGCTGCTCAGGACGGCACCTCACCGAGTTGGGTCCAGGGTCGTTTGGGAGAGTTAGACTCCATATTGGGCGGCACCGTCGGTCTGCTGGCGTCTATTCTGCTCTTCGATTTTGGCACAGGAGTTCCATTGGTCGTTGGCGTCCTCCTGCTCGGTGGAATCTACTACACTCTGTATTTCGGCTTCTTCTCTCTGCGCGCTTTTGGCCACGCTATCAGCGTGGTGCGCGGTTCCTATGACGACCCGGATGACCCCGGTGAAATTTCCCACTTTAAGGCGCTGACCAGCGCACTTTCGGCAACGATTGGCCTGGGCAATATTGCCGGCGTGGCCGTGGCTATTGGCACCGGCGGCCCGGGCGCTCTCGTCTGGATGATTATCACCGCCGTCTTTGGCATGTCGTCCAAATTAGCCTCTTGCACGCTGGCGATTATGTACAGGGAAATCCATCCGGACGGACGCGTTTCGGGTGGCCCCATGTACTACCTTGAAAAAGGACTCGGTAGCCAAGGACGCAGAGCACTCGGGCGGACGCTGGCCGTCTTGTTTGCCATGCTGTGCATAGGTGGCTCGCTCGGCGGCGGCAACATGTTTCAGTCGAATCAGACGTTAGAGGCCTTAGGCACGCTGAGTCCGTTTTTTAAGACCTACAACTGGCTGATTGGCCTGATTCTGGCCGCACTCGTCGGCGTGGTCATCATTGGCGGCATACGCCGTATTGCCGGCGTGACATCGCGCCTCGTGCCGGCCATGTGCCTGCTCTACGTCATCAGCGCACTGTTCATCATCCTATCCAATATCGGACAGGTTCCGGCGATGTTTGCTCTCGTCGTCAGCCAAGCCTTCAGCGGCGATGCCATATATGGCGGCGTGTTGGGCATTATGGTAACCGGCATCACGCGCGCGGCGTTTTCCAACGAAGCGGGCATCGGCTCCGCCGCAATTGCGCACTCAGCTGCCAAGACAGAAGAGGCCGCACGCGAGGGCATTGTCGCTATGATAGGCCCCTTTATCGACACCATCGTCATATGCACCATGACCGCCCTTGTCGTTATGCTAACCGGCGTCTATCAAGATCCCTCCTTACAGGGTAAGGGGGCCGAAATGACCGCAAGAGCCTTCGGTTCAGTCATTCCCGGAGCCGAATACGTGCTGGCAATCGTCATCTGCCTCTTTGCCTACTCAACTATGATCTCATGGGAATACTATGGAGAGCGCGCTTGGGAGTATCTGTTTGGGACGAGTTCGATGATCGTCTTCCGCCTGCTCTTTGTGTTCTTCGTTTTCGTCGGCGCAGTGACTCAGCTCAAAAATGTCATCGACTTTTCCGACCTAATGATCCTCAGCATGGCGTTCCCCAATATCATCGGCGGCATTCTGCTCAGCTCGCAGATAAAGGAGCGCCTCAACGAGTATTGGAACCGGCTCCAGAGCGGTGAGATGAAGCGCTTTTTATAGCAGCCTACACCGTAGAGAACAACGGCGGGGAGCGCGCTTGCGCTCCCCGTTTTTTATGCTATCATCACCCCAAGACAAAGCGCCTCAACCTGCCATGTATGCCGTCATTCAACAGGTTTTTCCCATGCAATTGGCCCGTTTTCTTGTGTTTCTCTCCTTGTGTCGTCCACTCGCAGCCGACGAGCTACCGCGCGTAGAGATACTTGCACTGAAGGACACTTCCATAAGCCATCGTCTTCACTTAGACGGAACAATCTATCCACACCGTCAGGCCACCTTAGCCAGCGAAGTAAGCGGCACCATCGAGCAACAGCCGACGCGGATTGGCCAATACGTAGCCAAGGGCGATACGCTGCTCTACCTCGATCCGCAGGTATTCGTCCTGCAGCACGCGCTGCGCAGCGCCGAGCTCGATGCGGCGAGCAGTCTGCATACCCTCGCCGAACAGGACTGGCAACGCGTGCGCCAACTGCACGAAGACGGGACGGCAACGGAACAAGAGTTGCAAAACGCCACGTTTCAAAGAGATCGTGCAGCCGCACAGAAAAAAGCCGCAAACACCGCACTGCAGATGGCCCAATTGGAATGGATGAAGAGCAGCCTGCGCGCCCCCTTTGGCGGCGAAGTCGCCGCGCTCTATGCGGAAATCGGCGAAACGGTATCAGCAGGCCAGCCCTTGGTGCGACTGGCTGCAACCGACAGCGTGCAGGTACATGCAAGCGTATCGGCCAGCGAGGTTCTGTGGCTTGAGCAGGGCCTGCCTGCGCGAATTACCCCCAGCGACGGCAGCGCGCCGTTTTACGCCGAAGTGCGCTCGTTTTCGCGCGTAGCCGACCCGCAGTCACATCGCTATCCCGTCGAACTGCAAGCTCCCAATGAAGGGACTCGCTCGTTCGGAGCTCTGGCCGAGATAGAATTGACTACGCGCAGGCCATTGCGCGGTGTGTTGGTCAGCGAAAGTGCCCTGCGCTCGTTCGCCGGAATCACCTACGCCTATATCGTGGACCGGCGAGAAGACGGCATTTTCCTCCGCCAAACGGTCGTGACCATTGGCAGAGAATTACCCGGTGGTCAGTTCCTAATCACAGGCGGACTTAGCGCGGGGCAGGTCGTAGCCACAGGCGGGTCCTTAATGGCCGATGGCCTGCAAGTACGAATCGCGGCTTCGTTAGGTCTTCAGCCGTGAAATCACTCTTTCGCTGGGTCGTAGCGAACCCCCTCATTGCCAACCTGCTCAGCGCGTGCTTTTTACTAGGGGGCGCCGGGGCCTATGTAACCATGCCGCAAGAGTACCTGCCGCCGGTCAACCTCAAGTGGCTCTTTGTAGTGCTTTCCTATCCGGGCGTCTCGGCAGCCGACATCGAGCGACTAATCACCCAACCGGCCGAAGAAGAGCTAGAAAAAATTGACTACGTAAGTCAGTTTAATTCAATCTCCAGCGAGGGGGGGGTCGAGTTTTCCATGCAGTTTGAGGATATCTCGACCGAGGAATTTGAACGCCAGTACCAGGAGACGCGACAGGCCATCGATCGAGTTAGTCTCCCCGATGCCGTTCTTGATCCATTCTACATAAAAATTAAGTCGTCCAACTTTATTCCTCTGGTCCAAGTAGCCCTCAGCGGGGATGAGCACATCACCTACAGCCAACTGCGCGATGGCATCGATGACTTAAGCGACTCAATCGAAGATTTCTGGGAGGTTGACCGAGTCTTTCTATTCGACGATCGCGAACGGCAGATTCACGTCCAGGTAGATCCTCCGCGCGCCCGTGAACTCGGCCTATCATTAGGCGATATAAGCGCGGCTATAACACGCCAAAATGCCGACATACCTGCCGGCACCCTACAGCTAGGTCAGTCCGAATTTCTGGTCCGCCACCAGGGGCAATTCCGCAGCTTGGACGACATACGCTCTACCGTCGTTTCGCGCGATCCCCAGGGCAAACACGTATCCCTTGGTCAAGTTGCTACGGTCGTCGACACCTACGCGCGCGAGGAGGCGCGTTCCCGATTGGAAGAGCGCCGCAGCATTGCCCTCGGCGTAACCAAGAAAGACGTCGGCTCATCGCTAGATTTACTCGATAAAATTCACCAACTGATAGAGGAATCCGCACAGAACTTACCCGCTGGAATGCACATTGACCTAGTTAACGACACCTCTATCCGCGTGCGCAATGCGCTGGTCAATCTTCAAACCAACGCGCTGGCAGGTGGCCTGCTAGTCATCGTCGTGCTCTGGCTTTTTATTGGCTGGCGCAATAGTCTGCTGACGGCCATCGGCATTCCCATCGCCTTTAGTCTGGCTTTTGCCATGCTGAAGATCATGGGTTCATCGATCAATGAAAATACGCTCTTCGGCCTTGTTCTTGTGCTCGGCATGGTCGTAGACGATGCCATTGTCGTCATAGAAAACGTCTATCGCTACATACAGATGGGTTGGAAGCGCGCCGAGGCGGTCATTGTCGGGACGCAGGAAGTCCTGTCGCCAGTCCTCACTTCAACGTTGACGACCATCGCCGCCTTTATGCCGCTCGTGCTACTGCCCGGCACCATTGGCGAATTTCTCAAAGTCGTGCCAATCACCGTCAGTCTAACCTTGTTGGCCTCTTTAGTTGAGTGCTTTTTTATTCTACCATCGCACATCGCCGACTTTGGGGGCGGCCAGCACAAGAGCCCCCTCGACACCCGCATCAATCGCCTAACGCAGCATTACGTTCGGCTCCTTTCAAACCTGCTGCCCTCTTGGCGGCGCTACGCCGTGGCCATTGGCGTACCTGCAGCGATTCTCGTTTCGGCCGGCGTCGTGTTTCCTCAACTGCGACAGGAGTTGTTCAGCTCAGATCCGCAAAGCTACTTTGCCGTTTGGCTAACGCTGCCAGAAGGCACGGCTCTGGACGAAACCGATCGCCATACGCAGCGTCTCGAAGAGGCGGTGCGCGCCATGCCCGAAAAATATGCCGTCCACGTCGAACGCGTGCTAGTCAACGTCGGCGTTCAAAACACGGAAAGTCGCACCTTTACACGACCCAACTACGCAGAGATCATCGTCGATATCGAAGATGGTTCCGAAGTAAAAGAACGTCTGGAGAGCATGGTGGCCTACATGCGCCACGCCGCAGCCGACTTGGGCTATACGCAGGAAGAAGTGCGGGTCAAAATCATTGAAAATGGTCCGCCCAAAGACTACCCGCTCGAGGCCAAAATTCAGGGCGACGATTTCGCCGCGCTAGATGCCATCGCCGAACGCCTTAAAACGCGCCTAGCGAGCTACCCTGGGCTCATTAACATCGGCGATGACTACGTGCCCGGGAAAGGCGAGTTGACCTTCGGGCTCAAGCGCGCCGAAGCGCAGCGACTTGGGCTGACTTCTAGCGATGTCGGCCTAGCATTACAGGGTGCACTCAACGGCTACCCCGCCGGTACGTTTAGCGCTGAAGACGAAGAGCGCCCTATTCTCGTGCGCTATCCACCAGCTTGGTTTACATCCGGCAGCCGCCTGCAGGACATCGACATCCGCACTCCGGGTCAGGAGTTTGTTCGGCTGGGATCGGTGGCCGATCTGCGCCGAGACACCGGTTTTAGCGAAATCAAACGCCGCGACTTCCGCCGCACCATCACCGTTTTTGCAGAGGAGAGTGAAACGGGGGCTGCAGCGCGCACAGTGGACGATCTGAAGACCTACTTCCAAGAGCAGATTGCACCGGCTTATCCAGGCTACACGCTCGTTTTTGGCGGACAATTCCAGGAGTTCAACCAAGCATTCGACAATATCGTTCTGCTCTTCAGTCTGGGCGCCATGTGCATTTTCTTTATTCTCGTCGTGCAGTTCCGCTCTCTCATCCAGCCTTTCATCATACTGATGACCATCCCGTTTGCTCTGGCAGGCGCCATGGTCGGACTTATTGCTAATGGTTACCCTCTCTCGATCACGGCAATTTACGGCATGGTGGGGCTGTCGGGCGTCGTCGTCAACGACTCTATTGTTCTAATCAGCTTCGCAAACTCCGCCGTGCAGCGCGGCCTGTCGGTGCGCGATGCCATGCTCGATGCGGCATCAAAACGACTGCGACCCATCCTGCTGACGACGGTCACCACCGTGGGCGGCGTGCTCCCCATTGCGCTAGGCCTGACGGGCAAGTCAGCGGTTTGGTCACCGCTGGCCACCCTCATCGTTTACGGCCTGACGACAGCGACCATGCTCATGTTGGTAGTCATTCCCTGCTTTTACGGAGTAGTTGAAGATATCCGACGCTTTGTGCGAGAAGCGCTGGGCTGGGAGCGCTTAGAAGGGCGACTGCGCCAGAGCGACGAGCTTTAGTCTGCGCTGGGAGAACGTATGGGCGGTGGCTGGCGCTCAGACGAACTCTGCTGGAGAGCCGTCCCCTCGACAAACTGCGCAATGGCATCTAGGCCGATTTCATAGCGACTGCGCGGGTTCCACAGCAACCATCCCTGCGCGCCGCCATCCTCGGCCCCATACAGCTGCTCTGTAACATACATCGCGTTGTAGCGAGCTACGCGATAATCAAATGCCTGAATCCAAGGCCGCACCTCCACGCCGCGCGCAGCCGCGCGCTGGCGCAGCCGCTCACAACCCTGATATAAAAAGTAGTAAGGATAATTCACCGGGCTGGAAATGCGCCCGAAACCATCTTCGAAATGCGAGGGATACAGCATGGGCGAAACCACGTCGAGATGGGCCAGTAAATCGTCTACGTGCTGTCCTATCGTCTCGGTATCCGCGCGACTACCCCAAGCGGTTACGCCAAAAATATCGGCCGACAGGCGCACGCCGATCGGATCTAACGCAGCGCGCATGCGGCGCACAAAACCCGTTATAACATCCGCTTTGGGCAGTGCCTTCGGATCAAAGGCAAACACGGCGTCAGCCAAGTTTCCTTCCGTCGGAAAGCGCACATAGTCCAATTGAATTTCATCGACGCCAAACGCGGCGACTTCGAGCGCTAGATCGATCAGGTACTGCTGCACTTCCGGCCTAGATGGATCGACCCAATTGGGGGTTCCCTTCTCCGACCACACGCCCGCTCCGCTGCGCGACAGCGGAGCCAAATCACCCCGCTGCTCGGCCAAACGCGCATCGTGAAAACACGTCAAACGGGCAATCACATAAAGGCCGCGCGCACGCCACGCGCCGACTCGCTCCAACGGTTGGCCGATTGTCGCCTCTTTGCTAGCGCCGATCGACCGTGCCAAAGCGACCTCGGACGTATAACTCAGCCGCCCCAACCGGTCCTTAACATCAAAGACAATCGCATTTCCACCGGCCGCAACAAGCGCATCGACCAGTTCGTCTCCACGCGTGCTACCGGCTGCGTGTGCGTTGATATAAATCCCGCGCACCGGCGCATGGGCCCCCTCTTCGGAACGGCTCTCTGCGGTGGATAATAGGACGGCCAGCGCATAAAAGAGTCGCGGAATAGAACTGTATAACAAAATGTGTTTCACCGTTGTGTTTTCAATAAAAATAAGCACTTACGAACTAAGCTATGAGCGGCATACAAAAAAGCAAGGGCTCGCACTTGGCGGGCCTTTACAGGAAGGATTTACGCAGAACGTACTAGGGCTAATCGGCGGCCTCCTGCCGCGTACTTTCCAACCATTCGCGATCGTCGGCTAGGTAGATCTCCTCCACGATCAAATCGGAGAAGGCCTGCTGCCACTGTCCCAGACCGACCTGCTCGTCTTGCGCCTCAAGGCGCAGTTGGCTGATAAAGGCAAAGCGATTTAGGGCAAAGTTCAGCGTCAATACACTGCCGCCTTCCAGCGAAAAGTCAAGCTGTTGTGTCTGGCCGCCGTAGGTCAATTCAATCCAGTGTTCACCGGCCGGAAGGTTGTGCAAAAGGACGCCATTATACCCGGTTTTGAGCAGTTCTAATGCGTAGCGACCGTCTAGACGCAGCTGCAGGTCTTGGTCGATGCGTTCCCCTAGCGGGGCCTGCACCAGCGCCAGCGAAGCGTCGAGCGTCGAAAAGATTTCGACGTCTTCCACGCTGCGCTCGACAAAGCGCTCCGGATCGTCTAATGCATTGGATACCTTGGCAACGGGACGTCGAGTCATCCAAGCCGGTGGCGGTAGCTGTGGCGTGCGACCGCCAGAGCGCGTCAGCGCATAGGAGATGATATTGGTCCCTGCCATAAGCGAGTAGAGCACCGGCTCGCTGCCGCCGCCATCCATATTGAAGCTAAGCGCCCAGTTGGTATGCAGCCCCATATCGCTCAGCACGGCGACAAGTTGGCCGTCCATTTCCACGCCCCATAGGCCCAAACGCGGCGGCTGTTCTGTCTGTATTTCTTCTTCGACGGCTTGATTAAAAGCCGTCGCCTGTTCGGCGGCCACGGGTTCATCGCGCTGCTGGGTCGGGTAGTACCAGCTAGGATTATCGCCCACTTCGACTAAACGCGCCTTGTCCTCACCAGGAAAGCCACCACCGAACTCGTAGAAAGCGTGATAGATCGGATGCGAGATGGGAATCGGGCGCAGCACGGCGTCGGTGCCTAGTATAGAGCGCAAATGGCTGCGCATTTCGCGCAAATAGCGATTGCTGCCCTCGATAAAGAGAAAGCCTCCCTCGCGCAAATAGCGTTCCATCATCGCCTTTTCTTCCGGCGAGAAGAAAGTCAGCGTATCGTCGCGATAGGGAATCATGCCCCCGCCTTGGAACAGAAAGTGAATCGGATCCCGCAGCAGGTTCTCAGATAGGAAATAGTCGTAGGTCTTTTCGCGCACGCTAGCGAGAATTCGCGTATTGTCGCGCAGATAACGCGTCAGCGCATCGAGCTGGCCTCGCCCGCTGCCGGCACCGTAGACCCGCAGTTGGGTAAAGTTGACATAGCCCGTCAGATCGCGCCGGCTCGACGGATCGACTATCACCGCCGCATGATCTTTGTTGGCGCGCGCCATATCGACGATGCGCAGCAGATCCATCGAGGGCAACCCCAGGCTGTCTAACGGCCCGAGCTCTGATGGGGAAAGCATCTTAACGCGCTCGAGAATGGGATCGTCCTCTTTGGCCCCACTGGCCAATTCGCGCAGCGCAACGGGCGCCTCGGGCACTTCTACCTCCTGGGGACGCAGTTCCATCGGCAGCTCGCGCTCGCTGAGCTCGACGGCCTCCCTGTCGGCTGCGATATACTCAAGCTCGAACTCAACGGGCGGTTCGGGGAGCGGTTTTTGCGCCGTATTGAGACGACGCGGCTTGAATAGCGGAGCGAGATTCGCCAATCGGGCGCGAAAAGCTTCCGTCTCCAGCTCGTCTAACCACATATCTCGCGCCATGTAAAGGCCCACAACATGCAGGAGGATAGAAGCGAGTATACTCAGCCATATGGCCCGATGTGTTTTCTCTCTCGTCATTCAGCAAATCCGGACAATCACAGTGGATTCAACGCACACCCAATGCACCGTATAATGGGGACGGCGCACCGTCCTCTCAGTTCCTCTCCTCACAGGCGGTGATAATATATAGAACGGGGGTATCTTCTGCTTGTGTAGCAACGGTCCAAGCGCCAGGTTGTGCCTTTGCAAAACATGCCGAAGTTCTTATTTTGATTTGTTTAACGATGCGCTCTCTGCGCCTCTTACCCCAGAAGACGAGGACTCACGTTCGCCATGAGTGAAGAAGCAAAAGAACTAGAACTGGAACTGCGCGAATGGTTAGAATCGCTCGACTACGTGTTGGCAGAGCGATCCCCCGAACAGGTGCGCCACCTGCTGGAGCAGCTCGAGCTGCGAGCCCATCAGGCCGGCATTGACCTACCATTCACTGCGAATACCCCCTATGTAAACACCATACCGCGCTCGTCTCAGGCGACGTTTCCCGGCAGCCGCGAAATAGAGCGCCGCATCAAGAGCATCGTGCGCTGGAACGCGATGGCCATGGTCGTCCGCGCCAACCGCGATAAAGCAGCTCCCGGCGGCCATATCTCGACGTTTGCGTCTTCTGCCACCCTGTACGAGATCGGCTACAACCACTTTTTCCGCGCGCGCACACCCGAGCATTCGGGCGACCAGATCTATTTTCAGGGCCACGCGGCACCCGGCATGTACGCTCGCGCTTTCGTCGAAGGACGCCTGAGTGAAGAGCAGCTGTCCAACTTCCGACGCGAACTTCAGCCCGGCGGCGGCCTGTCTTCCTATCCGCACCCTTGGCTGATGCCCGATTTCTGGCAGTTCCCAACCGTTTCTATGGGACTCGGCCCTATCATGTCCATTTATCAGGCCCGCTTTAACCGCTATCTGGAAAACCGCGGACTCAAGCCGGCCAACGATGGCCGCGTATGGGCCTTCTTGGGCGACGGCGAGTGCGACGAACCCGAAACGCTCGGCGCGATCACCCTAGCCTCGCGCGAAAAGCTGGACAACCTAACGTGGGTCATCAACTGCAACCTGCAGCGTCTCGACGGCCCGGTGCGCGGAAATGGCAAGATCATCCAGGAACTCGAAGCGGCCTTCCGCGGCGCCGGTTGGAACGTCATCAAAGTGATCTGGGGCGATGATTGGGACGCGCTAATCGAAAAGGACGACGAGGGCGTGCTGGTCCAGCGCATGGGCGAAGTGGTAGACGGCCAGTACCAGAAATACACCGTTTCAGACGGAGACTATATCCGCAAAGACTTTTTCGGCAAAGACGAACGACTGCTCGACTTGGTCTCTCATCTATCCGACGAGCAAATTGAAAAGCTGCGTCGCGGCGGTCACGACCCAGAAAAAGTCTACTCGGCCTACAAAGCAGCTACCGAGCACAAAGGGGCGCCAACCGTTGTGCTCGCTAAAACCATCAAGGGATACGGAATGGGTGAAGCCGGTGAGGGTAAGAACATCACCCACCAGCAGAAATCGCTCAACGAAAATGAATTGCGCTCGTTCCGAACGCGCTTCGGCATCCCCATTTCAGACGACGAAGTCGCGGCCGCGCCTTTTTACCGGCCGGACGACGACAGCCCGGAGATGCAGTACATCCGCGAGCGACGCGGTGCCCTCGGCGGGGCCGTGCCCAGCCGCAGCACCAAGAGCGAACCGCTGCAGATGCCTCCGGTCGAGCTGTGGGAAGAATTCGAAAAAGACTCGGGCGAACGCACGCTCGCCACGACGATGGCCTTTGTCGCTGTCTTGCGCAAACTTCTTCAGGACAAACAGATAGGCAAATACATCGTACCGATCATTCCCGACGAAGCGCGCACATTCGGCATGGATCCCCTCTTTAGGCAGTTCGGTATCTACTCCAGCGTCGGCCAGCTCTACGAGCCGGTTGACAAGGATGTAGTATCTTACTACAAGGAGGCAAAAAACGGCCAGATTCTAGAGGAAGGCATCACAGAAGCCGGGTCTATGTCCTCGTTTATTGCAGCGGGATCGGCCTATTCGACGCACGGCATCAACACGATTCCCTTTTTCGTCTATTACTCGATGTTTGGCATGCAGCGCATCGGCGACCTCGTGTGGCTAGCCGGCGATATGCGCGTCAAGGGGTTCATGGTAGGCGGAACGGCCGGGCGCACCACGCTCAACGGCGAAGGCCTGCAGCACGAAGACGGACACAGCCATCTGCTGGCCTATCCGGTGCCAAATATGATGGCTTACGACCCGGCCTTTGCCTACGAGATCGCCGTTATTGTCCGCGAAGGCATCCGCCGTATGTACGTCGAGCAAGAAGACATATTCTACTACATGACGGTCGAGAACGAGCAATACCCCATGCCTGCTATGCCGAAAGGCTGCGAAGAAGGCATTCTCAAGGGCCTTTACAAGTTCAATCAATCGACCAAAAAGCGCGCCAAGCTAAAGACACAGCTCTTTGGCAGCGGAGCCATTATGTATAAAGTCCTCGAAGCGCAGAAGTTACTCGAGGAGCAGTTTAACGTGGCGGCCGATGTGTGGAGTATCACCAGCTTTAAAAACCTTCACCGCGATGCACTCGACACCGAGCGCTGGAATCGCATGCACCCGGGCGAGGAAAAGAAACAAAGCTATATCGAAACCTGCCTCGACGGAGTGCAGGGGCCCTTTGTCATCGCATCAGACTACGTGAAGGCCCTGCCGGAATCAATTGCACGTTGGTTCCCAGAGGCCCCCGTGGCACTGGGCACGGATGGCTTTGGTCGCAGCGAGAGCCGCGAAGCGCTGCGTGACTTTTTCGAAGTCGACGCGCGCTTTATCGCCCTGGGGGCACTAAGCGGACTGGCAGACGCCGGACAGATCGAATACAAAGTCGTGCAAAAAGCAATGCGGGATCTGGACATCGACTCCGAGAAACCCAACCCCGTATACCGCTAACGCGGCGCGCGACAGGACGAAAAGGACTATGCCGATAGAATTCAAGATGCCCGATTTGGGCGAGAACATCGAGCGCGGCGACGTCGTCAGCGTGTTGGTCAGCGTCGGCGATCACATCGAAGAAGACCAGCCCGTTATCGAGCTGGAAACCGATAAGGCCGTTATTGAAGTCCCCGCTTCAGCGGGCGGCGTCGTGAAGGAAATTCACGTCAAAGAGGGCGATAGCGCCGCCGTGGGGCAGCTTCTGCTAACCCTGGATAACGAAAGCGCCGAAAGCGCAGCGCCCGAGCCGGCACCGGCCGAACCCACACCAGCCGAACCGGCACCGGCCACACAGGCCACACCGACGGCCGAGCCCCAACCAACGGGATCCATCGAATTCAAGATGCCCGACTTGGGCGAAAATATCGAGCGCGGCGACGTCGTTAGCGTCTTGGTCAGCGCAGGCGACCACATCGAGGAAGATCAGCCCGTCCTCGAGTTAGAAACCGATAAGGCCGTTATCGAAGTGCCCGCCTCGGCGGGCGGCGTCGTAGAAACCGTCCACGTCAAAGAGGGCGACAGCGCCGCCGTGGGGCAACTCCTGCTGACGATCGCTGCTACGGCCGCCATACCGGCACCGGCAGCAGCACCTGCCCCCCCGGATGAGCCCGCTGCCGCTCCAACTGCACCTGCACAGCCAGCAGCTGTACAACCCGCACCGGCACCGGCAGCAGCACCTGCTCGTCCGGCAGAGGCTACACAGCGCGTGCCGGCCGCCCCCTCCGTCCGCCGCTTGGCCCGCGAAATCGGCGT
>JAYOKQ010000002.1:57842-82043 GCA_038119905.1 Gemmatimonadota bacterium | reverse complement strand
CACAGCGCGTGCCGGCCGCCCCCTCCGTCCGCCGCTTGGCCCGCGAAATCGGCGTAGACATTACCCAGGTCGAAGGACAAGGTCCCGGTGGTCGCATCTCCGCCGATGACGTGAAAGCTCATTCTAAGAATTTGCACCAAACGCGCAGTGCAGCGCCGGCAGCAGCGGCAGCCCCCCTACCCGACTTCAGTCAGTGGGGCTCCATTGAGCGCCAGCCCATGTCAAAGGTGCGCCAAATAACGGCAGAGCGCCTTTCCCAGGCCTGGTCGACTATTCCTATGGTCACGCAGTTTGATAAAGCCGATGTAAGCGACCTCGAGCTCTGGCGCAAAGAGCACGGCAAGCGCGCAGAAGCAGCAGGCGGCAAACTCACGCCGACGGCGATTCTCATCAAAGTGTTGGGCGCTGCGCTCAAGGTCTTTCCACAGTTCAACGCCAGCATCGACATCGAGCGCAACGAAGTTATCTACAAGCAGTATTGCCATGTCGGCATCGCCGTCGACACACCCCACGGCCTAATGGTGCCCGTCGTGCGAGATGTAGACCAAAAGAACATTATCGAGCTTTCCGTCGAACTGAGCGAAATGGCGCAGAAAACGCGCGATCGCAAAATTACGCCGGCTGACATGCAGGGTGGCAGCATGACCATCAGCAACGTCGGCGTCATGGGGGGAACGGCCTTTACGCCCATCGTCAACCCACCGGAGGTGGCCATACTCGGCGTAGCGCGCTCCAGCATTGAGCCCGTCTATATCGACGGACAATTTCAGCCGCGCACCATGATGCCCCTCTCGCTCAGCTACGATCACCGCCTTATCGACGGAGCAGACGGAGCGCGCTTTTTGCGCTGGATATGCGAAGCTCTACAGAACCCTTTTGTCGTCTTGTTAGAGGGCTGATTACGCCATGGAAACAACGCAACTAGCCGTAATTGGTGGCGGCCCCGGAGGGTATGTAGCCGCTTTTAAAGCAGCCGATCTAGGCCTCGACGTGACGCTTATCGACCCAGAGGCAAATCCCGGCGGCGTTTGCCTCTATCGAGGCTGCATCCCATCCAAGGCGCTGCTGCACGTAGCCAAATTGCTCAATGAGAGCAAAGAGGCGCGGCACTGGGGCGTAGAATTTGCCGAACCTAGCATAGACCTAGACAAGCTTCGCGCGTACAAAGACGGCGTCGTTGCCAAGATGACCGGCGGGCTAGGTCAACTCGTCAAAGCGCGCAAGCTCAACCACGTGCGAGGACGTGCCCGCTTTACCAGCGACAGCACGCTAGACGTCGAGTTGGTAGAGGGCGGAACGCAGTCTCTACAGTTCCAACACGCCATCGTCGCCAGCGGCTCGCGTCCGGCCGTGCCCGGGGTTTTTCGCATAGATGACAGCCGTTTAATGGATTCGACCAGCGCCCTGGCCCTTGAGGACATTCCCGGGAGCCTGCTCATCGTCGGAGGAGGCATCATCGGCATGGAACTGGGCCAGGTTTATGCCGCACTAGGCAGCGAAGTTTCCGTCGTGGAAATGATGTCTGGACTCGTTCCTCCAGCAGATCGCGATTTAGTCAAGCCGCTACAGGGACGCGTCGAAAAGAGCTTTGCCAACATATGGCTCGACACAAAAGTCATCAAAGTCCAAGCCACCCCAGCCGGCATTGAGGTCGATTTTGAAGCGGCCGATGGCCAGCCTTTTCAGCGCACGTTCTCCAAGCTGCTGCTGTCCGTTGGCCGAGTGCCCAATTCCGACGACCTGGGCCTGGAACACACTTCCATCGCGTTGGACGAACGCGGCTACGTGCAGACCGATGCGCAGATGCGTACCGCTGCCCCCAATATCTTTGCCATTGGCGACTTGGTCGGCGCCGGCTTAGCGCATACAGCCTCGCACCAGGGGGCACTCGTCGCCGAGGTTTTGGCCGGCCATGACAAGCTAGTATTCGAGCCGGTTGCTATTCCCAACGTCGTATACACCGACCCCGAAATCGCCTGGTGTGGACTGACCGAAGAACAGGCCAAGCGAGAAGGCCAAACGGTTAAAATCGCCCGCTTTCCATGGAGTGCATCGGGCCGAGCCACCACTGTCGACCGCAACGATGGCCTGACAAAAATGATCATCGATCCGTCGACCGACCGGATTTTAGGCGTCGGCATTGCCGGTGCCGGTGCCGGAGAACTGATTGCCGAGGGCGTGCTCGCCGTGGAGATGGCCGCGTTGGCTTCCGACGTGCAGCTATCGATTCACCCACATCCTACGCTATCTGAGACCGTTATGGAAGCAGCCGAAGTATACTACGGACAGAGCCCCCATCTCTACGCACCCAAGCGCTAAGCGCGCGGCAAAGTTTTCTCATAGATGTCAGGCCCGGTGGAAAGAACTTCCACCGGGCCTTCTTCTTTTTCAACACAAATCAATGTAAGTAAAATAAAAACAGATAATTATATAATTATTTACTCTGTATATTTATGGTATGATATTTGCTTCTATATAGGAAACCCTTAGCCAAGTATCCGAATAGAGCAATGAATACATCTCCCCTATCCAACCAGTTTTCTCCTAAGCTGGAAAAGCTCAACCGCGAAATACACGCAGGACTGAGTGAGGTGCGTCGCCACCTCAAAGAACTCGAAGCGGTCGAAAAGGAGCAGCATAGCGCGGCCTCACCGAGCTTTGCCGATACACTCAAGAAATCACTCAACGCCCCCAAATCCTAAAACGCCTCGCGCGCGCCTCTTTCCATTTTTGCGCTTGGACCAATGACACCCCTCTCCCTATTTTAGGGCAACAACACGTAGCTCATTTATTTTAAATCCCTTAGGTAATTATACTGGGCTGGGCAAATATGGATCGACGAACAAAAATGGGGCTGAAAATCTTCGGCCTATCTCTGCTGGTATTGCTGCCCTTCACCGCCTATATACACTTTTTTGGCCTGGGCACCTACCAGCCTCCGCCGACCGGTCAAATCAGCGAACTCATTGCCAAAGGCGACTACGCTGGCGCCTATAAACAGCTCGTACGCGTGCGACCGGACACGCTGTCGTCCGAAGAGGCGACCCAGCGCCTGCTCCAAATCGCGCTGTGTGAACTACAACTGGGCAAGCCGGATTCGGCCCATGCACACTTACTCGACCTTACAGAGCCGCCCGCCTCTCTCGAGGAATATCGCCAGTTTTGGCTGGCCCAAGCCCTCGAAGACATGGAGCAGATCGAAGCGGCCATTGACCAATATCAAACCATACTTTCCACCAGCACCAACGATCTAATCGTACGCTCTATTCGCCAGCGGTTGGCTTCCCTTTTCATGGAGACAGAGCGTCATGAAGAGGCCATTGAACTATACCAACAGCAGCTTGGGGATACCTACTTAGCACCGCGCGCGCTGTGGTCGATGGCTATAGCCCACATAGAAGCAGGGCAAACACAGGCCGCACGCCAGCGCTTTGTGCAGCTGATGGAAGAGCATCCAACCGCCGACCGCGCTCTGAGCGCAGCGATAAAAATTAAGGGACCGCTCAGCGTCCGAGAGGCCTTTGCCGTAGCATCGACGTATCACACGCACAAGCGCTATGTCGATGCCAGGAAGCGTTTTCAGCGCTTTATCGAGAAGTATCCGCGCGACCAACGCATTGCCGATGCCTACTATTTATTGGCCAGCTCCCAGCTGGGCGTCGGCCAATACGAGACGGCCATTCGCACGTTCAAAAAAACGCACGATCAATATGGATTGCCCTCGGCACTCTACCGCATCGGCGGCATTCACGTCCGCCGCAATCGCGAAGCAGAAGCCATTGCCACCTATGAACACTTTGCCGGCCAATTTCCGCAGCATGATCTGGCGGACGATGCCCTGTGGCAGGCGGCTAAATCTGCCGAGCGCAACAACCACTTTTCCGAGGCAGAGCGCCTCTATCGCCTGCTCGTAGATAACCATCCGCAGAGCAGCTACCGCGACGAGGCCGGTTGGGGTATTGGATTTACCTTCTATTGCAGAGGCGAATTCGACAAAGCGCTTCAGGTATTTAAGCGCCTCAGCGGCATGGCGCGAGAACCCCATATCGTCGACCAGAGCCTCTACTGGGCCGGCAAGGTCGCCGCAGAGCTAGGTCGGAGCGTGGAGTCGCAAAGCTACTATCGGCGCGCAGCCAATGGATTCCCGCGTTCGTACTATTCCACTCGAGCGGTCAAGTTGGGCTATAGCAGCCCCGAGACATTGGATCGCTCGGGTGAACTCATGCGCAGTCAGCTATCGGCCGACGAGGTAGAGGGTTCCGATTACCTCATGCGCAGTGACGCGCTCTATGCGCTGGGCCTACGCCAGCAGGCGCGCCGCGAACTCATGCAGGCCGAGGCGCTCAATGGCAGCGACGTCGAAAAATTAGATCTGATTCGCGACCGCTATGAAGCCCTTGGTTTTCTAGACCGCGCCGTGCGCCTTTCCATGCGCATTTTTGTAGCCAACGGCCGCAGCAGCGACTGGGAGCGCGTCTATCCCAGCTATTACTGGGAGCAGATCGTGCGCGCGGCGAACGAAGCCAACGTCGACCCCTATTTGGTGCTGTCCGTTATTCGCCAGGAGAGCACGTTTAACGAGGGCGCCACGTCAAGGGCCGGTGCGCTGGGTCTGATGCAGATCATGCCGCAAACGGGTAAAACCTTGGCCAATCATCTCGGCCTAGCGCGCTTTAAGCGCACTTCGCTCTACGATCCGGACGTATCCATTCGACTCGGCAGCTACTTTCTCGGCGATCAGGTACGTCAATTTACCGATGGCCCTACTGCCGATATGGGATTTGAACTCGGCCTGGCCGCCTACAACGCCGGTCCGCACAACGCGCGCCAGTGGCTCGAGCGATTTCCACACGACGACGCCGATGCATTTATCGAGCGCATCCCCTTTAAAGAAACGCGTCTGTACGTTAAACTAGTGCTCAAAAACTACGCAATCTATAAGGCGCTATCCGATGTCTGAAGAGAGAGACCCGGGCAAGAGAAGTCGGCTGTTTGAGGACATTTTCATCCTCGTCAGTATTCTCGCCCTATGGCCGGTCGTGCTCGGCCTAGAAGGATGGATATACGAACTGGGACTGTATACAGCCCTTGCGGGATTAGTCTACATCTTTTTTCGACGCATGCGCCGGTTTCGCGCCGCTCAGCGCGATATCGAAGACGAATAGCGCCCTCTCAGCGCGATCGCCCTACGCGTTCCAATACCAGCACCAGCACAGCCCCTACGACCATCAGAACAAAGCTGAGCCACACCTCACCGGTAAATTCCCCTGGCCACACGCATTCGTCGCGCAGCACGAGGGTTTTGGTTCCGACGGTGCGCTCCTCCAAGACGGTGCGAAAAGGCCAAACTTTGCGTAGCGAACCGAGCATTAGGCCAACCAGAAACGCCATCGTCGCTGAATAATAGCGCGCCAGCAGGCGCTTGAGCAGGCGGGAAAAACCTAAAATACCTAGCACCGCGCCCACGCCAAAGAGCGCTATAACCTGCCATTCGCGCTCGTGCACCGCGTTAAACACCTGCTGATACTTTCCCATGATGACCAACAGAAAAGAGCCGCTGATTCCCGGCAGAATCATCGCACAGATGGCGACGACACCCGCCAGGACAAACTTATAGCTTTCGGTGCCCGTCTCAACCGGCACCAGCACCGTTATTCCGTAGCCAAAGGCAATACCCAAGACCGAAAAAACGAGGCGGTTGCCGCTCAAACCATTTTCTACTTGACGTGCAACGTAGAGAGCACTGGCCAAAATGAGGCCACTGAAAAAGCCCCAAACGGGCTGTGGATGATTGGCCAGTAAATACGTGATGAGTTTGGCAAAAGAGGCAATCGCCACGGCGATCCCAAGCAACAGCGGCACGAGAAACGCGGCGTTAACCAAGTGCAGGACTTCGCCGATGCGACCGCGCATCAGCGCCTTGATCACGCGGCCATCAATCGAGGCAATCGTCGAAACGAGTTCGTCGTAAATGCCCATAATCAACGCGACCGTGCCACCGGAAACACCGGGAATGACGTCGGCTGTTCCCATGCACATGCCGCGCACGAACAGTCCCAGACCGCGCTCCTTGATACGTTCCCACACACCTTGTTCTGTAGCCAATTCGACCCCCGTTAAATGAGCGCCAGTTGCCATCCCTGCTGGCGCATGTGCTCTATGACCTTCCTATCGCTGCGCGGAAAGGCAAAGTCGTCCAATTCTTCTGGGTGGACCCACCGCCAATCCGAACAGCCAATAGCTTTGGGCTCGCCCGTCTTATAGCGCGCATTCAGCGCATACAGCGTAATACTAAAATGTGAATAGGCGTGATCGACGCTGCACAGCACATCGCCCACCTCAATATCAAAATCCAATTCCTCGCGAATCTCGCGTCGCAGGCATTCCTGCAGCGTCTCACCCTCTTCGCGCTTGCCCCCCGGAAACTCCCACAGCCCGCCCAACATACCTTCGCTTGGCCTTTGGGCAATCAGCACCCGGCCGTCTTTCCAGATCAAACCGGCAGCTACCGGATAGTGAGGCTTCTTCTTTTTTGGCGCTTTGAAAGGAAGAGACGTCGGATCGTCCAATTCGGCCTTAGCTCGACACAGAGAGCCAACCGGACACGTAGCGCAGTGCGGCTTTTGTGGAGTGCAAACGCGCGCACCCAATTCCATCATGCCCTGGTTAAAATCACCGGCCCGGCCCGGCTGCAGCAAACGGTCACTCGCGGCGATGAGTTGCGCCTTTACTGCGGCACGGCGCGGATCGCCCTCGATCCGCAGTAGGCGGCATAGCACGCGTATGACATTGCCATCAAGCACGGCGTGGTCTCGATCAAAAGCGATGCTGCTAACAGCAGCTGCCGTATACGGACCAATCCCCGACAGCGCCAGCAGTTCGTCATAGGTGTCGGGGATTTGACCGCTGCGTTCATCGACAATTTCCCGAGCCGCCTTGTGCATATTGCGAGCTCGCGCGTAATAGCCGAGTCCTTCCCATACCTTTAGCACATCGCTCTCGTCTGCCGCAGCCAAATCAAATATTGTCGGAAAACGGGCGACAAAACGGGTGAAATACGTGCCCATTTGCTCGACCCGCGTCTGTTGAAGCATGATCTCAGAGATCCACACGTGATATGGATCCTCGCTATCGCGCCAGTCGAGCTGCCGTTTATGGGCGGCATACCAGTCCAACAGAGCCGAGCGAAACGCGGTCAGATCCGCTTCGGATTCGAGTAATACGTTCATCTCGCCTCTCTCGCAGCCTTTAACCGTTCGACGTCTAACACATCCAGTTGATGCGAGTTACTCTTTAGGGGCTCTGCTGCGACGAGCGCACTGAGGACAGCGGATTCAGTCGCCTCGGCGGCGGCGGCAAACAGGCCGTAGAGCGTCGAATCATCCACTGCGGCCAAGCGTACGAGTTCGGCACGCTGCGCATCCGCCTGCGCTTCCGACGTGGAAAACGCCCAAACCTGCGCTTCGCGCGTGGCCACATTCCACAAACCGCAGCGGCCAGCTCCCAGGGCGGCGCGCTGAGCGAGCGCATTGAGTTGAAAGGGTAGCAGCGGTGCGTCGGTAGCGATGACCGCGGCAAATTCCTGCGGCCCATTCCCCTGTCCACTCGGCAGAGCGACCGAGCGTCCGTCCAAGCGCAGATCACCGGGCAATCCACCATTGACCGCAACAAAAACACCAACGCAGTGCGCATTAACACAGCGCGATGCCGTGCCCACACCGCCGCGCAGGCCGAACGCGCGCAGCGCGCGCCCAATGCCCACATTACCCTCAACAACTGTCTGGCTAGCCGCTTCAATGGCCCGATCGATATCGCGCTGTTCTACGCTCTCGTAAACGCGCCGCGCGTCGTTCCACGCTCCGTCGTCCATTCCGATGACCACCGGGGGCCATCCCGCGTCGGTCGACAGGCCGCTGTCTCGAGCAATTCCCTGATGAATTAGCGCCTCGTAGGCTCTGCCGAACGCCGGTGCCGGTACGAGTGCAATCGGCGAGGAGAGCGTGCCAAAATCTTCGGCAACGCCCAACGCAGAAGCGGCACCCCCCCTATCCAAGGCCCAGCGACCGACAAAAAGTCTCTTTTCTACCGTCGCCCGCGGATAGGGCAGCACCACGCTCAGACCGATTCGCACATCGAACCCTCCAACCGACGCATGCCCGACCTGAACGCCCTCGACGTCGGCAATTGAGTCCAGCTCTCCCACAGGGAGTCGCCCCACAGATACGTTCAATCCGCGCAACGCCGTCACTTGAGCCTCCCGTGCGCACGCATAACCTCGCGCAGGCGATCCAGCGGCAGCGCGTGATACGTATTGCCATCGCGGCCGGTCATCGCGTGGGCCATCGTCAGCGAATTGAGGATCGCCTCTTCAGTAGATTCGACAACGGCCTGATGGAAAGAGGAGATCCAACGGTCTTTCAGCATCCGAGTTTCGCTCGACCCATCCCGCTCGACCCGCTGCCCGGTTGAAAAGGCGATAAACAGGTCACCACTGCCGTGCGTAGAAATGGCTCCCGTGCGCGCCAATCCCATCGCCACGCGTTTGCACAGACGCTGCAGTTGAACCGGTAGCATGGGTGCGTCGGTAGCCACCGCCAACAGCATCGATTTGTTTTTCTTGTATGTCCCACGTTCGGGCATCGCCTCGGGAATCTCACGTCCAACCGGCACGCCGTCGACGCGCAGTTGGGCGCGACGACCAAAATTGGCCTGAACGAGAACGCCGACGGTGTATGCAGCCTCATCGCACGGAACGACGCGCGATGCCGTGCCAATGCCGGCTTTGAATTCAAACGCGCGCATGGCCGTGCCACCGCCCACGCAGCCTTCGGGGACCGGACCTTCTGTAGCCGCTTCGATGGCCTGACGCGCATGCTGCGGCTGGACGTGTCGACCGGCCGTATCGTTGAGAAAATCTCCCCAGGTCTCACCGACGACCGGTTCGATGCGGTCGCCCATCCCGAATAAGTTGGGATCGCGTTCGAGCATCCAGCTCAACGCGCCGTCATAGACAGTGCCCACGCTCGAAGTATTGGTAAACAGAATGGGTGCAGCCAACAGGCCTCGCCGACGCACATAGCCCATGCCGGTCAGTTCGCCGTTGCCGTTGAGCGTAAAATCCGCCGCGTAGCAGGCACTCTGCGATAGGATATCTCCGTGCGGCAATATGGCCGTCACTCCGGTGCGCACCGGCCCTTGGCCAACGACGAGCGGCCCCTCGCCGCGGATCAGGGTAACGTGGCCCACGCGCACGCCGGACACGTCAGTAATAGCATTGAGCGGCCCTGTTTCCATCTGGCCAATAACAATCCCCAGCGCGCGCGCGCGCGCGCGCTGTTCTGAGGCAACCGGCGCGCTCCAACCGGGGAGCGAACCAGCCGCTAGCGCTCCGAAGCTCAGGCCGAGAAAGGTACGACGATCCATATCAGAGGGCCTCTACGATAGATTGACCGAGCTCACTCGTCGTCATAGTACCACCGAGATCGGGCGTGCCTGCATCGGCCTCCGCTATGACTTGCCGCACGGCGCGCTCTATGCGTTGGGCGGCTTCCGTCGCCTGAGGATCGGCGTGGCGCTCACCCAGCCAGTTAAGCATCATGGATGCCGACAGCACCATGGCAATAGGATTGGCCAATCCCCGTCCCGCAATATCGGGTGCCGTGCCATGCGAAGGCTGAAAAACGGCCGCATCCGGTCCGATATCGGCCGATGGCGCCATGCCCAATCCGCCTACTAAACCTGCGGCCAGATCGGATATGATGTCGCCGTACATATTCTCGGCGACGAGCACGTCGTAGTCCTGCGGACGCTGCACCAAGTACATGCTCAGCGCATCTACGTAGGCATAGTCGCGCTGGACGTCGGGATAGTCGGCGGCGACTCCGTCGTATATAGAGCGAAAAAAGGCCATCGACTTAAAGACATTGGCCTTGTCGACGCAGGTCACTCGCATCGGCGAGCGCCCGCGCTGCATCGCCAAATCAAAGGCATAGCGAACGACGCGCTCCGTCCCGCTGCGGGTGATCACCATAGAATCGACGGCGACCTCTCCGCGCAGCTCAATGCCTCCGTTCATTGACGCGAATAGACCCTCTACGTTTTCGCGCAGAATGACAAAGTCAATCTCGCCCGCCTCGACGCCTTTGAGCGGCGAATGCACCGCATTATACAGGTAGATTGGCCGCACGCCCGCATACAGATCGAGCAAAATGCGCAGGTCGATCTGCGGACGCATCTCCGTGCCGTCTTTCCAGCGCACGTCGGGCAAGCCCATCGCGCCCAGCAGGACGGCATCGGCAGCGCGACAGGCTTCGACCGTAGCCTCTGGCAGCGGTTGACCGCACGCCAGATAGCAGCCAGCCCCGCAGGGATGCTCCGTAAAGTTAAAGCGCGGCGAATCGAGGGCTTGCAGCACGGCCAGCGCCTCGTCTACGACCTCGGGACCAATGCCATCCCCCTTTAGTAGCGCAATTTCATATACCTGTTTACTCATGCACCTTTCCGCCGATTACAATTAAAAAAACAAAGGGGGAGAGGCGATAACCGCCCCTCCCCCCGTTCGCATGCGAATGCGTTAGCTCCACAGGCGATCGTGCGCGCGCTCGTTGTCCCAGCGCTCTGTGGATTCGAAAATACCGGGATTATCCTTGTCGACGAACTCGTTCAACACTTCTTCGTTGAGATCGGTAAAACCGAGACCCGGGCCTTCCGGCACGGCGATATGGCCGTCTTCAATCAGCGGGACGGGCAACCCTTCGACCAAGCTACTCCACTGTTCCAACTGGTCGACGGAGTGATTTTCCAACACCATAAAATTTTCAGTGGCCGCTGCGCAGTGTACCGAGGCCAGCGCAGCAATCGGCGACATGGCCATGTGCAGTGCCATTGCTATGCCGTGTTCCTGTGCGAGATCGCCCACTTTCTTGGTCTCGAGGATGCCGCCAGAAGAGGCCAAGTCCGGATGTGCGACGGCAATACCACGGCGCTCAAAAAGCGGCATAAAGCCTTCTTTGAGATAGATGTCCTCACCGGTACAGACCGGCGTATCAACCGATTCGGCCAAGCGCTGCCACTGGTCGGCAAACTGCCAGGGGATCATGTCTTCGTACCAGGCCAGCGAAAATTGGTCGAGCGCCTTGCCCAGACGAATGCAGGATTCAACGCCAATATGGCCAAAGTGATCGACGGCCAACGGCACTTGATAACCAATCTCCTCGCGCACCTCAGCCACGTACTGACACAGCAGGTCGATCCCCTTATCCGTGATCTGAATGCCGGTAAAGGGATGCATAATCTCGTGCGTCTTCATCATGTTGGGCGGCGAGATCAGCGTATCTTCCGTGTCGCGCAACAGGCCGATTCCAACGTCCATTTTGAGAAAGCCGAAGCCGTTTTCCATGCGCTCCTTCAGGCGCTTGCCCATATCGGTACCCTTGCGCTCGGAAGGCGTATCGCAATAGCATAGGATTTTGTCGCGGAACTTACCCCCTGCCAGCTGGTAGGCCGGCACGCCGTAGGCTTTTCCAGCCAGGTCCATCAGCGCCATTTCTATCCCACATACGCCACCGGCCTGGCGCGCGTGGTGGCCAAACTGCTTAATCTTGCGAAAAATCTTGTCGACATTACAGGGGTTTTCGCCGATTAAACGGCTCTTTAGCATCAGTGCATAGGTCTCACTGCCCCCGTCGCGCACTTCGCCGTACCCGCAGATGCCCTGGTTGGTATCCAGGCGAATAATCGTCGAGCGAAAAGGTGCGCCGCGCAGGTTCACAACGCGCATGTCGGTGATTTTCAATTCGCTCGGACGAGAGCTTGCGTTCACGTTTGCTTCTACACCATCAGCCATTTTGTATCTCCCTAATGTGGCTCTATTGCCGATCTCGTGTACCGACATATATTTGCCGATTTTATGATACAGTAGCCATAAATTATTTACCTCGATGAAAGCCGTCAACTACGACGGCGACAGCGATTACAGGCTGAGTGCATAGTCCACAGAAAGGAATATCGCCATGAAGTTGGAGGGGAGAGTAGCACTCGTCACGGGAGGAAGCAGCGGCATTGGCCGCGCGGCAGCCGTGGCCTTTGCACGCGAAGGTGCCAGGGTCGCCATTACGGCGCGGCGAGCCGAACGCTGCCGTGAAGCAGTCGAAGAAATTGAACAAATGGGCGGCGAGGCATTAGGCCTGCCAGGTGATGTAGCAGAACCCGCGCACGTAGAAAAACTAGTGGCCGAAACAGTCGAGCGATGGGGGCGACTAGACATCGTCGTGCCTAACGCAGGGATCAACGGCGTATTTGCACCCATTGAAGACATCACGCCCGAAGAGTGGAGTCAGACGCAGGACATCAACGTGCGCGGCACGTTTCTGACCGTCAAATACGCGATACCCCACCTGCGCGCAGCGGGCGGAGGCAGCATTGTGGTCGTTTCCTCTGTCAACGGGAATCGCATCTTTTCAAACTTCGGATTTACCGCCTATGCCTGCTCTAAAGCCGCACAGGTAACCTTCACAAAAATGGCCGCCGTCGAACTAGCTCAGTGGAATATCCGCATCAATGTCGTGTGTCCTGGAGCAACAAAAACCAATATCCGCGAGAATACTTTTCCACGCGATATCGAGAAAATTCGCATTCCACGCGAATATCCCCAAGGTATGATTCCCCTGCAGCAGCGCCCTGCTTCCTCCGAAGAAGTGGCCAACGCCATATTGTACTTGGCCAGCGACGAAGCCAGCTATGTAACGGGAACAGAAATCTATGTGGACGGCGCCCTTTCGCTCTTTCAAGGATAGAACCACTCCGGCGTGGATCCGCCGCCCATCTATGGCGGTGGATCCACCTACATAACGGACGGACGCCCCTGTGCGCCGTCTACCGGTATGACGGCGCCGTTTATCCAGCGCGCTCGATCTGACACCAAGAATGCCACTACATCGGCCACCTCCTGCGGCGATCCAAGTCGCTGGGCGGGAAACTCGCGCCGGACGAAATCATCGAAACGCTCCGCATGCTCGCGATGAAAACGCTGCCATCCGCCGCCGGAAAAATAGATGGATCCCGGCGCGACTGCGTTGACGCGCACATTCGACTCGGCAAGCTCTAGCGCCAGTGCACCAGCCAGAAAGTTTTCCGCCGCTTTGGCACTACCATATTGCGCGCGTGGCGCCGGCTTTGCACCCGATATGGACGTGATAATAACAACCGCTCCTCCCCCTCGCTTTTGCATGTGCGGCAGCGCGGCGCGCGTAGTGCGCACGGCGTGAAAGACGTTCAGTTGAAAGGTCTCTTCCCACTCTTCATCGCTGCTCTCAAGCAGCGTTCCACCGGCCGATCCACCCACGTTATTGATAAGGATATCTATTCCTCCCAACGCGTTAGCCGCACCGTCGACAAAAGCTTCCACTTCACCGCGCTTGCGCACATCGCAGGGAGCGGCAAACACCTCACCACCGGCCGCCTGCAGCTCCTCCGCCGCCGCATCTAATCCCTCTCGTCCTCGTGCGCAAATGGCCAAACGCGCCCCCTCGTCGATCAGCGTCCGAGCAATCTCCCGACCGATACCGCGCGTCGCTCCGCTAACGAGAGCCACTCGACCCTGCAGTCCTAAATCCATCTATTCTGTGCCTCCTGCAAAGCGCTTCAAGCGCAAGAATTCAATGGGCTGCTGGCTCCGTCCATCGAGCGCAAGCTCGGCTAATACCTCGCCCATAACAGATGCAAATTTAAACCCGTGTCCGGAAAACCCACCGGCGATTACCACCTGGGGATATAGGGGATGAACATCCACTACAAAATGCTCGTCGGACGTCATCGTATACATACAAACGGCGTGATGGGTGCGCCGAGGCTGCAAATGGGGTAAAAAATCTTCTATAAAGGGAAGCACGAGCGCTTCGTCGGCGGGGGCGAGTGCGCGGTCGAGCTGTAGCGGATCGTCCACGCCATCCTGCATGGAAATATTGTGCTCGGCCACCTTTACACCCTTCCCATCGAGCGCGGGGAAACCGTAAAAAATATCTTCGCTCGCGTCCCTTCCCACTAGAAAACACGGCAGGTCTCCCAGCGCATAGCGCTGTACGCCCTCGCCACCGTACCACAGCAGCACCTTGCGCAGCACGCGCGTCTCTATGCCTAGCGCGCGCAGTTGAGCCACTGACCAAGGGCCAGCGGCCAGCACCATGCGACCGGCTTTCAGCGTCCGTCTATTGGTCTCAATAAACACCCCGTCCCCATCGGCACGCCAATCTTGCATCACTTCGTCTGAGTATATCGTCGCGCCATATATCTCGGCCCTCTGCGCGTGCTGTGCGACGCACGATTCAACGCGCAAAAAACCGCCGAGTGGATCGTGATAGGCGCGCCAGTCTCGCCCAACGCCCAACGCTGGATAGCGATAGCGTATCTCGTCCTCGTCCAGCACTTCGTGCGGTAGATCGCACACCGCATAGCAGGCAGCCTGACCACGTATGACCATAGAATCGACGTGCCCCATAGCCAACAGACCGCTGCGCACGATTAGTTCCTGTTCACATTCTTCCGCCAACCGGTCCCATAGCACGTAGGCGCGATCGAGTAGGGGCACATAGTTGGGATGCTCCAAGTAGGCCTTGCGTATGATGCGAGTTTCCCCGTGCGAGGAACCCCGATCATGACCAGGCTTAAAGCGCTCGATGGCGCAGACGCGCACACCGCGCTGCGCCAGATGATATAGTGCCGCACTGCCCATTCCTCCACATCCGATTACAGCGACATCCCAGTGTTCCGTCATCACCTTGGCCTTTCGACAGCCCTAGTTCGCATCACATCAAACATTCTCACCTAAAGAAAAACAAATTTCATGCAAATACCCCGACAAATACATATAATATAGCCCCTGCGGCAGGGGCTATAGGCAAACGCGAGCACGAAACAACTCGTGCGGTCTGCCCGGGCTTCGCATGGCGCCAAGTCGGAAAGAGAGAATCTTTTTCCCATAACGGATACTCCGTCGATTATTGGCCCCAGAACATACAGCCAGACGAAAATCGGCCGATATATACTCAGTATAGCTTGGTTTAATTGCTCTACTGGATAAAACCGTGTCTTTTAATTCGCACAGCACCAACAGAATTCGCACTATATGAATCCTACGCAGATAGCTATCGAACAACTCGCCGGCGTCGTTATGATTGCCGACGCCGATCCACAGAGCAGCGCCCAAGCTCTCAGTAGAGGCATCGCCAATTTGCTGCCGCTGTTAGAGGCATATCCACAGAGCACGGCATTGGCCAGCGGCCTGCAGGTCTTGTCCGAACAAATCGGCGAATCGCCCGAGGCGCTCGATCTGCTTGCCGAAGGCATTGCTCTGCTGCAGCGTCTCTATGCGTCCAACGAGCGCGGTTCGCATCAAATCGATGATCCCCAGCTCTACGATCGCATCGTCGGACTAGCGGAATTCGCCGTAGAAGACCCCGTCGAAACGGACAGCACAGCAAACGAAGAGTCAACTCAAGATTCCGCTAAGTCGCCCACGGTGGATATTCGCGCCATCGACACCTATGCCTTCGAGTGCTTCACCGAAGAGGCCGAAGAGCATATTGATGCCGCCGAAACAATTTGGCTATCGCTCGAGACCCACCCAGAAGACACCTCCCAACTCGACACGCTCTTTCGCATCTACCACACGCTTAAAGGAGCGGCCAGCTACGCCAACCTGCCGGATGTAATCGAACTGACGCACGGAGTCGAAAGCATCCTCGATGTCGTGCGGTCGGGTCAAGTCGAAATGCAGCGCGCGATAAGCGAACTAGGCATTGAATCTATTGATCTGCTGCGCAACCTAATCGAAAGTGTTCGTTTGGCACTGCAGGGAGAGTCCAGCAGCATACCACACACCGAACAGTTTATCCAGCGTTTAGAGGCACTGTCGGCCATTGTATTGCAATCGAGAACGGACACCGATGACCGATCCCACATAGTGGATGTCGACAGCGAGGTCCCCTCAGCGATGGAAATAGAAGGGACCGAAGAAACCGTGGAAGAGCGCAGTGAGGACATCAACGACAGCGGGACCATGAGCCCGATGCAACAGTCTATCGCCCAAATAGAAGCCAGTTTCAACGAGCTCAACATAAACGATCTCAGCACGCTAGGCGTGCTCAGCGGCGACTTGGAGAATCTGGCAGCCGAACTAACGAACGAAACGCCCCAGGCCGCGCTTGTCGCAACGGCTATGGGCAAAATTCTCGAGAGATTGATCCTCGAAGAATGCGAAGTCGACGAAGCGATGGACCTGCTAGCCCACGGCTGTGCCATGCTAGATTTACTGCGCTCAAGCTTCGAGAGGGAAGGTCAAGAATCGCTTGAAGATCCCACTCTGTTTGCGCAGATCTTGGCACTAGGAGAAGTCGAAGATACGGCCGCCGTTTCCGCCGGCGACGACTTAAGCCCCGAGGCCATGCTCATTGCCAGCGACGCCCCTCCCAGCGGAGGAGCCGATGCTGACTTTTTAGAGGACGAAGCCTACGAACGCAGCGAGCCGGGTGCACCGCCTGAGAGCGAACCGGAAGTCCGCGAGCTAGCCGCTGTAGAGGTGGACGAAGATATCTTTGCCGACTTTTCCTCGGAAGCGGACGAACACCTGCACAATGCGGAAAATGCACTGCTCCTATTAGAAGACAACCCGGAAGATGACGAGCTCCTCAACACCATCTTTCGCGCCTTTCACACCATTAAAGGAGCGGCGGGCTTTCTCAATTTGACAGACGTTACGCACTTGTCGCACTCCGTGGAAGACGTGCTGGACTCGGCGCGCAAAAAACAGCTCGTCCTCAACCAAGCGATCATGGACGTCGTCCTCGAATCGGTCGACCTGCTCAAAGAGCTGCTGCAAAACGTAGAGGAGCAATTGCCTTCGGGATCGGTTACGCCCCGCGACGTTTCGGCCTTTGTCGAGAAAATTCGCTTTGTCGTAGCCAACAAAGAGGCGCCAGCCCCCAGCGCACAGACAGTCGCCTCTGCTCCGAGCGAAGCGCCTGCCGCCGGACCCGCAGAAAAAGCACCCGCTAACAGCAAAAACCGCGACTTGCACGTGCGCGTTGGCACTGACAAGCTCGATTCGCTGGTCAATATCGTGGGCGAGCTCGTCATCGCACAGACCCAGGTCAGTCAGAACCCAGACGTGGTCTCGACCGAGAACCAGAAGCTGACCAAGGACATATCTCAGCTGATGAAGATTTCGACCGACCTGCAGGAGATTGCCATGTCGATGCGCATGGTGCCGATTCGCGCGACCTTCGACCGCATGGCGCGCATGGTGCGCGACCTAGCGCGCAAATGCGACAAACAGGTCGAATTCTCTATGTCGGGTGAAGATACTGAGCTCGACAAGAACGTCATTGAGGAGATTCTCGACCCACTGACGCATATGGTGCGCAACGCCGTAGACCACGGCGTCGAGACAAGTGAAAAGCGCCTAGCTGCCGGAAAGAGCGAGAAGGGCCACGTATCACTCCACGCGTACCACAAGGGCGGAAACTTTGTCATTGAACTGCGCGACGACGGCAACGGCATCAACCGAGATCGAGTTCTGCAAAAAGCCATCGAGCGCGGTCTGGTAGGCCCAAATGAGAACTTGAGCGATGAGGAAATCTACGACCTCGTTTTTCATCCGGGCCTGTCGACAGCCGAGCAGATTTCCGACGTCTCGGGCCGCGGTGTTGGCATGGACGTCGTGCGGCGAAATATAGAAACGCTGCGCGGCAAAGTAGAGGTGCAATCGGCTCCCGGAAAAGGATCGACCTTTACCATCCGCCTACCACTTACGCTGGCTATTATCGACGGCATGGTCATTGGCGTAGGAGCCGAACGCTATATTCTACCCCTGACATCTATTATCTCGTCCCTACGTCCAAAGACCGAACAAATCTGCACCGTAATGGGCAAGGGAGAAATGGTCAAAGTCCTGGATGAGATCTACCCACTGCTGCGTTTGCACGAGCGCTTTGACGTAACGCCCCGCTATACCAATCCCTGGGAGGGCTTGGTAATGCTCATCGAAGCCGAAGGAGAACGCACGTGTCTCTTGGTCGACGAGTTGCTCGGCCTACAGCAGGTCGTTATCAAGGGGCTCGACGAAGAGCTGCGACAGGATCCCTGCCTATCCGGCTGTGCCATCCTAGGCGATGGCTGCATCGGTCTGATCCTGGATGCCAACGGCCTCGTCGCACAGAGCCGCGAAACCAGCACAGCACATCAATAATGCATTCTATAGCAAGCGGAGAAAAACGACCATGAGCGAAGCTGCAAACGTCCATATCCCCGTAGAACTGGGCGGTAAGTATTTGACTTTTTTCTTAGACCGAGAAGAATATGGTCTGGAAATTCTCAAAGTCCGCGAGATCATTGGCATGATGGATATAACCCCCGTGCCACGAACGCCCAAGTTTATATGCGGGGTAATCAATCTGCGCGGCAAGGTCGTTCCCGTGGTCAACCTGCGTACTAAATTCGGCATGGAAACGATCGAAACGAACGGAGAGACCTGCATTATCGTCGTCCAAGCAGAGGACCTAGAAATGGGCATTGTCGTCGATCGCGTATCCGAGGTAATCGATATTCCAACGAGCGCGATACAGCCGCCGCCGGCTTTTGGCAACAAGGGCATCAGCATCAGTTATCTGCTGGGAATCGGCAAGACAGAAGACAGCATAAAACTGCTACTGAACATCGACAAAGTGCTGTCCCGAGCCGAGTTGGGACACGTCGCCCACATACAAGACGCCGCATAACGCCACATCGATGCATGCAAAAAGCAGAGCGCGGATTACCTCTACGGGGCGATCCGCGCTCTGCTTTTTGCACTATTTAAGGCGCGCATATTGCTTTTTGCGCCGTTTTTATTTCTATAGTGAAAAAAGACTGTGAACATGGCCATAGACACAACGACAAAGAGCGATTACGTCCTAACAGAAAAACAGTATCAGCGCATACAGGAATGGCTCTATCAGGTAAGCGGTATTGACCTAAAGGTAGGCAAGGAAAACTTAGTTAAGAATCGCCTTGCCAAACGCGTACGCGCTCTCGGCCTGGCCGGTTTCGATGCCTATATCCGCTACGTAGAACAGGATAAATCGCGCAGAGAATTGCTGATCCTCATCGATTCGATGACGACGAACAAGACCAGCTTTTTTCGCGAAATGGCCCATTTCGATTACATCGTGAAGCATCTCATCCCCAGCTGGTCGCAGCGGGAGGATGTGCGCATATGGAGCGCCGGTTGCTCTTCGGGTGAGGAACCGTATTCACTGAGTATGCTGCTATTCGACAAATACATAAAAGCATCTACCGTACGCATCTTGGCCACTGATATTTCCGATACCATCTTGGAGCGCGCTCGTGGCGGTATATACCACGCCGACCATGTAGCCGATGTGCCGGCATACTACAAGATGAACTTCATGAAGAAAGAGGATGCCGAGCATTACTCGATCAAACCCGACACCCGCTCGCTCATCCGCTTTGCCAACCTCAACCTGATGGGCAGTTGGCCGATGAAGGGACCTTTCGACCTCATTCTCTGCAGAAACGTCATGATCTATTTTGATCGCCCCACGCAGGAACGCCTAATCAACCGCTACTACGAGCTCCTGCGACCAGGTGGACACCTGTTTATCGGACATTCAGAGAGCCTAGCGAGCGTAAAACATCGCTTCAGCTACAGCCAACCAGCTGTCTACAAGAGGGACTAGTGCACTCGGGAAGCGAACCGCTGTCTCACCGACTCACGGTGGGGATTTCCGATATGGCCATATCGGATGATCCACGCGTGGAGATCATTACGCATGCTCTGGGTTCATGCCTAGGGGTTACTGCCTATGATCCCACCACGCGCATCGGCGGCCTTATACACGTCATGCTCCCTCTATCCAAGCTATCTCCGGAAAAAGCCGAACGGAATCCGCTAATGTTCGTCGACACCGGAATACCCCTCTTTTTCAAAGCCCTATTTGAAGCGGGAGCCAAACGCGAGAAGCTACGGATAAAAGTCGCGGGCGGTGCCATGATCCTAGATCGAGAAAAGCATTTTAAAATCGGCGAGCGCAACTATACGATCCTACGCAAGCTGATGTGGAAAAATAACTTACTCATTGCAAGCGAAGATGTGGGAAGCAACAAATCGCGCACGATGAGCCTATTTATTGAATCAGGCAAAGTCCTAATCCGATCTCAAACGGGAAAGGTAGAGCTCTAATGAGTTATAACGTTCTCGTCGTCGATGACTCAAAAACAGCGCGCATGATGCTAGTAAAGACGCTGCGCGTAAGTGGGCTCAAAATCAACGAGGTCTTCACGGCAGAAAACGGCGCCCACGCCCTAGAGATGCTGAGAGAGAACTGGATAGATCTGGTCATAACCGACTTGCACATGCCCGTTATGAGCGGCATGGAAATGGTAGAAAAAATGGCCGCAGATGGACTGCTTTCCACGCTCCCGGTCATTGTCATCTCCAGCGATGCCAGCCAACAGCGGATGGACGAACTACATGGGCACGGCATTCGCGATTATCTGTGCAAGCCCGTGCGCCCCGAGCGCGTAAAAGAAGTGGTGGAGAGTATTTTGGAGGCAGCGCCATGAGTGACTGGGTACCGTCCGAGAACAATCCAAACGACTTATCTCTAACCACGATGGAAGAGATGCTGTCGGACGTCTTACAGGAACAGGCGTTTATGTTCTCTGAGAATCGCGGCGATGGAGAGATTGCTCCACCCGATCCGCCCTATCACTATGCCCGCATTGAATTTGACGGTCCGTGCTCAGGTCGTCTAGGACTGATATTCCCGCAGAGTCTGGTTTCCGAACTGATCGCCAATATGCTTGGCATGGAAGTCGAAGATATTGAGAAAGAGGACATCTCGGATGCGCTAAAAGAGTTGCTCAACGTCGTCTGCGGTAAATTTCTCGTCGCCGCCTTCGGTCCCAGGCTTAAGTTCGATCTATCCATTCCCACTGTTACCGAAATCGACCTAGCCCAGTGGGAACAGCATAAATCAGAACAGGATACAACCACACTCTTGGTGGAGGATGAACCCGTTCTATTTAAGCTTGGCCTGTAAACTATTCCTTAGAGAAAGACACCCTTGGCACCCATAAAGGTTCTCATAGTCGACGATTCGGCTGTGGTGAGAAAAATCTTTACCGAAGAACTCTCGCGCGACCCCGAGCTGGAAGTCGTAGGAACAGCACCCGACCCCTATATCGCACGCGATAAAATCGTTCGCCTACAGCCCGATGTAATTACGCTGGACATAGAAATGCCGCGCATGGACGGCATCACGTTCTTGCGCAAATTGATGCACTACCAGCCCATGCCCGTCATCGTCGTCTCGTCGCTTACGGAGAAGGGGAGCCAGCTAGCCCTCGAAGCACTCGATCTAGGCGCCGTCGAGGTAATGAACAAACCTGGAGCCTCCTATACCGTCGGCGACATGTCGATACAGCTGGCGCAAAAAATAAAAGCCGCGGCGCAGGTCGACGTAACGCGCCAACGGCGTAGTCCCACGGTGCCCCACGCCCCAGCCAAACGCCTGTCGCGCACCACCAACAAGATCGTTGCCATTGGCGCATCGACCGGCGGGACCGAGGCACTGCGCGTTCTGCTACAATCATTTCCAGCCGATGGCCCCGGCACGCTCGTGGTCCAGCATATGCCAGAAAACTTTACGAGAGCCTTTGCACAGCGCCTAAACGGCCTTTGTCCTCCGCAAATAAAGGAGGCCGAAGACGGTGAGCCGGTCGTTCCAGGCAAAGTGCTTATTGCCCCGGGAAACCTGCATTTACAGCTGCGCCGCTCCGGAGCGCTCTATCAGGCTAAGGTGAGCACGGGCCCCCTGGTCGGCCGACATCGGCCATCGGTTGAAGTGCTATTTAATTCGGTGGCACGCTACGCCGGCGTTGATGCCGTAGGCGTGATCCTCACAGGCATGGGCGCAGACGGGGCCGATGCCCTGCTCAACATGAAGAATGCAGGCGCGCCCACTATCGCCCAAGACGAGGCGACCTCGGTTGTCTTTGGCATGCCTCGAGAGGCCATCGCGCGCGGTGCAGTGGATTTTATTGAACCATTGGAGCATATAACGCGACGGATTCTGCGCTGCGTGTAAGATGCAGATGACTAAAAAATACATTCCGTAAAAACGGTAGGTATTTTTTAGTCTACGCGTATTTCGTATATTAATCCGGACACTTTATATAGCCCGCACTGCAAGGAGTTTCGTTACTGTGAAAATTCTCATAGTAGATGACGAAGAGGCGATAACCAGCTTTTTTTCTCAGCTAGCCGAAATCAACGGTTTTTCAGAAATCGATACCGTAGGCAGCGGCGAAGAAGCCATGACGCAGGTGCTGAGAAAGAGTTACGATGTCGTAACGCTCGATATCCAAATGCCCGGAGCTAGCGGATTAGAAATAATTGCCATGCTGCGCAACATGTGCCCGCACGCGATTATCGCCGTGATTTCCGGTTTCATTCCCGAAGAAATATCGGATGAAGTCGCTGGATGCATCGACGTTATGATACCCAAGCCCGTTAGCGTGCAAACCTTTACCACCCTATTACAAAAGGCGCAGCAGATTCAAGGCGCCATGGATGAAATTCGCAGTCTGGGCAAAACGCCTGACAGCGCCCGTTAATATGGCTTCGATTTTCGACATTAGCGCCGTGGAAAACGACCTGCTAGGCGACGGAGAAACAGTCGACTGCAAGGGACTGAACGCCAGCAGCCACACATTTGATGCCGGCGATAAAAACGGCCATTTATTGGACGATATGCCTGCCGGCACCAACGTACACGGCGCACGCTCCATGGTCGTGGATGGTTCGTTGAACGGTATGCCAAACAATCCCTGCCGACTGCAGGTAACCGGGGATCTCCTCGTTAAAGGCAATTTATTCCACGCACAGGTCAAATGCGCGAATTTGTACGTCGACGGAGATATACAGGACAGTCGCGTAACAACGACCGGCGACGTCTACATCGGCGGCGAATTGATGCAGACGCATATGGTGCTTGGAGATTACGTCGACAGGAAAAACACGATCGACAATATATACCGCGACTTCGCGAGAAAACGCGAGGAACGCGAGAGCTTGGATCGCCAAATCCGCCAAGAGGAAAAGCGCGTCGATCGCTCGTGTAAAGCCACGCTCGTCCCGCTTAACTTCAACGTAAGTCGCATCATATCGCACGAAAACAATCAGGTGCGTATCAACCTAACCAGCTTTTATTCCTCGCTGGGCGACTTGAGCGAGGCTCGACGTAAAACGGCTCTGCTTGAATTTTTTGCCAAGGGCATCGTCGGCTATTTGGCCCGAGCCAACCGGAAGTATATCAGCGATAATCCCGCACGCGAAAAAGTATTTTTGCAGCTGCTCAAACATCTCCGCGAACTGTTCCTTCTCGTTGCAGAGCGCGACTTTATCGTCTTGCGCCAGGAGAGTGACGGTCAACAGATGGATGAGATAGCCGACAAGGTGCGCAACCAACACCAAAATCTGTTTATAGAAGGCGGTATACATCCGGATTCATCCCTGCGTTTTATGCTGCCCAACGTAGCCACTGGCGATGATGACGAGTACGTGTTTACCGACAAGGCCGCATCTTGCCGCATCGAACGCAGCGCGGATGATGCCATGCTCAACGTCACCCTGCAGGACACAGAGGGCAATGGAAACGTGCACTGCATTCCCAGCACCGACCTGGAAGAGGCGCGCCTGAGCACTACGTTAGGCACCGTTGTCTGGGATTCGGTAACGGGCAACTAAACGACTCAGACGATACCTCACTACCGTTCTCGTTTCTACCAACGCAACTACTCGCTCGTTCCTAAGACATATGGAGGACATGTTACGTGCGTATCGTAACCGGAGATTTACGCGGCCGACGCATACCCTCCGGCCGGTTGGGCAACCTCCGGCTGACCTCATCTCGCCTAAAAGAATCCATTTTTGCCATGCTCGGTTCCGACTTGCAGGGCACCCGTTTTCTCGACCTGTGTGCCGGCTCTGGACAAATGGGCTTGGAAGCGCTCAGCCGCGGCGCTCAGGTCGTATTCAACGAACCCGATCGCCGCCGCTATAGCCATCTGCGCGGCCTCCTGCGCGAATGGCGCGTCGGCGCACAAATGCACGATGTGCGCGCTGAGATGCTCATCCCTCGACTA
>JAYOKQ010000002.1:0-57832 GCA_038119905.1 Gemmatimonadota bacterium | reverse complement strand
CCTCGACTAAATGAAGAAGCCCGGCTGTTTGACGCAATTTATCTGGATCCTCCCTACCATGCTCAGCACGCCGGCCAGCCCCTTTGCCAGGCTCTGCTTGAAAAATTGGCCGCTACGCCAATCCTCGCACAGGATGGAATCGTCTTAGCACAGCATCAGAAAACGCTAGATTTACCAACCGAAGTAGGTTCGCTCAACTGCGTGCGCACACGCGAATACGGCAATACGCGCCTCAGCATCTACGCGCTGTCTTGACGCCCAGCAAAGCCACTCCTATACTAGTCCTCCATGAAAATAACCCGCATAGAAGCTATACCCGTGCGCGTGCCTCGACCGCGCCCTTTTAAAAGCAGTTTAGGGACACAGCAGGCCAGTGAGAACGCCGTCGTGCGCGTCTACACTGACAGCGGCCTAATTGGACTGGGCGAAGCCTCTAGTATCTGGGATCGCCGTGGCCGCGGCGAGAGCGAAACGATCAACGGCCTGCTCGCCGATGCCCTCGTGGGCTTTGACCCAACGCATATCAGTTCGATCCGCGCTCATATGGACGCTCTTCTACACAGAGCTTATCCGGCCAAAGCAGGCGTCGAAATGGCGCTGTATGACATTGTGGGTAAGATGCTCGATACGCCGGTGTATAACCTGCTCGGCGGACTCGTACGCGAGCGCGTATTGCTCAGTCACTCGCTGTCTATGGGCGACGCTGAAGACATTGCCGAACAGGCCACACGCCTAGCTGAAGCAGGCTATCAGACGCTCAAATGCAAAGTGGGACGCGACCTGCAGTCCGACCTACAAATCCTCGATGCCATCCGCACACAGGTCGACTCTATTACGCTGCGCGTCGATGCCAACATGGGCTGGCCTTCGGCCAAAGAAGCCGTGCGTCAAATAAACGAGCTAGCCATGTTCGATATCGAAATGGTCGAACAGCCCCTCCACTACAGCGATATGGAAGGTCTGTCTTTCGTTCGCGCCAACGTCGAAGTACCCATTATGGCCGACGAGAGCGTGTGGACGCCGAGCGATGCGATGGCCTGTATACGCGCCAACGCGGTAGACGTCTTCAACGTTTATGTCTCTGAAGCAGGAGGCATTGGACCGGCTGCACAGATCTTCGCCATTGCCGAAGCGGCGCGCTTGCCGTGTATCATTGGCAGCATGCCCGAATTGGGCATTGGAACAGCAGCTCAGGCTCACCTAGCGTTCGCTATGCGCAACATAGGCTACGCCAGCGACGTCAACGGTTTTGTCTACCACAGCGATGATATTATCAACGAAACGCTGCGCATCGAGCAGGGGTATCTCTATCCGCCTTCTGGGCCTGGGTTAGGAGTTAGTCTCGACGAAGAAAAGCTGCAGCACTACCGCATCGACTGATGCGCTTTCGCCCCTGTATCGACCTGCATCAAGGCCAGGTAAAGCAAATTGTTGGCTCGTCACTCAACGATGAGGGCGCGCCAACAACGAATTTCGTCGCCCAGCAGGGACCAGCCCACTTTGCCGAACGCTACCAGCGCGATAATTTGCCCGGAGGCCATGTCATCATGCTCGGCCCCGGCAACGAACAAGCCGCAGAACAGGCCCTACGCGCCTATCCACAGGGTCTGCAGCTAGGCGGCGGCATCACCGCCGACAACGCGGCGCGCTGGCTCAGGGCGGGCGCCGCCCAACTTATCGCCACATCGTATGTCTTTCGCAGCGGACAGCTAGAGCACGACAACCTGCGTCGTCTGGTGGCCGCAGTCGGTCGCGAACGTTTAGTCTTGGACCTAAGCTGTGCTCGCATCGACGGTCGCTACGTCGTGATGACAGACCGCTGGCAGCAGGCAACTCGTTTTGAAATCACGCACGACAATCTAGCAAGCCTTGCCGATTCGTGCTGTGAGTTTCTCATTCACGCCACCGATGTGGAGGGTAAACAGCAGGGAATCGACAGCGAACTCGTGTCGCTGCTAGGTGATATCACCCCTCTGCCCACCACCTATGCAGGCGGCGTGCGCGCCCAGAGCGATATCGACCAGATTTTCCACCTTGGCAACGGTGCCCTCGATTTCACCGTCGGCAGTGCACTGGATTTATTTGGTGGTAGCGCACTGCGCTACGAGGATATGGTAGCGCAGTACCGAAGCAATCTGCCCTAGCGTCAGCGCATTATTTCTTTAGATGGGCGGCGAGATCGGCAACCGCCGCATCCAACTGTCCAGCAATCAGCGCGGCCATCGCCGCACCACCTTCCTCGTTAAAATGCGTCACGTCGTCCTCTTCCGGATTAAATGCCCAACTCTTTTCTGGGCCGATCTGCTCGTGATACGCCAAGCTGAGGGCGTGCAGGTCGATAAACGGAACCTCCATTTGACGAGCCACTTGGGCAGCAGCCTCAGCCCATGGAGTCAAGCTGGACCGGATAGCACCCCGCCCGTCAAACTGGCGTCGTACGACGGAACTAAGGATGATTGGCTGCGCGCCTATGGCGCGAAACTCCGTCACATACAGCCGTAGAAAGTCTCTATACGTCGAGGATGGATCCGTTTCTCTCTCGGGACCCTTTCCCGGCTGGTCGTTGTGTCCAAATTGTATTAGCACATAGTCGGGAGTAGCCTGCAGTACTTCGGGCAGACGCCCCTCTTCATACCAGCTTTTAGAACTGCGCCCGCCCACCGCAAAGTTGTGGACTTCGACAGACTCGACGAATAAACTAGAAAAAGCCTTTCCCCATCCGCTGCGATCGGTTACGGTTGAATCTCCGACTAAGGCAACTCTCACCTTCGTTTTTTTTTCAGCTCCACTCATACTAGCTCCTCCCACCGTTATCCATGTAAATACCGCAAGTAATAGTATCTTCATAAGGAATACGCACCGCGTCATGTAAAAGAGTATCGTGGTTACGTTATACAGGTAATTGATCCCAGTCGAGCTATATCAAAAAAACGCCGTTTTAGCCGTGCTCTTATTTTGCGTTAATCGTATCTTGGTGCCGTGCACATAACTTATTTGCATACGGACCGAGCCGTCGACTGGAAGGCGCTGCGAGCTGACCTTGCCCTCGACGGCACGCACGGCGGACGCAGCGCCGCGCAGCTACAGCAGGCTTTTGCCGACAGCGACTGTGTGTGTTTAGCCGTTTTACAACGCGACGTCGTTGGGACGGCGCGTGCAGTTTCCGACAGCGCAAACCGCGCGTATATAGCAGACGTTTGGACGCATCCCAACCTGCGTCGACGCGGAATTGCCACGGATATGATCAGCCAGCTGCTCGAGCATCTAACCGGTCAACATGTGTATCTCTTTAGCGATCCGCAGTGGTCAGCGCTCTATGCGCGATTCGGTTTTTTTCCACATAAGTCAGGTCTGAACAATGCGCTCGACAAACAGCTGCTCGAACGCCGACCACCGTAGCGGCAGCCTAGGACACATTCCCCACTCTCGCCAGACGAAACCCGCTCCCGTCATCACTCCGTTTTGCTTATTTTCTGAGAGCGCGCGTAGAGCGCATAGCACACAATAAACCTGAAAGACTGCAATGATCACATCGGCAAAGGCATACGGGCTTACCCCCGAGGAAAAGCAGCACTACGACGCGCTCGGATACGTGCTCGTAAAGAGCGTTTTCACCCGAGAAGAGGCGACCTACTTCCGCGACGAAGTGCACGCGATCGCCCAGCGCCTCCTGGCCGCTCAGGCCGATGACGTAGTCAACCAGGGATGGGGTAGCGGCGCCAAAGTCACCGACCTACCGCGCGAACTGCTTCACTGTCACAACGTGCAGTTTCACTCTTCGGCAATAGGGCGCCTACTTGTCGATCCGCGCCTGACCGACCGCGCCGCCGATCTCATCGGCGATAACGTGCAGCTCCACCATACTAAAATGTTTATCAAACCGCCGGAAAAGGGCGCCCCCTTTCCCATGCATCAAGACGCGCCCTATTTCCCGCACGAGCACCATTCGATGATCGCCGCCATTATCCACTTTGATGATGCACCCATAGAAAAGGGGTGCGTGCGCGTCGTGCCCGGTTCGCATAAGGGCGGTATGCTAGGTCACTTGAGCGATGGAGGCCATCACTTGCCCCCCGATGCATATCCCGTTTCAGAAGCTACTCCCTGCCCAGCCGAAGCGGGAGACGTGCTGTTTTTTAGCTATTTAACGATACACGGCTCCGGCCTTAATACCAGCGCAGAGCCCCGCACTACGCTCCTGGTGCAGATGCGAGATCCGGAGGATTTACCCGTAGTGGAAACGCACGTATCGCGCGGCCAGGGATACATGCTGCGCGGAATAGACCCGCTAGCCAACTCGGGTGCTTCTGTACCCTCACCCGTGCGCTTAAAAACCAGCGCGGATCGGAACGCCACGTGAGCAAGACGGAACTCTACCGACTACACGAATTCCAAACCGGCGAAGCGCAGCCTCTTTTCGCTCAGCTAGCGGATGCCTTGCCCGGTCTAAGTCGCAGCATGGCACGCAAGGCAATCCAAGCGGCTCTAGTGTCTGTAGACGGCGTCGCCTGCGACGAACCCACGCACACCCCGCCACCCGGTGCGACCGTTCGCTGCGATTTTCGCCAAGGCATCGATAAAGCCTATCAACTCACGCGCTTTGCCCCACCAGAAGAAGAATTACCCTTCAGCGTGCTCTATTTCGACGAAGATATCGTAGTAATCGACAAGATGGCCGGCGTGCTGTCTGCGCCGACGCAAAAAGGAGAGCGCGGCGCCGTAAGCGAGTATCTGCGCCGCTGGCTGCGCGCACAGGGCGACAAGCGCCCGTTTACCGGCTACATACACCGGCTAGACAAAGAGACGAGCGGCTGCCTCTGCTTTTCGCGCAACCGACGCGCCCAGAAGATGCTCTCCGTGCAATTTGCCAAGCACGGAGCACGCCGACGCTACCGCTGCATCGTCGTCGGCGGCCCCCAGCGCGACCGCGACACCCTGACAGGCCGCATAGGCCGGGGATCCGACGGTCGACGCGCCGTCGTTGCCGACCACCTCCCCGGTAAGAAAGCCATCACGCATTTTGAGGTCGTGCAGCGCTTTGCCCACGCCAGCGAGCTAAAAATTCGCCTCGAAACAGGACGTACACACCAGATCCGCATTCACATGGCCCATATCGGCTGTCCCATCATCGGCGAGCCCGTCTACGGCGATCCGCACGCTAAACAACAGCGCGCACCGCGTATGATGCTGCACGCCAACCAACTCAACTTAGAGCACCCTACAACGGGTAAGCACATGCATTTTACCGCCGACCTACCCGAGGAATTCGTCGCGTTCCGCAACGGCTTAGGTGCCGTCTGAGACGCGGCACTCGGACAGCGGAGACCTACTGCATTCGGCGGAAGGCCGAAGCATACTGAGCGAGCACGCCGTCTGCATCAGCCCCGCTGCCAACCTTGTGAATCACTTCCACGGAGAAATAACCCGCAAATCCCGCTTCGGCGAGCAGGGCAAGCGGCTGCTGGTGGTCGATAACCCCCTCACCCAAGGCGCCAACCTGCATGCGACCGTCGACGTATTGGCCATCGTGAGCGTGTATATGAGCCACGTGATCAGCCAGCACGGCAAAACTCTCACTGGGCGTTTCGAGCATGCGCTGCGTATGCATACAGTCCCACAGCACCCGTACATTCGCATGGCCAACCTGTTCAACTACGGCGCGCACGGGGGCCGAGCAGCACCAATCGTCGTGCGTTTCCATTAGTACGACGACACCGCGCTCTTGGGCAAAATCGACGACCTGTCGATAGCCCTCAGCTACGTAGTCTACAACGGCTTGCCATTCGCGATCCCGGGCACGCTGGCCGCCAAAGGTGCGCACAAGTCCGCAGCCCAAATCAGCCGCTAGGTCGATGTAGCGTCTTAGGTCCTCTATGTGCTGGCCGCGCGCGTGCACATCGGCTTCAGCCATTCGTACGCCGGTGGCAATGCAGCAAATGGCCAGACCTTCATCAGACATCTGTCGGCGAATATCTCGCCGTGCATCGCCGCTCAAATCCGACTCAATGCCACAGGCATGTCCCCATTCTACCCGCGGCTCAAGCCCTGCATAACCGTGTCGTTTCATCGCTTCTATAATTTCTCCCAAGGTCCAGTCAGGACAGACGCTGCTCATCGTAGCTAACTCTATCATAGCGGATTCCTTTCACCGAATTGCACTTTCTCAGGTGCTCTGTTTGCGAATATTCTTATCTTACTTAGCATGAATTCTACGCGCATCAAATCGCAGCTCAGTTGGCGGCAACGGCTGCATGAAATCATCTTCGAAGCCGATACGCTGGGTGGTAAGATATTTGATCTAGCCCTTATCATCTGCATTGCACTCAGTATTATAGTTGTGATGTTAGATAGCATCCAGGACTTTCACGACCGCCACGGCACCTTGCTCTATGCCGCCGAGTGGTTTTTCACGCTGCTATTCTCCATAGAATACCTGCTGCGCCTTGTAAGCGTAGGCCAACCGATACGCTATGCGCTGAGTTTTTACGGAATCGTCGACCTCATGTCGATCATTCCAACTTTTCTCAGCCTGTTCATACCGGGCACACAGTATCTGCTGGTGATACGTTCGCTGCGCGTGCTGCGCATATTTCGCATTTTCAAACTAGCTCAGTATGTCGGTGAAGCCTACCAGCTAACGCGTGCGCTGCACTCCAGTCGTCTAAAGATTACCATCTTCTTTTTTACCGTGATTCACGTCGTAGTTATTGTCGGTGCGATGATGTATCTGATAGAGGGCGGAGAAAACGGCTTCACAAGTATTCCACGCAGCATCTACTGGGCCATCGTCACCATTACGACGGTTGGCTACGGCGACATCTCGCCGCAGACCAATCTGGGACAGGCCCTAGCCGCGTTCCTTATGATCGCTGGATATGCCATACTCGCCGTTCCCACCGGCATTGTAACAGCCGAGTGGGCGATGCGCAACCAGCAGCGCATGGTGACAACGCAGAGCTGTCCACAGTGCAGCAGCGAAGGACACGACGCAGATGCAACATTCTGCAAGCACTGTGGATCGGCGCTGTGAGCTCACCATATATAGCCGCACGCAGCAGCGGTTCGCCTACTGCATATCCAATCTACCCTTTCAATTCGCACTCCGTTCGCGCGTTTGACCGTCCGTCCGTGACGGTGCGAACCTAGCTTTTTCAGGAGCCTTACACCGTGCAACGCCGCATCGCCTATCCGCAAAACTATACCCCTGGTCGTCTCGCATTTCACATGGATGTCCACTTTGAGTCACTAACCGGCGAGCGCGTAGACGCGCTCAACAAACCGCTCGTTGCCGGAACCCGCGGCACGTGGGTGCTACACCTGTCCAACCAGGAAGCCGACCTCGGTGCTGGCGCTTCAATCGCACTTATTCGCTTCGATGCGCAGTTTGCATTTGCTCTGCAAACGCATGCACCGCGCGGACGCGATTATTGTACTCTCAGCAGCTCAAGTGGCGCTCAACTCGAACTCAGCGTTGGACGCAGCGCGGTTAACCTGCTCACGATCCACGTCGTTGCCGGCACGCTGCGCAAAGGCGATGACATCACTCTGCGCCTAGGCGACCGCAGCCACGGCGGCAGCGGCAGTGAGGTTTTTTGGTCCACTACACAGGGCCAACTTTTACTCGCCGTGGCCCAACCACAGGAAGAGCTGTTTATAGGTGCTGTCGGCAATCCGCATTCGCTGCATATCACCCACCATCCAGTGGCCCGCTACGCACGCCTTCTAGCGCCTACGGTCGTAGCTCCGGGCGAGCCGTTTGTCCTCCACTTAGGAATTTTTGATCGCAATCGCAACCTCGTAGAAGACTACGAAGGTTCCGTCGACTTCACACCGCCAGAAGGGGTCTGGGGGCTGTCTGACAGCTATACCTTTTCCACCGCAGACGGCGGCATTAAGCTGTTTGAAAAAGTTCAAATAGAAGCTCCCGGAGTGTATCGCATTTTGGGTAGCAGTGAAGCGGGACGCTTCCAAAGCAATCCAATCGTGGTGCAGGAAACGCCGCGCACGCGCGTTTATTGGGGCGACGTCCACGCCCACGGATGGGGCGATTCGACTATGCACTTGATGCATCTATCTTCGCCCAAGCTCACGCCACTCAGTCGCCATCGCCAGGCCCGCGATATCGGTCGATTTGATTTCTCCTGCCCATCGTCTATGTCGATGGATCCAGAAAAACGCGATGCGATATGGCGTCCCTATCGGGATGCATGCGAACAGATGGATGAACCTGGACGCTATGTGCCTTTTCTCGCCTACGAGGCCCATCCACAGGAGGGCGATCGCCAGGTCATCTTCAAGGAGTATGAGGAGCCCACGCCTCCATCAATGCGGCTCCCCCTGCCACAGCTGGAATCGCTCTACGACCAGCGCGACGACGTCATGCTACAGGTGCATATAGGAGGCGATCCCCCGCGCTGGGATTTGCACCGTCCCAAGCGCGAGCGGCTGTTGGAAATCAGTTCGGGATTCGGCAACGCCGAATGGCTCTTGCAAAAGGCCCTGCAGTTGGGCTACCGCCCAGCGCTGTGCGGGGCATCTGACGTGCACCTAGGCCTAATGGGCGGACCGCGTGCCGTCGAAACATTCCGCGGGCGCTTTGGTCAGAAGTACCCCATGCAGCAGCGCGATGCCGCCTACGGAACAGGTCCTCTCACCGCCATCTGCGCATCTGAACTGTCGCGCGACTACCTGTGGCATGCGCTAGAAACCCGGCGCACTTACGCCACATCGGGCGCGCGTATGTACCTCGAGGCTACCGCAAATAACCAGCCCATGGGCACTCAAATTCCCGTGCGCGATGCACTGCGCATCACTTTTTCTGCCCACGCCTGTGCATCAATCGAGCGAGTCGACTTGATATGCGGCGATCGCCGTTTGCGCAGTTGGAGGCCGGCGACACTAGACTTTTTTACGGAGATTGAACTGGCCCCTTCGGAACTGCCCGGCACTTGGCTCTATTTTCGCCTGCAGCAGATTGACGGCGAATACGGCTGGACTACGCCATTTTACCTGGAACACGCCGAATCGGTTCCAACGGCCGAGGAACTGCCCGCTTGGAACGACGACGGTAGACTGGCGCTGCGACCCGGCAGCGGTAGCGCAGCGGCCACGCACCAACCTCAACTCGAGCGCTATCTACGCCGCGAAGAAGCCAGCGCAATTTTTGCTGACGTAACGCCGGTAGGGGTCGTCGACATGGTGCCCGGACGCTGTGCGCTCTTCTACTGCTACTGGGGCGAAGAGCGCCTGCCCATGAGCATTCGCTGGTTTTTCGAATTCGAAATTCCCAAAATTCGCTACGACGTTGGCTGGCGCGATTACGGCGCTTTCGACGAGCTAGAATGGGGCCCCAAACTAATGGAGAAATACGGAGCATGAGCCAATGCAACGATGCTAAAACAGCCGCTATCGCCGATCTCCTTCCCACTCCGGAAGAGATCAAACGCTATCGCCAGTGCGGCTACTACATATCGAAAAAAATTTTCTCACCGGAAGAATTGGACGCGGCTATCGCCGCCAGCGAGCGCTACTACGAAGGCCTGCAGGGACGCGAGATCGCACTACCCAACGGCCGAACCTACTCGCTCGCCTGGCATCCGGGCGACGGACCAGATCGGCTGCGCAAAAACGATTTTTCAACGCTGGTCGTCCCCGAACTAGATGCCCTGCTGCGCAAACCGATCCTCGGCCTAATTGCAGCTCTTCTATGCGGTGAAGACGTGCGCCTGTGGCACGACCAGCTCCTCTACAAACCCCCGTCTAACGACACGGCACCTCAGAGCGTCGGATGGCACACAGATTATGGCTATTGGCGCACCTGCAGTGCCGAAGACATGCTGACGGCCTGGGTGCCATTTACCGATATGGATGAATCAATCGGCTCGATAACGTTTGTCGAGGGCAGCCTGCACTGGCCGGAAAACAACCACCTAAACTTTTTCTCACCGGATTTGGACGGGCTCGAAAAACAGTTCAATAGCGGCGGCGCCCCCGTCGTCAAAGTGCCGGCGCTATTAGAACGCGGCCAGGTAACATTCCACCACTGTAAGACGATCCACGGCAGCGGCCCCAACTACACACAGCAGCCGCGTCGATCCATAGCCCTCCATCTGCAGCCGGCGAGCAATGAATATCGTGCCGTATATGATGGAGATCAGCTCGTTTCGCATCCGAACGATGCGTTGACGCGCGATGAACAGGATCGCCCCAACTATGCCGACGCTACCTACTGTCCACTCATTGGCCAAATCGAACGCGCTCGAGCGCTGCAATGAAAATTCGCGACGTAGCTATTTCCGTCTTTGAATTGCCCACCAATACGGCAATTTTCACGCTGGAAGAAGCACCCTATGGACAGCGCCAGCGCTGGCAGCAGCAGGTGCACAGCCGCCAGCCCGATGCACTGCACGTTCTGCACGTATATACCGACGAAGGCATTGAAGGCATCTGCACCGTAGGCGATGCGCGCTATACCTCGATGCGCGAGCGAGACCTAGAGCACCTGCGCGCGCTAACCGTGGGCGAGGATCCACTGCAGCGAGCGCGTTTAGATGACAAACTACGCGCCGCCACGCGGCATATGTTCACGCTACCCGGCTGGCACGGAGCCTTTGACAACTGCCTTTGGGATATCGCCGGCAAAGCAGCCAACTTGCCCGTATGCGACCTGATCGGCCGTGCGCGCACCTGCTGTCCGGCCTATTACAACTTCAACTCGTCGAGCATAGAGGTAGCTATAGACGATGCACACGGCGCATTAGATATGGGATTTACCGCGCTAAAGGACCACTGGCATGGAACGGCCAAAGACAACGCGGCTAACGCGCGCGCCGTGCGCGCTGCCGTTGGCGATATCCCCCTCTTCCACGATGCAGCCAGCGCCCCTTACACTTACGAGGAAGCGCTCTACGTCGGGCGCACATTAGAAGAGTTGTCGTACATGTGGTTTGAAGAGCCGCTCCCCGACCGCGATTTGAGTTCCCTGCAAACACTGTGTCGGGCACTTGAAATCCCCATTCTCGCCCCGGAAACGCTCATGCACGAATGGGAACTCAGCGCACTGTGGCTTCAACTCGGAGCCACCGACCTGCTGCGCGCCAATGCGCGCCACGGCACGACGACCGCCCTCAAGCTAGCCCACTGCGCGCAGATGCACCAGAGCACCATAGAATTCAACGGCCCCGGCGGTCTATTCGGCCTCGTACATACGCACCTAGTTTGTGCGATTGACAACACGCGCTACTACGAATATTTCCCCGGCGGCAGCCGCGACGAACTAGGCAAAGAGATCGGCCTGCTCAATCCTTCGCTTCCTGCAGCAGGCAGCGTAAAACCGCCTAGCGGACCCGGCTGGGGCGCAGTATGGGACTGGGACTATTTCGAAAAAAAACGACTAGCCGTTCTATAGCCTGCCGTCCATTGCACCGGCGTTGTCCCCAACTCTCTTTTTCGATATGTTCCTCTTGTTAGACGCGTATTTGCACGCATATTGCCCATATGAAAACATCCGAGCACAGCGACTCAGCAACCTTGAAAAAGGTGGGAATTATTGGCGGTGGACGAGGCGGAGCAGCTCTTTTACAGGCGCTGAGCCAACTCGACCAAGTCCTCGTTGTGGGCATTTGCGATATTGATTCGCATGCCCCCGCCCTAGATATTGCCCGAGCAGCCGGTATTGCTATCTATACCGATATGGAACAATTAGTCGGCGCCCAGTCGATGGATTGGCTAATCAATGCAACCACTCGCTCTATTGCGCAGCGCTACATTCTCGGGCGCGATCTGAATAACACGACGCTCATTGACGGCCATATCGCCGAATTGATTTGGCAATTATTGCTGGACTTTGAGAAAGCGTTGGGGCAATCTGCCCACTCATCCGCAGGCCCCGCCCACAGCGAAAGTCTCCAGCAACTACAGTGGACGCTCATACAGCGCATCGTTAACATAGCTCAACCGGTCCAGCGCGAGCTAGAGTATATTGCATTCCACGACCCACTTACAGGGCTCTATAGCCGTCAAATGTTACGCGAGTTTACCGAGTGGGAGATCAGTCACGCCTACCGCCACGAACGCACCCTGTCGATGGTGGTGATGGATATCGACCACTTTAAGCGGGTCAACGACACCTTCGGCCATGACGTTGGAGACCGCATCCTCAAGGAACTGGCCCAGCTGCTGAGCACCTCCTGTCGCCGCAGCGATATGGCGGCGCGGTATGGAGGCGAGGAGTTTGTCGTCGTCCTGCCCCAAACAAATCTGAGTTCGGCCGCCATGTGGGCTGAGCGGATGCGCAGCAGGGCGGAGCAGCATCTTCACACGCCAGACGACCGCTGCGTAACCATCAGCTTGGGCGTCGCCGGCATAGAATTTGAGGAAGATGGCGCGTCGGATATCATTACGTCAGAAGCGCTGTTCAAACGAGCCGACGAGGTGCTATATGAAGCGAAGAACGCCGGACGTAACCGCGTCGCAAGCGTGCGTATAGCAGCTCGGGGTCGGCGCCCTACCGGCTAACGATTCGGAGACCAAATACTATGGTAAACAACAGCCGCCTAGTCTATTCAAGCGACCGAGGACGCGTTACACCCGAAAAGAAAAATGCTTCCACACCGGCGCCAAAGGGAGACAGCATCGCGCGCGTCCGCCGCGAAAAAAAAGGACGCGGCGGAAAAACGGTGACGACGATCTCAGATTTGGGGCTGGCAATGACACAGCTAAAAGAGCTGGCATCCGAGCTCAAACGCCAATGTGGAACGGGAGGTTCTGTGAAAGAGGGGATCATCGAAATTCAAGGAGACAACGCCGACAAAGTAGTAGAAGCCCTGGAGGCACGCGGCTACCGGGCCAAGCGCGCCGGTGGCTGAGGCCCCATACGAAGCGGCGCGCTCAATCCTCCGATTGCGGTATGCGCTTTCCCTGCGGGTCCGTTGGCCGCCCGACTTCGGCATCGAGCTCTGCGGCTAGCTGACGCCCGATAAAGTGCTCTACGGCATCAGCCGGACCGTGCACTCGATCTTCCGGCAGCCCCAGATCGCTTAAGTACGTTTCCCACAGACGGTGGTTGCGCAGCAGGCGCAATGCCTTTTGTCGTCCACCGGGTGCGAGCGCCCATTCCTGCCCATCGCGCACGACCAAACCACTTCGACGCAGCGCGCGCAGCGCCCACCGCGATACACCGCGCGAGACAGAGGCGGCCTTCAGCAATTCATCGCGGCTAAATCGATAGCCATCTTCCACCTCAGCACGGCGAACCAAAGCTAATAGCATGTGATCTTCAGCGACCTGTAGAGATAGTCTGGCGCGCTGCCAAAGGCGCGCTATTACGCCCTGATTCGGAGAGAATAGCAGAGACACCAGGAAAATAGCCCCGACCACCACCACCATTGCACCGGCAATGGAACTGTCCCATATACCCGCAGCCCAGTATCCCCCCCAAGCCGAGGTGACACCAAATACCGCGGCTAGCATTAGCATGACCTGCAGACGATCGCTCCACAGGTAGGCCGCAGCCCCGGGCACGATGAACATGGCAACAACGAGAATAGCGCCAACTGACTCAAACGAAGCAACCGTCGTCAGCGACACCATCCCCATGAGCAAATAGTGGACGAGCGTCGCATTGACGCCCACCGCCATGGCCATGGCTGGATCGAACGAGGCGATCTTCAGCTCTTTGTATAGGAGCGATATAAATAGCAGATTAAGCACGAATACCGTTGCCAATATCCACACAGGTCGCGGGCCTATATCCCGGCCATTCCATATCAATATATCCCACGGCGTATAGGCGATTTCTCCGTAGAGTACGCACTCTTGATCCAAATCGACCTGACCGGCATAGGCCGTCACGAGCACCACCCCCAGAGCAAAGAGAGCGGTAAAAACGATGCCAATCGATGCATCTTCTTGCACGTTCCACCGGCGGTGAAATGCTTCGACCAAGAGCGTCGTCAGCAGACCGCACAGCGCCGCGCCAATAAACATTGGAACAATCGCTCGACTATCGGAAAAGAGAAACGCCACGGCAATGCCCGGCAACACGGCATGGCTCAGCGCATCTCCGAGCAGTGACATCTTGCGCAGCACCAAAAAAGTGCCCAATAGCGCACACGACGCCGCGGCTAAAGACCCGGTTAACACGATCCAAAATGCCCCATCGATCGCCATTATTCGCGTCCCCCTTTGCGGTAGTGGCTTAGGGTTCCGTGGATGTTGACGACCTGATCGGGGTTAATTCCGCGCTCCTCGGCAACAATCTGCTCTAAATGCGCAATAATTTCCGGAGTAAGCAGGTGCTCGACTTCGTCTGCGGGACGATCGACGTGATCGGCATCAAGAATCGAACGATGATACAGGTAGTGTTCCCAAAGACGGTGCGATTTGACGATGAAAACGCCTTCTTCAAAGCCCTTTTCCGTCAGCTCCCAGCGCCCACCACTGCGTCGAACGTAGCCTTGCCGGGCCAGCTTGCGCCCCAGTCGTTCGACGCGCGAGGCCTTCCATCCCAGTTCCGCAGCAAGCGAAGAGGAAGCAAATATTCCGCGGCGCTCCTTGTCAGACAATTCCACGTGAGCGCGCAAAAAGTGGTGGCGCTGTTCGCGCGCCGCATTTTGTCGATGACGACGCCAGCGCGCCAGCGCACCGCGACGAGGCGCACAAATTGCCGAAACGACAAAAAAGAACGTAGCGACTAGCACCATGACAGGCCCCGTGGGAATGCGGGGAGCCAGCGAACTAATAAAGGTGCCGACGGCGCCAGCTACGCCGCCAAACACAGTAGAAACAACCACCATTGTTCCGAGGCGTTCCGACCAGAACCGCGCGGCGACGGCCGGGGTAATAAGCATTGCGGCTATAAGTACAACGCCAACCGCCTGAAGCCCCACCATAACCGTCAGAACAATCAATCCCATTAATAGCGCATCGACGCGACGCGCAGAAAATCCCAGCGCACTCAAAAAACCCGGATCAAAAATGAGGGCCTTAAACTCCTTATAGAAGGCGAGCACAGCCAGCATAATGATCGCGGTTAGGCTCGTCATAACGACGAGATCGTCGCCAACCATAGAGGCAGCCTGACCGAAGAGAAACTTGTCCAAGCCGCTCTGATTGCCGCTGCCGCTGCGCTGAATATGCGTCAGCAGCACAATCCCAATACCAAAAAATACCGACAGGACGATGCCTATGGCCGAATCCGCTTTGATGCGGGTAAATTGCGTTATAAACTGGATGGCTAGCACTCCGACAATACCGGCTAGGGTGGCCCCGACCAGCAGAACGGGGAGCGCCTTGCTGCCCGTTGCCAAATAGGCTAATGCAACGCCCGGCAGAGCCGCATGCGCCAGCGCATCGCCTAGCAAGCTACGTCGCCGCAGCACGGCAAAGCTGCCCAACATACCGCCTGTAGCACCGATTAGGAGCGAACCCAACAGGACAAAGCGCACGTTGGCATCGGCCAAGCTGAGAAAGCGCAGGGCATTGTCGAGCATTAGTTTCCTCGCCGATGATCGGCCATAGCTTGAGCCGCCTGGCTCAGCACCGTTAGGCGGCCTCCATACGTCTTCTGCAGATTCTCGTCCGTAAAGACCTCGCGGGTCGGACCGGCGGCTACCACGCGCATGTTCAACATGATGACCCAGTCGAAATACTCCGTCACGGTCTGCAGATCGTGGTGCACGACGAGAATCGTCTTTCCCTGACTCCGTAGCTCGATCAAAATATCGATAATAGCACGCTCAGTAGCCGCGTCCACGCCGGCAAAGGGTTCATCCATCATGTAAATGCGCGCGTCCTGCGCCAGCGCACGGGCCAAAAAGACCCGCTGCTGCTGACCGCCGGAAAGCTGGCTGATTTGGCGATGGGCATATTCGCTCATACCGACCTTGTCGAGCGCTTCGGCGGCCAAACGCCGATCCTCACCGCTCGGCCTGCGCACCCACCCCACGTGTCCGTAGCGCCCCATTAGCACTACATCTAACGCATTGACGGGAAAGTCCCAGTCAACCGACTCACGCTGCGGCACGTAGCCTATCGCACTGCGCATCTGGTCGTAGGGACGATCATAGATCTTCACCCATCCAGACGCCTTCGGTATCAAGTCCATGACCGCCTTAATCATGGTGCTCTTGCCAGCCCCATTCGGTCCAATGATACCTACGAGCACACCTTCGGGTACGTCCAGATCTACGTCCCAGAGAACGGGCTTTTTATGATAGGCGATGGTCATATCGTGGATTTGAATGGGCGCCACTTCGCCTTTAGGGCGCACGGAGTCGCTCATCGCAATGCTCCCACGATGGTCTCTACGTTGGTTCGCACCATGCCCTCATACGAGTCGGCCCCACTTCCCGGCGCTCCCATAGCATCCGAGTAGAGAGTCCCGCCGATAACGACGGCGTGGCCGCGCTGCAAGCAACCCTGCCGCACGGCTTCAATCGATCGCTCTGGAACACTGCTCTCAACGAAAATGGCAGGCACCTTGCGTTCCGATATAAGATCGACTAGCTGCGTGACGTCGTTTACTCCGTATTCAGCCACGGTTGAAATTCCCTGCAATCCCATAACTTCTATCCCGTAGGCACGGCCAAAATAGCCAAACGCGTCGTGCGCCGTGATGAGCACTCGCTGCTCGACGGGCACCGTTTCAACCTGCTCAACTACCCAGGCATGCAAGCTACTCAGCACCTGGCGGTAGGCCGTTCCATTCTGCCGATATACTTTGGCTCCCTGCGGATCGACCTCCGAGAGAGCGCGCACGACCGGATCAATCGCCTCCTGCCACAAATCGACGTCAAACCAGACGTGCGGATCGTAGTGGCCTGCAAAATCAGCGGGCTGGAGCAGATGCTCTTTATCCATCGCATCCGCTACGGCCACCACCTTTTTTGTGCGAGCTATCTTGCCGAAAATATCCTGCATTTTCCCCTCTAGGAACAGTCCATTATAGAGGATCAAATCGGCGCGCTCCAGCTTAGACAGATCGCCCTGCGAGGCTTTGTAATAGTGCGGATCAACCCCCGGTCCCATCAGTCCCACGACGCGGACGCGCTCACCGCCGATCTGCTCGGCGAGGTCGGCTACCATCCCCGTAGTGCACACGACCGAGACCTGTCCCGAATCTTCTGGCTCGTCGACGGGTTTTCCGCTGCAGGCGACCCAACCGAATAGAAAGAGTAGAGCTACGCGAGACAACTTCATAGCGATTCTCCCAATTTTTAACCGTAGAAGATTAATAATTTAGCCTTGACTAAAATAAAGTCAAGGCCGTTACTAATAGTCGGTTCAATGCTTCGGAAGGTGAGACTATGCTCAGCCAGTCCATAGAGGACTACCTAAAAATCATTTATAAGCTGCAAAACGGAGGGGCGTCGGCAACTAAGGTGACGACTTCACTCATCGCCGAGCGCATGGAGGTTACGGCCGCTTCAGCGACGAATATGATCAAGAAACTCGCTGAAATGAACCTATTGGAATACACCCCATATCGGGGAGTAGCGCTGAAAACAGCGGGTGAAAAAATTGCGCTCGAGACGATTCGCCACCACCGCCTAATCGAACTCTATTTATCCGAGGCACTAGGCTATCCGTGGGATGAAGTGGATGCCGAAGCGGAGCGCCTAGAGCACGCAATCTCCGAAGAATTTGAAGAGCGCATAGACAAGATGTTGGGCTATCCAACCATCGGCGCACACGGCGAACCCATTCCCAACAAAGATGGGCATATTGAAGAGCACACCTATCCCCGTTTAGCGGATATAGATCTGGGACAGCGAGCCGTCATCCGGCGCGTTAGCGACCGGAACCCAGCTATGCTACGCTATATGAACGATATGGGACTGCAGTTGGGAACCGAGATCGAAGTGCGTGAGAAGGCCCCCTTCAGAGGCCCCATCACGCTGGTTATCGAGGCGAATAACCCGCAATCGCTCGGACTCGAGGTAGCCGAGCATATCTTTGTCGATCTGTTGAAATAAAGCCGGCTTCTCTACAGCTTTTTTGCGTGCCCGTTGGACTGAATCTTAACGCGTTCGGCGCGCTGAGCCTCCAAGCGCGGAATAAGCGCTTCAAAGTGCTGACAGAGAAAATGCAGGCGCTCACTTTCACTGCGCATCTGCAAAATCTCCTGCTTGCTCTCCAACGGTAGCGCCGCCGACTGGGCAATTTGAAACGCGCTCTGAGGCGCTACGCCCTCAAAGCGCTCGCCCGACTCCTCTTGGGCCAACTGCAACAGGCGGGCGTAGCCGTTTTGCGCCCGCTGCAACAGGGCGGAATCTAGCGGCTCTTCCTCGTCTTCGATATAGGTGGCCTCGACCGTCAAATAGGGCCGGTCGTGAAATATTTCACCGATGCGAAAGCGACGGTATCCCACGCAGATGATATCGGCCCGCCCATCGCCGTATTCGTTGAGCACCTTCTCGAGCACTACGGCGCAGCCCACGGGAGCGTCTACGCTCGTATCTTCGCCCAAGCAGATTCCAATCGGCATGGATTCGCCGCGCTCCTGCGCCTCGCGCACATCGGCTAACATCTGCCGATAGCGCGGTTCAAAGATGTGCAGCGGCAACGCTTGATCCGGGAAAACGACCAGCGGTAGCGGAAAAAGAGGAATGGTCTGATTCATGTGCTTTTTATCCATTGCACCAGCGAAACGCGCAGGCTAAACTACGTATATGTCAGAAGAATACTTTTTACCGGCATCCGAAGATCATATAAACAGGGAAAAAAACAAAGCCCGTCAACTGCGTCGCTCCCAGTGGTGGAAAAATCGACGTGCCGACGGGCGCTGTCACTATTGTCGGGAATACTTCCCGCCAACAGAGTTGACGATGGACCACATCGTGCCCCTCAGTCGAGGAGGTTTCACGGTGAAGTCCAACGTCGCTCCCTGCTGTAAAGAGTGCAACAACCAGAAGAAGTATCTGCTCCCCCTAGAATGGGCAGCCTATCTAAACAAACTCGGGGACGAGACGACCGAGTCCTAGTGATACTTCATTAGCGGTTCGATAGCCGCGGCCACTTCACTGGCGACCTCAGACGGCACGCGCGGGTTAAACGGACCGCCGTCCCCGCCGTCAATGGCATCGCTTCCGACCAGGTGCATCGCCTCGACTACAGCCGAGTAATTGTACATGCGTCCGTCGCGGAAGCGAATCTCCTCAAAGGCTGCAATCTCGTCTTCAACGCGCTGCGAAGTTTCTAAATCACCGCTGCGCTGTGCGTTGTTGATTGCGTCCGAAGCGCGGACAAAGACCACGTTGATACCGGAAGTATGGCCGATTGTTCCGTGACTGGCTGGTCCCGTAGAGCGATCGCCTACGCCCCAGATAACAATGCCGGAACCACTGTTAACGCCCTCTACGATCGGCTTCACATCGTCGATATCCGTGCCGATCTTTAGTCCAATAAAGTGCTCGGACTCGTTGAGCAGGCGCACGGCAGTTTCGCGCTCGGCCTTGTTGCGCAGGTAATACAAAAAGCGCGCTCCGGTCTCCCGTCCCAAACGCTCGGCCATATCGAGATGATTGCGGAAAATACCCTCGGCATTTCCCACGCCCGTCAGCGGCATCACCAAATAGCAGTCGGGCGGCACGGGCAGAGCGGCTTCGCGGCGAATAAGCTCTTCAGCATCGACAATCGGATTGGGCGCAATACCCGACATCAGGACACCACGGCCTCCCATTTGTTCGCCGGTAAATCCCATCAAACGCACCTGTTCGTCGCGACCGATATGATGAATTAGGCTTGTCCCAGCAATGCCGATAACGCGGCGACGCGTGCCATCCAAGTGATTATTATCCATCAAATAGCGAATATTCTTGGCGTGGGCATCGTAGTCGATCTTGCCATCGCGAAAGGGCACTACGGGAATAGATGTAACAGAGTTTAACGAATCGATAAGTTCACTGGTTTCTATAGTCATAATGACCTCCTCGGTCTTCTAATATATGAGAAACTAAGCAAATGAGAACGACAAACATAGCGGATAGGCGCTGTCCAGTACCCAGTCTTTTTAGCGCTCGGGTACGAAGGGCTGCATGTCCCGTCCCGGATCGCCCTCAAGTATCCAACGCGTAACGATTTGCCCCGTCAGTGGCCCCATTAAAACGCCGTTTTTATAGTGGCCTGTTGCGATGAAAACACGCGGATGTCCGCCGAGTGGACCGATCATCGGACGCCCCGCTTTGGGCTTGGCACGCAGGCCCGCTCCCTGCGAATGCAGTATACGAGGTCCTTTCAGCAGTCGATCGTGCACCGCACCCAGCGCATGCTCGGCAGCTTTTGTCGTCTCGTTGACAAAGCCCACTTCCTCCGTCGTTGCCCCCACTAGGGTTCCGCGCGCAGCCGAGATTATTTGGTGCCCGCCGTGGCGCAGCACGTGGCGCAATCGAGGACCAGCAAAACAGCCGTGCTGCCCCCGCACCGGACGCACGGGCACGCGCGCTCCAATCGATTCGGCCAAAGCTGCCGTCCACGCCCCCGTGGCTAAAACCGCGTAATCGGCCGCATAGCTCCCCCGCGATGTCTCGACTACGACGCCACCAGCAGGGTCTTGGATGCGCAGCAAACGCTCTCCATAGCGTATCTGAGCACCTCGGGCTAGCGCCGCCTCGAGCAGTGCTTTGCCCAGCAGGAGTGGAGCAACTCGCTGATCTTCTGGGAAATAGAGTCCCCAGCGCACGCGATCGGCAACGGCGGGCTCGATCCGACGAAGTTGTGCGCCATCGAGGCGCTCCATCGGCACACCGCGCGCAGTTCCCTGCATGAACTGCGCCTCTGCTAATTCTTCGTCCTCGTCGTCGTCGACCAAATCGATCCCACCCAATGGACGCCACCCGACATCAATTCCCGTCTCATCGGCTAATTCGGCAGCCAGCGGAGCGTGCGCGGCGTGGCTATCGCGTATGAACAAACCGTACACGCTCGCGCCGCCACTAAAGTGCGTCAATACGCCCAATGATGCACGGCTCGCATCAGAAGGACCGCTGTTGGCTTCTAACAGTATGGGATGAGCGCCGGCGCGACAGAGAGCGTAGGCAATGGAGCGACCTATAATACCGGCGCCAACTACGAGGACCCGAGCACCCGTCGATTGGGTCAACGGCCTACGATCGGCGGCAAGTTCGTAACGGGACAGGCGCGGGCTCCGCGCACCGAATAGCCCATATCGCTCAGCACGCAGCCGATCTGGGCTTCCAGCTTCAGCAGATATTCTTGCTCACCCGCACTGGTCGAGGTACGAGCAGGTCCCACGTCAAAACCGCGCACGGCCACACCCGTCTTAAAGCCTTCGGGAAAGTTGACGCCGAGCAGCATGAGATTTATCAGGTCAAGGATGCGATACTGCAGGGTTCGAGCGCGATCTACGTTATTAGCCAGCGCCTGGTTATACAGCTCTACGATGACTTCAGGCACAATACCCGAGGTGGCAATGGTGCCACCGCTCGCCCCCATCATCACCGACGGAAACAGAATTTCTTCGCAGCCGACGAGCACGACGTAGTCAGGGCGCTGGGCGCGCAAGCGATGCATTGTATTGATCAAACGCGGCAGATCTCGACTTGAGTCTTTCGTGCCGAAGATACGCTCGTAGGGCAGCAGGCGCTCCATCAATTCCAACGGCAGCTCCTGCGTAAACTGCGGTATGTTATAGAGCAGAATATCTAGCGGTGACTGTTCGGCAATCTCGGCAAAATACTCAAAGAGGCTCTCGTCGGAAATCTTGTAGTAGTAGGGCGGCACCAAAGAGATGGCATCGACGTCGATCGACGCATAAAACTCGGCCATCTTGAGCACATCGCGCGTATTGGCCTCACTCGCACCGGCCAGAATCGGGACGCGTCCGCTGTTCACTTCGGCAATAAGACGCACCACTTCCTGGCGCTCTTCCCAAGACAGACGGACAAACTCGCCCGTGCTTCCGTTTGGGTACAGGCCGTGTATACCCGCCTCAATTAGCCAGTTCACATAGCGTTCCATCTCGCCGTAGTTAATGCGGCCGGAACTGTCGAAGATGACAATATTAGGACAAAAAATACCCTTAAAATCGCGGCGCTGCGTCGACACGGTAGAACGCGCAGCCGGCGCGGGAGCGGCATCGCCTGCGCTATCGGCTGCGCGGCGCATGACCTCAATACCCCGTTCGCGCAGCAAATCCAGAGCAGAGGGCGTAAGCTTAGCCCTTGGGCATATTTCCACGGAGCGCTCGGTGCCGAGCCTATCCTGTAAGACCTGTGCCGTAATTACCGAATCATCTATGCGAATCATTGTCATACCCTCTTTATTGGTGCGGCAGGCGCAGTTCCACGTCGCCGTAGAGCTGCGGGATGACGTGCGCCGTAACGAGTTCACCGTGTTTTGCCGCTTCTTGCGCACCCGCCTCAATGGCGACTCTCACCGCCCCCACATCGCCGCGAACGGCGCTTGCGGTGAGAAAATAACCCACTTTGTAACTGCCCTCGTACGCTACATCAGCAGCTTTGAGCATTTGGTCGACAGCGCGCACGAGCGCTACCGTGCTGCGCGTTTCGATCAAGCCCAATGCCTGCCGCGTCTCCTCGCCACGCACTCCTGCAACAACGCCGGCAAAACAGCTCATTGTCATCGCATCTGGACGGGATAATAGCGTAGCTCCGTCGAGCTCCCCCACGGTCTGAGCGACTGCTTTTCCAGCGGAAACTGCGGCCTGCACGTCGTCCAAGCTGCCGACGGCAAGCGCTGCAATCCGCCCCCCACTGCCGATACTCAATCGCTGAATTTCCACATCGGCGGCCTTGACCATGGCATCACTCGCCGCAACGACGGTCGCATATCCGATGGTCTCGACTACGCCAAGCGCCCCGCGCGCTGACACCTGCTGATCCGGCTGAATTGGCAGCATGGACACCAAACCGGAAATGGGCTGCGGAAGCACGAGCGTCGCATATACCGAGCCTACCGCTTCGGCCGCACGGCGACCAGCAGCGACAGCAGCCTGTACCGCGGCCACGTCGCCGCGCACTACGGCATGGCAAAGTGCCCCGCCGATAAAAGCCCAACCGCACAGTTCGACAGCAGCGGCTTTGACCATGGCATCCGCAGCCGCAATGAGGGGTGCCAGTCCCTGAGTCTCCACGATGCCCAGCGCGCGCACATCGGCCGCCGATTGGGCGACTGAACTCCCGTGGGGCATAGCATTCTGACCGCGCGATTCAGGGCGAGCGATGGTTTCAGCGCCGATCAATTCGCCGTAGCGCTGCGCTTCTACAGTGCCTGTTTCAATGGCCGTCTGCACGTCGGCAACGCTTCCCTCGATGACCACCGTCACCCATCCGGAGCCGATCCCATGACGACCCACAACCGCTACATCGGACACCTTCAGCATTGCGTCGGTGGCACTCAGCAGAGAGGCCATACCGCGCGTTTCCAATACGCCGATCGCCTTAGGCATTGCTATCTCCGGATGGCGGAGCGGCAAAGGCCTGTAAAACCTCTGGGCGCGGCTGCGGCAACACGGCGGTGCTCATGAGATGGGGATAGTCCCGCAGGCGCGTCTCGGCGCGCGCAATAGCCTCGCGCACGGCTCCAACATCTCCTTGGACCAGTGAACACACGACGCGGTTATGGACTGTCAGCACGGCTACCACATCGACGGCGGCCGTTTTGACCATCTCGTCGTCCGTATAGACATGGGCCGCATACCCGCGCGTTTCGATCAATCCCAGCGCACCGCTGCGTACATCGACTTCATGTTGAACGGGATAACTAACAAAGCGAAGACAGGCCTGCGAGGGCTGGGTCACGGGAGCCGCGACGACGTGCTCTACAACGTGGCGAGCCGCTTCCGATCCACTCGAAAGCGCCGCACCGACATCGCTTATGGACCCGCTAAAAAACACGGTAGTGAAGCCGCCTATTGAATCCCAGCCCAGCAGTTCGACGTCGGCGGCTTTAACGGCGGCATCCGCCGCGACGATGATGCCGGCGACTCCTTCTACTTCGATTAGGCCGATAGCGGCGGGCATTTCAATCCTCCAGACGATGCACGACCAGCGACGTGACTTCGCGGATCAGCTGTTCTGGATCAACGCCTTGGCCCGACTCGACCAGTTGGTCGAGCAGAACGCGGCGATTGCAGCCGTGACAATCGGCTCCCTGCTCACCGCGACGTTTCATATGGTAAATAGCACAGTCTTGGCACGAACTCGGCTCGACATAGCCCGAACCAAATTCTTCCGTCTGACAGCCGCACGAGCGATCGGGCTGATCGCAGCGGCCCGCACCGTCCATCTGCGGAGGCTCGACCTCGGCGATGGAAGCGGGCCGATCAGCCGGCGGCGAAGCCGGCTCGGGCGCGGTTCCACGACTCAGTTGAAGGCGATGCTGGCGCAGGTAATCCCACCCCGTCGGCGTAACAATAGCCGACGGCGTAACCCGCACTTCCCCTTCTTCGCCGTGGCGCCGGGCGAGTAACTCGCCCGTTATGACGGCCTCTTCAATATAGAGAGATGCCATGTGCTACGTGCGCTACGCTAGGTGCTGCGTCAAACCAGAAACCGGACGCGGAATAACGTGTACGCTGCGCAGTTCACCTACGCGTTGAGCGGCACTAGCGCCCGCGTCAACGGCGGCTTTAACCGCGGCGACGTCACCCTCCACGAGCACGGCGACAAAACCGCTGCCCACCCGCTTCTGTCCAGCAAAGCTGACATCAGCCGTTTTCAGCATCGCATCCAGGGCCTCAACCACGCACACTAGACCCTTTGTCTCTACCATACCAAGTGCTTTCATTAGACGATCTCCTATCAGCTCAAGTAGAGGGCGACCACATCGTCGTGTGGACGCGGAATTACGTGCTGTGAAACCAATTCACCAACGCGTTCGCAGGCCTCGGCTCCGGCGCTGACAGATGCCTGCACCGATCCCACATCTCCGCTGACCAGCACGGTGATGTACCCACCGCCGATTTCCTGCACTTTGACGATGTCCACATCGGCCGCCTTGCTCATCGCATCGGCCGCTTCGATGACGCCTGTTGCGCCGCGCGTCTCGATCAACCCCAAGGCACGCACGCCGCCGCTGCCACCGCTTTCGCCGCGCGCAGGCATGATGGCACCTAGCTCTTCGTGCGGACGCGGAATCACGTGCACGGAGTGCACTTGTCCAACCTTTGCAGCCGCCGTCGAGCCGGCGTCTACGGCCGACTTGACCGCAGCGACATCGCCCGAACAGAAGACCGTAACCAAACCCGAACCGACTTTATCCCAGCCTAACAGCTGGACGCTAGCTGCTTTGGCCATGGCATCGCCGGCTTCGACGATACCCACCAAACCAACCGTTTCTACCATACCGATTGCATCCGACATCGCTCTCCTCCTGGTGTGTGCGAAGTCTACTCTACTTTTCTATATACACTTTGCGAGCGCGCACTAAATCGAGGGCATTGCCCTCGTCTGTATCCAAGTGCACTTCCAGCTTTTCCTTGTCGCTAATTCGGCAAATCAACCCTTCTAAACAGCCCCCCTGTTCGCTGTCTACAACCAGGCGCATCAGATCACCCGCCTGCACGCCGTAGTACTCGGCCTCGGCTGGACTCATGTGCACGTGTCGAGCCGCGCGCACGACCCCCTCTTGCAGTTCGAGACCGCCGTGTGGACCCACTAGAAAGCAGCCCGGTGTGCCTTTAATATTTCCGCTGAGACGCACTGACGCATCAATACCGAGAAAGCGCGCGTCGGTAAAAGCGAGTTCGACCTGGTTGTAATCGCGCAGGGGCCCCAGCACGCGCACGTTGGCTATAACCTGCTTACGTGGACCAAAAACCGACAGCGTCTCCGCGGCGGCAAAGGCGCCCTCTTGGTAGAGTTCCTTCTGCACCGTCAACTCGCTGCCCGGACCAAAGAGCACGTCCATCGCCTCTCGGTTGAGATGGATGTGGCGCGCAGAGATGTTGACGACCAAACGAGGCACAGGCGACACGTCCGGGTGAGCGGCGCGACCTAACTGCACGTCCGGCATAAAATCGTACACAGCTCGGCGAACGATCTGTTCTATCGCCGAGCGATCAAGGCCCTCTAACGGATCTACCGCCATGTCAATCGTGCAACTCCATTGCTTTCCCCATAGACTGCAGCGAATCCACTATACCGACGATAACGGCATCGGTAGGCACGTCGCGCATATCGGGCGCGATGCGCGATGAGGAACCCTGTACGACGAAGACCAACTCGCCCTCGCCAGCCTGCACGGCATCCACGCAGATCATCTCTCGACCGGTCCGCACCAGACCGTGTTCGCGGACGGAGACCACCTCTACGACCAATAATTTTTTGCCGTTTAGGTTGTCGACTTTAGCAGTCGATACGACGCGACCGCGCACCTGTCCTAATATCATCGCCTGGTCCGACTAAGTAATGCGAAAGTAGTCTACCAACGCACAGCGGCGCTGACGCGTAAACGTGCGCGGAGACGTCAGCCCCTCCCCGGTCGGGCTGGCAATAGAATACGTTCCAAATCCCTCCCCTCCGAGCCCCACGCCGGCAAAGGATGGACCATTCTTAACGAATATGGTCGTATCCATGGCACACGCCATCTTGTGCATATTCTCTATGTTGCGCGAGTGGATGATGGCCGTGTGTTTGTAGCCGTGTTCCGATTCCAGCGCGAGGCGGATTCCCTCATCCACGTCTCGGATGCGGACAATCGGCAGGAAGGGCATCATCTGCTCTTCCTGGACAAAAACGTGATCAGCGCTAGTCTCGCCTATGAGCATGCGCAGCGATTCGCCGAGTTTAAGGCCAATGCGCTCAGCCAATACCCAAGCGCTGCGCCCAACCAACTCGCGATTAGCCAGCGGATGTCCGTCGGGACCGCTCACAAAAGCAACGGCCGACAATTCCTCAATCTGCTGCGCGTTCAGTTCGTGCGCGCTGTAGTCAATCATATGGCGCTTGAGTTCGTCGGCGACCTGCTCGACGACAAAGACCTGTTTCTCACCAATGCACAGGATGTTATTATCAAAGGCACCGCCATCGATAATGTCTCGGGCGGCTTTTTTGAGGTCGGCCGTTTCATCGACGACTACAGGCGGATTGCCGGGACCGGCGACAATGGCCTTCTTCGGGCTGGCCATAGCGGCTTGGGCAACACCCGGTCCTCCCGTAACGAGCAGTATATTGACGCCCGGGTGGGTGAATAATTGGTTGGCCGTCTCCAACGTTGGCTCGGCCACGGCCGTAAGCAGATTAGCCGGACCGCCAACACCAACAATGGCTTCATTGAGCAGCCGCACGGCATACATAGATACGTTTTTGGCACCCGGATGCACGTTGAATACGGCTGCATTGCCTGCCGATATGATGCAGATGGCGTTGTTGACCATCGTCGGCACCGGATGCGTAGAGGGCGTAATGGCTCCAACCACGCCATAGGGGGCCATCTCGACTACCGTCAGACCGTTATCGCCCGTCCACGACTTGGCTTCTAAATCTTCGATACCAGGGGTAGCGTCCGCGGCAACTCGGTGCTTCTGAATCTTGTCTTCAAGCCGGCCCATGCCCGTCTCAGCCAGCGCGCGACGGGAAAAATCTTCGGCATTATCGCGCGACACGCGACGAATAGCCTCGACGATTAATCGACGCTGTTCCAGCGTCATAGCCGTCAGCTGCTTCTGCGCGCGCTGGGCCGCCTGTACCGCATCGTCCATGAAGGAGTAGACGCCGCCTTCTCCTCCGGAACTTGGCCGATCGACAGAACTCCCTTGGGCTACAATCCGAGTTACAACTTCCTCAACTATTTTGCGAATCTGATCTTCGCTCGCGTTCTGGGCCACGCTCTCACCTCATTCGGGTTCGATCAGGACAATCTGCACCTACAGACCCAGAAAAATAGTCGGGGGTATGCCCTCCGTCAAGGTGCAAGCGGCTTGACATTCTCGCGCTACAGATCCTACCTTGATCGACCGTACATACCCCAAAAAGGAGCAAGTATGCGCATCATTCGTTTCTTAGACGAACAAGACTCCGAGCATTATGGACTAGCGGGAGAAGGCGACAGCGCCGAGATACTAACGGGCGATCTCTATGCAGGCCTCTCGCCGAGTGGAACAACCGCTTCCATAGCCAAATTACTGGCCCCCGTAGCCCCGGTGAATATTTACTGCATCGGCCTCAACTACCGCGAGCACGCCGCCGAATCGGGTATGGAAGAGCCGAAGCAGCCGGTTGTCTTCGCCAAGCCGACCAGCACGCTGTGCCATCCCAATGACCCAATACGCCTGCCCGCTTGTCAGCAGGACGAAGAGGTCGACTACGAGTGCGAACTTGCAGCCGTCATCGGACGCCCCGTGCGCGATGTATCCGTCGACGAAGCGCTCGACTGTTTGCTAGGGTATACCTGTGCCAACGACGTGTCGGCGCGCAAGTGGCAGCTCAATGCCGGCGGCGGCCAGTGGATACGAGGCAAGGGCTTTGACACGTTTTGTCCCCTCGGCCCCGTGCTGGTAACAGCCGATGAAATCGCCGACCCGCAGAACTTGGGCATAAAGACCATCTTGAACGGTCAGACCATGCAAGATCACACTACGGGCGACATGATTTTTTCCGTTGCAGAGATCATCAGTTTCCTCAGCCAAGACACGACGCTGCTACCGGGCACTGTAATCTTGACCGGAACACCCCAAGGCGTAGGGTTTGCACGCAAACCGCCCGTTTGGCTCCGCCCGGGCGACGAAGTAATCGTCGAATTAGAGGGCATTGGCCAACTAAAAAATCGCGTTGTAGCTCCCTAGACAAAAAAATGCAAAGCCCGCGCTGCCTGTTGGGCGAACGCGGGCTTTGCACGTAGGATTGATAGATTCCTCCCGGACTTACTGCTCTATATGTACCTTGTCTACTTTGCCGATGATCGAAGCGTCCGATGGAATAGCGGGATCTGCTATATTGGCCGCTTCTCTGGCAACCTCAAAAACAACCATCTCCCCTTCACTGCGAGCTTCCCACGTGGCGCACACCTCGGCAAGACCTACCGTCTGCAGTGTTTCGTCTAATTCCATGACCAAATGCAGCGGTCGGCCGCGAAAAGCTTCAATGCTCTGCGACAAAACGACCGTTCCCACGACTTTTCCTAGTTTCACATCCTCACTCCTCGTCGATTATGCCGACAATAACGCTGCGCGCAGGCGGCTGCTCCCAGCCCGTTATCTGGCTGCCGGCCGTGCCCGATTCGGCGACGAGCACGAGCGAGCCAATACCGGCCCCTACGCCGTCTAACGCAAGTTGCATCGGCCCCTTGGGTTCGGATCGAACTACCATGATTTTCTGACCATCCAACACGTGATGCTTGGCATTGGTCACGACGTGTCCAATAACGCGGCAGCGCTTCACGATGTCACCTCCAGAGCCAGTTCGCGGCCAAATGCTTGCACCGAGTCAATGATACCTATTGCCAGTGCATCGACTGGTACGTCGCTCATCTCGGGTGCAATCCGCGCAGAGGATCCCTGCACCACCACGACGAGTGCCCCCTCGCCGGCTTGGACCGAATCAATACACACCATGTGTTGGTCCGTGTGCTCGAACCCGTCAGGCGTTGCCGAAAGGATCTCTACTACGAGCAGCTTTTTACCCTCTAAGTTGGCAACTTTAGCCGAGGAGACCACGTGCCCTTTTACAAGTCCTACAATCATGCATGCTCCTCAAACAAGCTCAGATTAGCCAGTCCCGCTTCAATATCGGCTTGGCCGTAACCGCACAGATGCACCGTGCGCTCGACAACTTGGTTCATAAGCGTATCCGGGCAGGACGCCCCTGAAGTAATCACCATGCGCAGGGGCAACTCGCCTGGAAGCCATCCCGTAGACTCAACTACGGCACGACGCTCTATATCAAAGTGCCGGATGTGCTCGGCGGAGCGCAGTTCACCGCTATCGGCAATCAGATAACTGGGCATGACCTGCGAACAGATCTCGACCAAATGAGCCGTATTAGAACTGTTGTATCCCCCGACAATCAGCGCAACATCGGCCTTTGACTGCAGCAGCGCATGCGTCGCGTTCTGATTTTGGTTGGTCGCATAGCACAGGGTATCATTGGTATCGGCACAGTGATACTCTATCCGATCGGCGCCATAGCGCTGCTCCATAGCCGCGCGCAGCACGGCGGCGACCTGCTGCGTTTCGGCAGCCAGCATTGTCGTCTGATTCACTACTGCAACTCGTTCCAGATCACGCTCCGGATCAAATCCCTGGGACCATTTACCGGCGAATTCGGCGCGAAAAGCCTCCAGGCTCATCCGCCCGATAATAAAGTCGGCCACTTTTTCGGCCTCCGCACAGTCGAGGACAACCAGCGTTTTGGCATGCTCCTTCGTATGCGAATGGGTAGCCTGCGTTTCTTCGTGCAGGTACTTGCCGTGGATAATAATCGTATAGCCCTCGCGGCCTAGCTCTTCTCCGCGCTTCCACACTTTAGATACAAATGGACACGTCGTGTCGTACTCGTCGCGGTAGGAATCTCCGTCTAAGTCGATGCCACTGGTGCGCAGTGAATCTTCGATCTGCAGGGTCGTTCCAAAGGCCGGAATCAGCACGATATCGTCACCGTCTACTTCGTCTTCTCCAACCTGGCGCTCGCCACTCGAATCGTATAGAAACTCAACTCCACGCCCGCGCAATTCGCTGTTTACCAACGGGTTATGAATAATTTCACTAACGAGGAATGTCCGCTTATTGGGGTGCTTTTCCAGCGTGGAAAACGCCATGTGAATAGCACGTTCAACGCCAAAGCAAAAGCCGAAATGGCGCGGGATGAGTATCTGCACTTGCCCTACCTGCAGCAGGGTAGGGTCCAGCGAGCGCCGCCCCGTTTCCTGGCGAAAATCTTTGATGTGCTGGATGATGGGGCCGGCGTAGTGATTGGGCACCCGATCGAACTGCGAATAGGCCATGCATGTCTCCTAACACCTATCGAATCTAGGTGCTCCACCTAGCCTGTCAATAGCTTGACACAGGTCTATCTCCAGACAATCTTAGCCCCCTATGTCAACAGCAGTTATACTAGTCAGCGGTGGTCTGGACTCGTGTGTTACTGCCGCGATAGCGGCACGCACGCACGAGCTAGCCTTTCTTCACCTTAATTACCAGCAGCGCACGCAGGAGCGTGAACTCCGCGCGTTTAACGCACTGGCAGATCATTTCGACGTCAGCAAGCGCTTAGTCGTCGACGTCGGATTTATGCAACAAATCGGCGGTTCGAGTCTAGTCGACAGCGCGCTGCCCATTCCCACCATCGAAGAATCCGGCGTTCCCAGCACATACGTCCCCTTCCGCAATGCCAATTTGCTGGGTATCGGCGTTGCCTGGGCCGAAGTGCTAAACGCCGATGCCGTTTTTATCGGAGCTCACCAAGAGGAAAGCGCCTATCCGGACTGCCGCCGCGAGTTTATCGAAGCCTATAATCAGATGGTCGATACGGGCACCCGCCCCGAGACACACCTGCGCATAAGCGCGCCGCTTATTGCGCTAGACAAAGCGGGTATCATAAAAGAGGGCCTACAACTACAGGCCCCCTTTCACCTGACGTGGTCTTGCTATAAAAGCGAAGATATGGCCTGCGGTCGCTGTGCCAGCTGTCGCATGAGGTTGGGTGGATTTGCCGCTCACCATATACAGGACCCGATCCCCTACCAAAGAGAGGCATGAGATGTTGGTCGGCTACGTAAGTGATGAACGCTATCTTGCACTGGCGGATGTTCTATTCGAATTCACCAGCGAACGCGGAGTCGTTGCAGCCCGCTCGAGCGCGAGCGGAGCCATATACGCCGATATAGAAGCCGGCACCTATACGGCGACCTTACAGAAGGACGGATTCGGTCCCAAGCGCATCGAATTTACCGCCCATCCCGACCATCCCTATTCGTTTCGCTTGCTTTCCCATCAGCTGCTAGGTTACGCCTGGCCCAAATGGGTTCGCTCAGGCGAGAAGTCCGAATTTCGCGTCCACTCGCTAGAGGCCTACCGACTCGATCTCTGGCGCTATGGCTACGAAAAAGAGCACGTGCAATCGCTCGGCTGGTACGATGAACATGGAGCGCGCGCCACCATGCAGATCACGCCGGACGGCGATTATACGCAGACGGGCGTTATGTGGAACAAGTTTGGCTATACCAGCCCGCATCACAAGCAGTATGTAACGGCACCCGAACGCTCCGGGCTCTATTACTTCCACGCCAAAGGCGAGTCGGGCGCCTTCTTCTCTTTTCCGTGGATCGTCGCCCCGGCCCAACCACAACACGACATTGCCGTTCTCGCCTCTAACATCAACTGGAACGCCTACAACAGCTTCGGCGGTCGTTCAAACTACATTCACCCGGACCGATTTCCTCCGACGCCTACGATCAACGCACGACTCGAGCTCAAGCGCTACACCGACCCCGAGCATATAAACTACGATACCGAAGACTACGCGCCGCTGTCTTTCGACCGCCCCGAACCAATAAATCACATTCCCGAAGAAGTGCGCATAACCGATCCAATTGCTGGACGCGCAGCGTGCCATGTCGCACCAGCCGAATGGCGCTTTATCGGCTGGATGGAGCGCGAGGGATTCGCCTACGATCTCTATGGGGAAACCCAGTTACACGACGGCACGCTCAACCTAGATGCCTACAAAGTCCTCATCATCACGACCCATCCGGAGTACTGGTCAAAGGAGATGTACTACGGGCTCAAGTCCTGGGTACACGAGCGAGGAGGGAAGCTGCTGTATTTGGGTGGCAACGGTCTAAACTGCGAAATCGACATGCTAGACGAGCAAACGATGAAGGTCAAAAACGGCGATGCGCGCGACATGCAGGCACGCGGCCTGGAGAGTCGTTTTCACATATACCACGAGTCTGAGGCAAACCTACTCGGCGTCGTCTTTACCGATTCGGGCATCATGACGGCAGCGCCCTACCAAGTCATCGATGCAGATCACTGGCTATTTAGCGGAACGGACGTACGAAACGGCGACGTATTTGGTCGCGACAGCCTACACGAACGCATCCCAGGTGGAGCCTCGGGACACGAGACCGATAAAACGTCGCCTTCGTCTCCACCCAACGTGCACGTGATTGCACGCGGACTGAACCCAGACAACGGCGGCGGAGAAATTGTATACTATGACACTCCGAGCGGCGGTGAAGTCTTTTCGGCCGGCTCAATTACCTATCCGAGTTCCATTCTCGTCGACGATATCGTCTCAAAGTTGACGGCCAACGCCATCAGACGCTTCTGCGGCCAAGCATAGCCAAAGGCCTTGTTTATACTTATATTGCTACTTTTCCAATAACCAATCAGCAAGATAGAATCAAAACAGATCGCATGTCTACTAAACCAAGCACCGCATTAGATACGTTTGATAATCCGTACCCCGGGCGCGACTATACCATTGAGATGGAGTGCCCTGAATTCACCGCAGTATGTCCCAAAACGGGACAACCCGACTTTGGCACCATACGCATACGATACGTGCCCGATGTGAAATGCATTGAACTAAAGTCGCTCAAACTCTACCTGTGGTCTTTCCGCGACCAAGGTATTTTTCACGAAGCTGTCACCAATTCAATATTGGAAGATCTCGTAGCCGCTTGTGCACCGCGACGCATGACCGTAACAGGGGATTTCAACGTGCGTGGAGGAATTAGCACGGTCGTCACAGTCGAATACGCACAGGGTCAATAACGAACCCCACGGCATCGGAGATCAGACACTTACGATATGGAGAACTCCATGGAAGAAACTAGCGAATCTCAGACCGAGACGCCCGAAGAAGAAAATCACGAAGAGGGTCAAGATGCGAACGGCAACAGCCGTCAGGGGAAGACCTGGTATCCTTATATAACCAAGGTCCAGTTCGAAAAATTCCTCTCTCGCTTGGAGAGCAAAGTACCCGAGCAAATCGATCGCGACTACGTGCGCGCCATTATTCGCACGCCGTCGATGATCTATCGCTTTCTACGCGGCATTGAAGCCATGAAGCTGATCGATCGCGACCAGTCCCCCACGCCGCTACTCGAGCGCGTGGTCAACACGGAAACGCGCGCTTTCGCACTGGCGGAAGTGCAGCGTGACCTGTACAAAGATTTGCTGGAAGAGCAGACCAAGAGCGGCGAGATGAACGACGAAGAAATCGTCGAGTACTTCCGCGAGCGCACTGGCATGGGGCGCGACTCGGCCAACAAAATGAAAATGTTCTTCAAGTATCTCAACGGCGAAGCCGACTTCAGCCAGCCGCCGGCTGCAGCGCCAACTTCCGAACCGACTACCGAGGAAACGGCTGAGCCTGTAGAAACCAAAGCCGATGAGACACCGGCAAAACAGGAAAAAGCGAAAGAAGAAGCACAGCCAGCCCAGCGCACCCAGAGCCGTGAGCGGGGAGGACAGCAGGAACGCAGCCGCGAAGGCAGGGAAAATCGCCAGGAACGCAGCAACCCTCCGCGCCAGGAACGCAGCAATTCTCCGCGCCAGGAACGCAGCGAATCCACGGCTCCGACTACGCCTCCAAGCCCCAGCTACCAGGACCGTCCACCTCGTCCACTCACCGAGCAGCAAAAGGCCTACTTGGATACGGTGCGTTCGGTTGTCAGCATTAATATTGACGGAGATTGGGACGAAGATATGATCCGCGTCGCCTTTGACCGGCTCGAGCGTTTGCTCGACCGCATCCGCCGCATCTGATTCTTCCGATCCGAAAAAAGAAAGGGCCTGCACGCGGTACGTGCAGGCCCTTTTGCCGTTCTCTAGCGCATCTAATTACTCTTCATAGCGCGCCATTGCCGAAAATTTATCGATGCGTTTTTGCACCAGCTCATCGACCGACAAGGAGCGCAGTTCGGCGAGTGACTCCAGCACGTGGCGCTTTAGATTGGCCGCCGCCTCGTCCCAGTTTCTATGCGCACCGCCAAAGGGCTCGGTCACAATGCGATCGATAATGCCCTCTTTTTGAAGATCATCTGCCGTCAGTTTTAGTGCTTCAGCCGCTTCTTCTTTGCGTTCGCGCACTTTGAACAAGATCGTCGAACAGCTTTCGGGCACAATCACTGAGTAGCACGAGTGCTCCATCATCAAAATGCGATCACCCACTGTGATACCAATCGCACCACCGCTAAAAGCTTGGCCAGTTATCGCCACAATAATAGGCACCGGCAGGTGCGACATTTCGTACAGGTTGCGTGCGATGGCTTCAGCCTGGCCACGCTCTTCGGCCTCGACACCCGGATAAGCTCCCGACGTATCCACCATCGTCAGGATCGGCATCTTAAACTTAGCCGCCATTTTCATCAGGCGCAGCGCCTTGCGATAGCCCTCTGGATGCGGCATGCCGAAATTTCGCCGTTGGCGCTCTTCCAAATTGCGACCACTCTGAATCCCGACGATCATAATAGACTCGCCGTCTAACCTGGCCGGGCCACCAACTACGGAAGGATCGTCGCCGTAATAGCGATCGCCGTGTAACTCGCGAAAATCGCTGAGCATGCGCTCTACATAATCAAGCGCATAGGGGCGATTCGGGTGGCGCGATATCTGAACTTTCTGCCACGAACTGAGATTGCTGTAGATTTTCTGCCGCTGCTCTTCCACGCGCTCGTTCAGGCGCACGATCTCTTGGTCGAGCTCAAGGCCTCCCGTATCGGCCTGCTGCGATAGTTCAGCGATCTTTTTTTCGAGCTCGACTATAGGCCGCTCAAAGTCGAGATGGAAGGTACTATTCACATCGCCCCCCTTTCTTCGGAGCATTCACCGTCTATATCGTTGAGGCCGATGCATAACGCCCCAGTGCTATATATAGACACCACCGCGCCCTGCATCTTCGCTCATGCGAGCTTTTTACATGCCGCTTCTACGCGGTCCATGGCTTTTTCTATTAGCTCCATAGACGTGGCATAGGAAAGGCGGATATGCTCGCGGGTGCCAAAGCCCGCGCCCGGCACACAGGCTACGCGCCCCTCTTCTAGCAAATACGCACACAGGGAAACCGAATCGCTGATGGTGCGATCTCCGATGCGGCTACCGTAGAAATGGCTTGCGTCCGGATAGGCGTAAAAAGCCCCCTGTGGTAGCGTGCAGTGCATTCCAGCTATGGCGTTGAGCCGATCCACCATGTAGCGCCTGCGCGCATCAAACGCTACGCGCATCGCTTCGATCGATTCCTGCGGTCCATTCAGCGCTTCGACCGCCGCCTTTTGCGATATCGAGCAGGGGTGAGAAACTTCCTGCATCTGCACTTTGTTCATTCCGTTAATTATTTCGGGGTGCGCACCAGCATATCCAATGCGCCAACCCGTCATAGCATATGCTTTCGACACGCCGTTGACGACAATCGTGAGATCTTTGATCTGATCGCCCAGCGCCGCAATCGAGTGATGCTCCACGCCGTCATAAACCAACTTCTCGTAGATCTCATCGCTCAGCACGTAGATGCCGTGTTCCACGGCGACATCGGCTAATGCCTGCAGTTCGTCGCGGGTATAGACTGCACCACTCGGATTTGATGGCGTGCAGAGAAAAAGCATACGCGTCTTCGGCGTTATGGCCGCGCGAAATTCGTCGGCCGTCAGCTTTAACCCATTTTCTACTTTGGTCTCGACGATAATGGGTTCCGCGCCCACTAGGCGCGGCTGCTCGCTATACGTCACCCAGTACGGCGTCGGAATGACGACCTCGTCGCCTGGATTCAGCAGCGCAGCGACGGCTAGAAACAGCGAATGCTTCGCCCCGTTGTTTACCGTTACTTCGTCTACGGTATACTCGAGATTGTTGTCGCGTTTAAACTTGGAGCAGATGGCCTCTTTGAGCTCTATAATACCCGAGCTAGGTGACGTGTACTTGGTGAAGCCGTCTTCGATCGCGCGGATAGCCACTTCTTTGATATGGACGGGGGTATCAAAATCTGGTTCACCGGCCGACAGGGTAATTACGTCAACGCCCTCGCGCTTAAGGGCAGCAGCCCGCGCCGAGATCTGCATGGTAACGGACGGTTGGACGCGTTCGACGTTATGAGAAAGTGGCATGGGTCTCGTTCCTCACGTTGTGTATTCAGCGTTGATGCGCACGTAATCGTAGCTCAGATCACATGTAAAGACCTCTGCACGCGCGCTTCCAGAAACTAGATCGATTGCAATAGGTATATCTTCTGCACGCATGGCTTCTACCAGCGCCTTGTGATCAAAGGGCAGGCCCGAACCATCGCCGTAAATCTGCGTGTCGCACAAAAAGACTTCGACCACCTGCGGATCCATCGGCACCCCGGCATATCCCATGGCACACAGAATGCGCCCCCAGTTTGGATCGCGGCCAAAAATAGCCGTTTTAACGAGACTCGAATTGGCAACGCTCAGCCCAACTTGGCGCGCTTCATCTTCGCTGCGCGCGCCCTTCACTTCGATAGACACGAGTTTAGTAGCCCCTTCACCGTCGCGAGCGATTTTGCGCGCCAGATCGCGACATACGATTTCCAACCCTTCGGCAAAGGCCGCGGCAGCCGGCGTGCCCGCCTGTAGTTCGGGCAGATCGGATGCGCCGTTAGCCAGCGCAATCACCGTATCGTTTGTACTCATATCGCCATCGACCGTAATGCAGTTAAACGACCGTTGAACGGCCAGTAGGAGCATATCTTTTAACAGCGCGGGCGGCACGTTCGCGTCCGTAGTAACTACCCCCAGCATCGTTGCCATATTGGGCGCGATCATGCCTGAACCCTTGGTCATGCCACCGATGTGCACCGCATGACCATCTATCTGCAGGGAGAGCGCACAGGTCTTGGGAACGGTGTCGGTGGTCATAATCGCCACCGCCGCATCATCGCCGCCGTCGTCCGACAGCGCCTCGAGCGCGCCGGCAATACCGGCCTCGACGGCCTCCATAGGCAGCTGAACGCCAATAACGCCGGTCGAGCATACGAGGACTTGTTCGCTCTGCACGCTGAGACCGGCTGCAACTTGTCGGCTCATGGCGCGCGCATTATCCATCCCCTGTTCGCCGGTACAAGCGTTGGCATTCCCCGAATTGAGGACTACCGCCTGAGCGCTGCCATCCTGCAAATATTCGCGACAAACGTGCAGCGGCGCAGCCTGCACCTGATTTGTCGTATAGACCGCAGCAGCATTGGCAGGACGGTCCGAAACGACCAACGCTACGTCGAGTTTGGTCGAACCAGCCTTGATACCACCGTGGGCACCAGAAGCGCGAAAACCGCGCGGGGCGCATACGTTCCCATCTGCGATTACATCCACTTCCTTGTCTCCTTCGAAAGCGTTTAACTCGTCGCAGACTCGCCGAGTGCTCCAGCGGCCAGCGCATCTTTCATCAGCTTGTAGTGCAGGCTGTCGGCGAGGGCCACCCAGCTCGCATCAATGACGTTTTCAGAAACACCCACCGTCCCCCAACTATCGATGCCGTCAGAGGATTCAATTAACACGCGCACCTTGGCCGCCGTCCCATCCCCGCTAGAGAGGACGCGGACTTTATAGTCTTCCAAGTGCACCTGACGCACGCTGGGAAACTCATCTTCTAAGGCTTTGCGCAGCGCTCTGTCGAGGGCGTTGACCGGACCATCGCCGCTGGCCACCGTATGGAGTATTTGGCCATCTACAGACACCTTGACAATCGCTTCAGCATCTTCTGATTCACCGGCGTTTTTTCTATTAATAGTCCGGAAATTAACTAGTGAAAACAGATCGCTATAGAGGCCCTGCTCTCTGCGCGCGAGCAGTTCAAAAGAGCCCTCAGCCGCCTCGAATTGGTATCCTTCGTTTTCGAGGACTTTCACCTTTTCGAGGACTTTACCAACCAGGGGATCGGATTTATCGATATCGGGCAGAAAGCGCCGCAGTTTGCTGACGATGGTCGCGCCACCGGACTGATCCGAAACCAGAAAGCGCCGTTCGTTGCCCACCCACTCGGGGTGAATATGTTCAAAGCTGTGGGCCACCTTCATCACGCCATCAATATGCGCGCCCCCCTTGTGGGCAAAGGCGCTCTCGCCGACAAAGGGCTGTCGATGGTCGTGATAGACGTTGGCCACTTCGCTCAAGAAGAGGGAAAACTGCATGAGCTCTTGCACCTTTTCACGCCCGATGCTCGTGCGTTCCATCTTTAGGTCGAGGTTCGGAATGATCGAGCACAGGTTAGCGTTGCCACAGCGTTCGCCATAGCCATTAAACGTCCCCTGCACCTGAACGGCTCCCAGTTCAACGGCAATGAGGCTGTTGGCAACGCCCACGCCCGAGTCGTTGTGCGCGTGGATGCCAAAGTCTATGCCAATATTCGCTTTGACATCTTCGATAATGCGCCCAACTTCACTCGGCAATGTTCCGCCGTTGGTATCGCACAGCACGAGAATTCTCGCCCCACCACGCTCAGCCGCTTTGAGTGTCTCTAAGGCGTAGTCGCGGTCGGCTTTATAGCCGTCAAAAAAATGCTCGGCGTCGTAAACCACCTCGCGTCCATGCGAAACGATATAGGCTACCGAGTCTTCGATCAGGCGGACATTTTCTTCCAACGAAGTGCGCAACACTTCTAATGCATGCAGCGTCCAACTCTTGCCAAATAGGGCGATGCTCTGCGTGTCGGCCTTAAGTAACGTGTTGAGCGTCGCATCGTCTTCTGGTGCATTATTAGCACGCCGCGTGCTACCAAACGCCGTGATCTTAGCCTGTAAATCGAGTTTCTTAACCTGGTCAAAAAAAGCGAGATCTTTAGGGTTGGTGGGATTGGGCCATCCACCTTCGATATAGTGTACCCCGAGTTGGTCAAGTCGGCGAGCAATCAGCAGTTTGTCTTCAAGCGAGTAGGATATCCCTTCAGCCTGAGCTCCATCGCGCAGCGTGGAATCGTATATCTCTATATGCTTGGACATGCTAAACGGCTCCTCGGTAATACACGGTGCAAACCAACTAAAGAAACGGTGGGGCGTCGCCTATTACGCAAAATAAGCAAACCACCCCACCGCCAACTTATCGAAAAAATCTATGTCGTAGCGAAAGACGTCGCATAGGGCAACTTCGCCGCAAGCGCCGCCACTTCACTATCCGCATCCAGCAGCTGTACCAGCGAATCCCAGTTGCCGCTGACCAACTGTTCGCGCACGCCGTTGGGGATGGAAACCGCGATCTCCCCCCCTTCAAAGCGCACGCTGCGCGCATCTACATCTACGACCACATCCTGCTGCGGATTGGCTTCAATTGAAGCCTGAAGCGCTTGTACGTCCTCGGCTGATGCCGTCACGCAAGGCAGTCCAAGCGTCGTGCAGTTACCAAAGAAAATTTCCGCGAAAGACTCGGCAATAAAGGCCTTGATTCCCCAGCGCATCAATGCCTGCGGCGCGTGTTCACGCGACGAACCACAGCCGAAGTTGGCGTTGGCAACTAGCACCTCAGCTCCCTGGTAGTTCGGTTCGTCAAAGGGATGTCCCCCGCCGACGCGATCATCTTCAAATGCGTGATCACCGAGGTTTTCAAAAGTCACCGTGCGCAGATAGCGGGCAGGAATGATACGGTCGGTATCGATATCGGTACCACGCACCGGCACCCCGCGACCGACAACTTGTTTTCTTACACTTTCGTTTTCCATGTTTTCCCCTTAGTTCATCAGCGAGCGAACGTCTGTCACCTCGCCGCTGACGGCCGCGGCGGCGACCATCGCCGGACTCATTAGCATAGTCCGACCGGTCGGACTGCCCTGACGTCCCTTAAAGTTGCGATTGCTCGACGAGGCGCAGCGCTGATTGCCCTGCAGTTTGTCGGGATTCATTGCCAAACACATCGAACAGCCCGCTCCGCGCCATTCGAAACCGGCCTCTTGAAAGATCTCGTGCAATCCTTCAGCCTCGGCTGCCGCGCGCACCTGCTGTGAACCGGGCACCACGAGCGCCTTGACGCCTTTGGCCACTTTTCGTCCCTTGGCGACCTTGGCCGCCTCGCGCAGATCGGACAGACGACCGTTGGTGCACGAACCAACAAAGGTTACGTCAACCGGCGTACCGGCAATCGACTGCCCCTCGGCAAATCCCATATAGTCAAGCGCCTCCTGCACGCTTTTGCGCTCGTCGCCCTCAAACTGGCTCAACTCGGGAATCGTTCCTTCAACCGATACAGATTGCCCGGGCGTAATGCCCCAAGTAATGGTCGGGCCGATATCGCGCCCCTCCATCTCGACGACGTCGTCGTAGGTCGCATCGACGTCTGAAGCCATACTTTGCCACCAAGCCGTTGCCCGATCAAAGTCCGCATCAGCGGGTGCATGCGGACGCCCCTTTAGGTATTCAAACGTGGTCTGGTCGGGATTGACATAGCCGACGCGTGCGCCGCCTTCAATTGACATATTGCAGACCGTCATGCGCTCTTCCATACTCATTGCATCTATGACGTTGCCCCCGTACTCGTAACCATAGCCCACACCGCCCTTAACCCCGAGTTGACCGATGATATGTAGGATGACATCCTTGGCATACACCCCGTCAGTCAGCGCACCCGACACGTTAATGCGGCGCACTTTGAGCGGATCCATCGCCAGACACTGAGTGGCCAGCACGTCGCGCACCTGGCTCGTACCGATGCCAAAAGCAATCGCGCCGAATGCACCGTGCGTCGAGGTATGGCTATCACCGCAGGCAATCGTCATGCCCGGCTGCGTGAGACCTAGTTCGGGACCAATCACATGGACAATGCCCTGCCGACGGTCGTTGATATCAAAAAGGGGAATTTCAAATTCCTGGGCATTCTGCTCGATCGCCGACATCATCTCTTCAGCGAGTGAATCGATAAAGGGACGATCCGTGACGTCGGTCGGCACGATGTGGTCTACGGTGGCGAACGTCCGCTCGGGAAAGCGCACCTTAACACCGCGCTCGCGCAGCATTTGAAAGGCCTGCGGGCTGGTCACTTCGTGCACCAGATGCAGACCGATAAACAGCTGAGTTTGTCCCGAGGGAAGCTGGCGCACCGAGTGCGCTTCCCACGTTTTGTGCAACAAGGTCTTGCCCATTGTCTACCTTTCCTAATGGATCGCGCCCGGAGCGCAGATCGCCACTTTTAAGCTATCGTTCGTTGCAGCCGAATCAGAAATCTATACCGTCGGATGCGTATCTTTTTCAACCAGCGCCGCCAGCTTGTTTAGCGCCGATACATAGGCCTCTGCGCTCGCTTCCACGACGTCCGTAGACACTCCGCGTCCGCGCGCACTCTGTCCTTCGTTTGATAGATGCACCGTTACTTCGCCCAGCGCCTGCGAACCGGATGTGACGGCGCGAATGGCAAAGTCCGATAAGAGCACGTCGGAGCGCGTCGCCTTGCGAATCGCCGCGTAGGTCGCATCCACCGGCCCATCTCCCCAGGCCGATTCCTGTACGACCTGATCGCCAATGGAGAGACGCACCGTCGCCGAGGGAACAGTACCCGTGCCGCTGACGGCATGCAGATAATCCAGGCGATAGTGCGCAGCCTCTTCGCTCTGCTGTCCGCCAACTATTTCGATTAAGTCCTCGTCGAAAATTTCCTTCTTTTTGTCGGCCAACTCCAAAAAGCGTGTATATGCACTCTCGAGTTCTTCGGCCGATAGACTGTAGCCGAGTTCCTCTATGCGGTGACGCAGCGCGTGCCGCCCCGAACGCGCGGTCAGAACAATTTCCGTGTCTTCTAGACCGACGTCCTTGGGCTCCATAATCTCAAAGGTATTGCGCGCTTTCAGCACGCCATCTTGATGAATGCCGGAGCTGTGCGCAAAGGCATTAGCACCAACAATGGCCTTGTTGGGTGGAACGGCAATGCCCATCAAACGGCTGACCAGACGGCTTGTCGATATGATCTCACGTGCGTCGATTTGCGTATCCAAACCGAAGTAATCGCGGCGCGTCCTCAGCGCCATCACGACTTCTTCAAGCGAGGCGTTACCGGCTCGCTCGCCCAATCCATTCAGCGTGCATTCAGCCTGGCGAGCGCCGTTTTTAAGCGCCGACAGCGTATTAATAACGGCCATGCCCAAGTCGTCGTGGCAGTGTACGCTAATAATAGCGCTATCGCTGTTGGGCACCTTGGCCAGAATATCGGCAACAAGCGCACCAAATTGCTCGGGCACGGCATAGCCGACGGTGTCGGGAATATTGATCGTCGTCGCACCAGCGGCGATAGTTGCCTCGATAACTTCGTGCAAAAAATCGGGTTCGGTGCGCGCGGCATCCATCGGCGAAAATTCCACGCTATCACAGAAGCTCTTAGCCAATTCAACCGCCGCGACAGCCATTTTCAGCACGTCTTCGCGCCCCTTGCGCATCTGGCCCTGCATGTGAATTTCCGAGGTGCCGATAAAGGTGTGGATACGGGGATTAGGGGCCCCCTTCAACGCCTGCCCAGCGCGCTCTATGTCCTTTGGTAGAGCGCGAGCTAACCCGCAGATCATCGGCCCTTCAACTTCGTGCGCAATGCGCCGCACTGCTTCGAAATCTTCGTTAGAAGAGAGGGGAAAACCGGCCTCAATAATATCGACATTGAGACGTGATAGCTGGTGGGCAATCTCCAGCTTTTCTTTTACTGTCAGAGAGGCACCCGGCGTCTGTTCAGCATCGCGCAGGGTCGTATCGAAAATGTATACTCTATCTGAATCGCTCATTTGCTCTTCTCGCTTCTACCGGATTGAGAACGTAGAGGCAGGCGGTCCCTTCCGGCCGTGCGAAACCGCCTACCCGCCTAAGTCGGGGTTTGCCGCAGTCTTGCAAGCCGCTAAGTCGAGACTCCATCTGCTCACTCCTTTCTATTTTCCGTGCGAGCCGTGTTTGCAGCGAGAGCAGGCAGGCCCACTCTCACTGCATTTTCAACGTGTTATTTATTGTCTAACCAACTCATCATGCCGCGCAACTTAGCGCCGACATCTTCAATCAGATGCTCCGAATCGCGGCGCTTGCGCGCGTTGTATACAGGACGGCCGACCTGATTTTCAGACAGCCACTCTTTGGCGAAGCGGCCCTCTTGAATATCGGCGAGAATGCGCCTCATTTCGGCACGCGTCTCGTCAGTAACGACGCGGCGACCGCTCATGAGGTCACCAAATTCAGCCGTATCAGAAATCGAGGAGCGCATGTTAGCTATGCCGCCCTCGTAGATCAGGTCAACGATCAACTTCACTTCGTGCAGGCATTCGAAGTAGGCGATTTCCGGCTGATAGCCAGCTTCCACCAACGTGTCAAAGCCGGCGCGAATGAGCTCGGTGAGACCGCCGCAGAGCACGACCTGTTCGCCGAAAAGATCGGTTTCTGTCTCCTCGCGGAACGTCGTTTCGATCACGCCAGCACGACCACAGCCGATGCCCTTAGCGTAGGCCAGACCCATCTCATGAGCGCGGCCAGTAGCGTCTTGATAGATCGCGAGAAGACCCGGCACTCCGCCGCCCTGCTGATAGACGCGGCGCACCAAATGACCCGGTCCTTTAGGTGCAACCATGAATACATCGACATTGTCCGGCGGCACGACCTGCTGAAAGTGAATATTGAAACCGTGCGCAAAAGCCAGTGCGTTGCCCGCTTCTAAGTTCGGCTTGATATCGGCTTCGTATACAGCGCGCTGCACTTCGTCGTTGATGAGGATCATGACGATATCGCCCACTTTGGCCGCTTCCGCTACATCCAGTACTTTCAGGCCTTCTTTTTCAGCAGCCGCGCGGCTGCTGCTGCCCGCGCGCAAACCGACGACGACGTTGACTCCGCTTTCCTTTAGGTTGAGGGAGTGGGCATGCCCTTGGCTACCATAGCCAATAACAGCTACGGTTTTATCCGAGAGCAGGTCGAGATTGGCATCGTTATCGTAGAACATTTGCATGGGAGGTGCATCTCCTCTTATAGGGTGTGAACGCGTTGGGTGTCCATTTCAGACATAGCTCTATAACAGCCTCTGAACTCTTTCAAAGGCTTCGTCATCTTTCTTTTGTCGCGGACGGAAGAAGGAGCGAAGCCTACTTGAGCAGGTCGATAATAAGGAGGTTGAAAATAAGGAGAGGACGAATGAGCGCGCGCACGTCGAGCGAATGCCGCAAAAGACGGGTCTTGAGGGCGGTCGAATCGAGGCGACGGGAACGCTGAATCATCTTAATAAGCTCAAGCGGGTCAAAGAGTTAAAAACAATACAGAGACCGAAATATAGAGCGTCTAAAATGAGATGTCAATAGACAATTCACCCCGCCAAAACCGCGCTCCACTCAACATCTACCCTCGGCGCACCGCTTACGTCAATACGGGTATTTCTTTATACTTTGGTCTATGTCTGATGCCTACCAAATACGCCGCGTAGACGACGCTTCGACATGGGATCGTTTTGTCGCCACAAGCTGGGGCGGCAGCCCTTTTTCCACCCAACGATGGCTGCAATGTGCCGCTGATGCACTCGGCGGCCATCCCCTATGCATCGGCGTCTACAAAGGGGAGCGGATCGTCGCCGGACTGGCCGGACTCACCTACAGACGCCGCGGAATCGAGCGTTTTGAAACACCTGAACTCACCCCGCACACCGGCTTTCTACTGGCTCCGATCGAGAGCAAGGGACCGGCTAAAATCGAGGCCGAGCGGCACCGCTTCTTGTCGCTACTAATAGACCATTTACGCACCTACGGCCACATTCGTATCGCCCATACCCCTGCACTTAACGACGTGCGCCCCTTTAGCTGGGCTCACTGGCTGACGAATATGCGCTATACCTATCAGATGGACCTAACCGATCTGACGGCACTCTGGGAACGCGTTGAGCGCCGCACCCGAACCGCCATCCGCAAAGCGGAAAAACTGGGTTACCAGCTGGTACAGAGCGACGATATAGACCTACTCTGCCGCCAGTACGACCTTGTTTATGCGCGGCAAGGCAGCGCTGCGCCAGTAGATGCCAGTAAAATCCGCCGCTTTGTCAGCAGCGCCCTCGATTCGGGACAAACGCGCCTCTTCGCGGTCCGTTCGGCCGAAGGAGTCACCGCATCTATTGTTGCCTTTGTCGAGGGCGAGTCGACGTCTTATGCATGGATTGCCGGAGCCGACCCGGAGCACAACAGCACCGGCGCCACCTCGCTGCTCTACTGGAAATACTTTGAGCAGTGTGTCCAACCCCGCTTTGATTTCGTTGGGGCGAATCTCCCGGCCGTCGCCTTTTTCAAGCGCGGCCTCGGCGGCGACCTCATTCCCTATGTCACCACCGAATGCTTTGGCAGCGCGTGGCTGCGCCGGGCCGCCACGCTCAAACGCCTGTTTTAGTCTATCCCTATGACCGCACGAGAAATCGCTCCATCCGACGAAACGTTCTGGAATCAGCTCCGCGACCAGTTTCCCCTGCTGCGCGACCGCATTTACTTCAATACGTCTACAATGGGTATTTCTCCACGCCCCGTTTTGGATGCAGTCAAAGATCATATGGAGGTATTAGAGCAGAGCGGAGACAGCGGCCATTCTGCTCCGCTTTGGCAAGAAGTTAAAGAGGGCGTCGGGCAGCTCCTGAACGCTTCGGCAGATGAGATCGCCTTTACTCGCAACACGACCGAGGGCAGTAATATCGTTTGCAACGGACTAGATCTGCGTCCAGGAGACGAGATTATTACCAGCAGCCACGAACATGTCGGCAACACCATCACCTGGCTGGCGCGCGCCCAGCGCGACGATCTTTCCATCAAAGTATTTCAGCCTTCAGACGACGAGGGCGAAACGGTCTCGCGCATCGCCAACCTGATCAGCGATCGCACGCGCGTGCTCAGTATTCCACACGTCAGCTGTGCGAGCGGTCAGGTCCTACCCGTAGCAGCAATCGGCGCGCTGGCTAGGGAGCGCGGTGTATTCTACTTCGTCGATGGAGCCCAGGCGCTTGGCTGCACGCCGGTAGATTTGAGCTCGATTGACTGTCACGCCTACGCAACCAGCGGCCACAAATGGCTGCTCGGCCCCAATGGAACAGGCTTTTTATTTGTGCGCCGCGATGCCCTAGAGCGCGTGCAGGCTATGCACGTAGGCGCCTATTCCAACGTGGGGGCATTCGCCCTAGAAACCGGCACATTTTCCTTTGTCGACAGCGCACAGCGCTACGAATACGGCACAATCAACGCATCGCTTATCGTCGGCCTACGCGCCGCCCTGCAGTTTTGGCGCGAAGTCGGGCCGCACAATATTTGGCGGCACAATATTGAGCTAACCGAACGATTCGCCAACGGACTGCGCGCGCTGGGCGCCGAAGTCCTAACTAGCACGCAAACAGCTTCCATACTGACGTTTCGCCTGCCGGGTGTATCCTACGCCGATATACAGAACTATTTGTGGAGTGAACATCGCCTGCGCCTGCGCGGCATATACGAGGGTGATCTCGACGCGCTGCGCGCTTCGATACATCTGTATAACACGCCAGAGGAGGTGGATCGCGCCATTGAGGCCGTCAGCGCAGCGCGAGACGCACTGTGCACTTAAGGAAGGATTTATCGAAAGCGAATCAGCAAAAAATCATCCGCCGCACGGAATCTTTTTACAGATCAAAAATTAGCCGATGAAATGCGCGATGCCCCTTGCGCATTCTGGTCTTCTTCGTATGCTTGTGGTGGCCCAAAACACCTTTTTATGGAGAGCTGAAAATGCCTCGTTTTATTCGCCTGTTTCTGTTTGATCACGAAGAGCAAGTCCGCGATATGCTGACGCTGGGCGTCATGCTGGCGGGCATAGCCGTCACCTATATGACGCTGCACTTTGCATCTACGCTGACGACGGATACCAACAGCAACCACTACATGACCAATCAGGGTTTACAAGAGCAGATCATCGAGCGTCCATACGCCCGTCAGTATCTACTCGTCGAGCACCAATAGATCAGTACTGCATCTGAGTAACGGATTTAGAAATCAGTGCAATAGCCACGGCGGACATGCCTATTAGTCCCATCCCGCAGGCATAACCCGCCAGTAGGACGGGCGCGTACTGGCGCCAACGATCAACGCCAAAGCGCTTCTCTAGCGAGTAGCGAGCCAGCAGCGCGCCAATCATTTCCGGTATGAGCAGGTGGGGCAGGCCCGACAGGCCGCGCACGAACCCATAGATCAGCGATACGGGGAGGCGCAGCAGCGACAACACGCCAAATGCCCCACCGGCAAACACAAAGCCACCGGCGATCCACCATCCCTTGATCGCCGTATCGAAAAGCGTTTCTCCCCCCAACGTAGCAGAGTACCACAGGCACTGCCGCAGCGCGATCAAATGCCAGTACGTCTGTGCATACTGAAAAGCCGGCGAGGGAATTGGCCCCATACTCCAGATCAACTGCCAAAAAACGAATCCGCAAATCAAACTCAGCGGCAAGATGAGCAGTTCCGCCTTAAGGATGGACGTGAAGCGGGTTCCGGTTAGTTCCACCTCGCGAAAGAGTTGGGCACGACGGCCGTGGTCGGCGTAGGGAATCGGCGCAAACCAAATATCGACACCGTTATAACCGCTCAGTATGAACGCCCCCTCGCGAATCATCGGAAACGAAACGGTCTGACCCGTCAAACCCGACATACGCGCGTTTACGTAGGATAGAGCCGGCGTTACGACAAAGCCGAAAATGAGCAGGAACGCCAGTGGAAACTCGTCGTCTCGAAGCAGTAGCGTGCACAGCGCCACCATCGCCAACGTAGACAGCCCGTAGCCGACAAACGCCAGCCACAGCGGGAAGTCGCCTCGGCCTTTGGGCACATCGCTAAAGCTACTCATCTTCTTTTCGCGTCGCGCCGCGCGAAATGAGCGCACGGCGTGCGCTGCACCAATAATACCAACGGCAAAACCCGCGCCTATATAGACGCTCATCCACACGTCGACATCGTTGGCAAAGTTCGTCAAAATAGTGTCCATACCCGGACGCCAGTGCGTCAGAAAGCCCGCGTGATAGAGCAGTGGGCTGCCCAAGGCGTGCACCATAGCCGCAGCGAACGAACCGACAACCACCCAGAAAGGCAGGACGGTTCCCAGCAGAACGAGTCCAAGGTCCGTGCCAATACCGAGCGGAGCAGCCGGCAGAAACGATTCCGTCGTACGCGTTAGATCAATCCACGGAATGGGCAATAGCGCGATGGGATCGCTCGCAATGAGCCCAGTTAAGGCGGGCAACCCAATATAGACCGCACCAAAGAGCAGACCGATGCCCAAGCCCACGGAAAAAACGCGCCAGCGCCAGCCTTCGCGCTCGTCGTCGTTTTCGGCCAGCGCCATAGCGCCCTGGGCGGCGACGGGCGCGAGCGGAAAGGGCAGACGCTCCACGTCGGATGTCGTGCGAAATAGGATGTATCCGAGAGTAAACCACTCTATGCGCGACAGCACCTGCGCAGCGACGAGCACGGCAATAGGCGGGATCCATGCCCGGTGTAAAAAGGAGCGAGAGAGAATGGCTTCCGAACCAGCCATCGGCGACACCCAATCGGGTATCTTGTCGGCGATACCAAATCCCTGAGCCGCCTGCGACTGCACTAAATATTGATTCCACATCAGTTGGCCAAAGGGACCTCCGGCCAGCATCGTCCCGCCAATAACACCGGCCAGCCCACCGGCAATATAGTATATGAGGTAGATTTCCTGCCGCGTAAGGGACGAAAACGAGCGGCGCGCCAACTCGGAAAAGAGAATAATCGTCACCCACTCGGCGGCTGAACCGAGCGATACCCCGGCGATCAACCCCATGTAAATGGCGCCGGGCATCATGATGAATCCGACAAAGAACGCGCCGATCACCGTGCGGTAGGTAAACCCTTCCGCAAAGCGATCGGGCCGTTCCATCAGCCCTCTATAGGCCTCTAAGTCGGCGTTTGGATCGTGTTTTGCCACTGCTCCTCCTGCAAATTAAAAGCGAAAACCGCCGCCCATCTGCCCCACCCATAGCGCCACGCCTCCCCACACCAATCGCATCAACACCTCGCCGAAGATCAGCCCCAGAAAAAAGGGCAGCAGACGCCGGTAGGTCTGCGCGCCGCCGTAGCGAACCGACAGCCACTTACACAGCCAGCCCACTAGTGCCGAGCCCCATACGAGCCAGCCAAATCCCGTGCCAAATACATAGCCCATTGGATGGAAGGGCCAGCGCAAAAAGTGCTGGCGCATGACCGCTAAAAAGGCCGTTACGGCAGCGCCAATGCCATGAAAGCCCAAGCGGATCCAATCGGTCGGCCCCGCCGTAGCACCGGCATCCTTGAATAGGTAATTATAGTAGCGTCCAATGCGCGCTTCAGAACGCGCCCCACCCTGCTCCTGTAGAGCAAAGAGGCCGTGCTCATATATCACATCCAACGAGAAGATATAGCCAGCCGCTAAGCCAGCGGCCAGTCCTACGCACATACCAAGCACCATCTGACGCGAAGAAACGCCCGTGACTTCAGCCAGTTTAAGCCCTTCAAACTGCAGAGCAGGCCAGATGCCAATACAGGTAAATCCCAAAGCCGCCAACAGCGCGAATGCCACATACGTTTGATCGGCAAAAAGGCCGGGGCCCGTCCCCAGAGCGACGAAAAATACGTAGCCCATAATCTGCGGCACGCCGTTGATCGGCAGACCGCCGTCGACGCGCAGACGAGCAAAGCCAAGCCCCAGCAGAAAGAAAAATACCAGCGTTAACGCGGCCATGGCTGCGGGCACTCCGAGCAGAACGATCCACGCCCACAGCAGCACAAACCCAACGGCAAATCCCCAGACCTGCCACTGGCGCGGCGAGAACATCGACGCTAGGGAACGACGCGCTGTCCAGAGACTAAATAGCACGAGAAAGAGCAAACCGCCGCGCGCCTGCGGCATGAAGAAAGGAAAGTGACCGGGCCAGTCGAGCCAGGGCGAACCGTGTCCAGGTATAAATTCTCCGCGGTATTCCAGCCGACCGATCAGCCCTGTAATCAGTAGCTGTAGGCGAGAAATTAGGAAGAAAAACCACGTGCTAAACGAGACCTCGACCGGTGCTAAAAAAGCGACGCCCACGAGCAAAGGCGAAAATTCAAAGCGGAAAGGCGTCTCAAAGGGCGCCATCGCCTTCCAGGGTTCGTCCAGAAGAAAGTCCGCGAAGTTAAGACTGAGCGAGATCTGTGGCACGGCCGGAAAGTAGTGACTCAAGCCATTTACGCCGATCAGAAGGATGGGAACGAAAGCCCCCCAGTAGAACAACCGATCGGAAAAAAGGTCGCCACGCAATAGGGCCAACGGCATTTCCAGCAGCGGAAACCCCAGTCGCTCCGTTTCGACCCAGCGCTCGCGAAAAATAGCGACTAAGCAGAAGGACGTAAGAAAGAGAGCGGCAAAAAAGAGGGACCAAGCGACCAGCGGCACAGCCCACGCCTCCCAGGGAACCGCCGTCCCCCCCTCGAATGCACCAACGGCTGGCTCGGCGTTGGTGCCACCCGGAACCGCCCAGCTTGGAACGACCTGCAAAAACTTGTAATACGGACCAGTTGGACTGGCGAATCCACCGTAAAATCCCGTTACCAATCCCGGTAAAAAACGATGCATCAGGCCGGATGCCGTGGCCGAAACACCTACCGCGAGTCCGGCGTAAACGACCGCGCGCTCGCCTTGACTGAGCCAACGGCGCACCAGAGTCAATGCCGCCAGCGCGCCGAGGGGCACGGCAAGAAATACCTGCCCTCCGGGAGGACTACCCGCCCCAGCGATATAGGGACCGTTGTAGACCAACTCAATGCGTTGGGCCAGCCAACCGCTCAGCGCCGTTATTACCACGATCAGCAGCAACGATCTCGCCGTCGTTATCATACCTCTACCTCGCTGCGCTCGTTTTCCCAGCGCGCCAATTCGCCGGCGTATAGGCGTCGATCCTCATCCGACAGCGTGCGCCAAACGAGGAATTGCTTGCGCAGATCGTCGAGGAACGTGCGCGCAACGCGCTGCCAGGTGTCCCAATCGCCGGCAACCAGGTGCAGGTGCACGTCGATATCGCAATAGAGCGGATTGTCCCCGGGGCGAATTGTGAGCGCCGTTTCTTGGACCACTCCCTGATCGAACGGCGCGAGCCAAACGCGCGCCTCTAGCCACAAACCATCGTCTTGACGTCCCACGCGGAGCGCATCGACAAAAAAGCCGGCGCCGATCGACTGCTCGCGATGAGAGGCCCAAAACTCCGCCTGGAACGCGGCCATGCCCTCGGCCTCCATCCGCGCGAGCGTAAAGGGCAATCGCATGCGCAGGTCGTGTCCATCCGGCACGGGCGGCCGCCAGCGTCGTTCGATACCCGGCGTGCAGATCTTTCCCGCCATATGCGCAGGATAGAGCGCCGAAGCCACAACGAGCGAAATAACTAGGCCAACAGTGACCACCGCTGACAGCGAAGAATAATTCAGTTCTAAACCCTGTAACCAGCCCAGACTGCCCATCACCTGGGCCGCCGTTTGACCAAGCAAATAGCCCATGACCGCCCCAATAACGGCCAGCGCAACGGCCTCGGCAATGAAGAGCCCGCTCACGTGCACGGGTGCCAAACCGATCGCATTGAGCGTGCCGATTTCACGCGTGCGCTCGTAGACGGCACCCAGCATCGTGTTGAGCACAATCAGCGCGGCAATACCCAGCGGCACGACGAGCTGCCCCAGCCCAGAAACGGACGCAACCCCCACTGTGTTGATCAAATAACGGCGCCCGTCCACGCCGGCAAAAAGATTGAGGTCGAGCACTTCAGAAAGAGTTTCCAAGGTCGCACGGACATCCGCATTCGGTATGCCAATACCCAGCGACACGAGGTGAGCGCCCTGCCAGCGCATCAGCGATGCAAACGGCAGCACGAGCGTAGAAGCGCCCTGCATATGCGCATAGTGCTGGGGCACCCCTCCCTGCTGCGTCGAGGCCGCCTCGGTCGGCTGCTGGGCCTCTGGATCGAGCGGAGTCAGGCCCTCACCGTTGAGATCCGCCCGCTCCAGCGCTGCGTGCTCAAGGATGCCGATCACGCGAAACTCCTCGCCAAAGATGCGAATCCGTGCGCTGCCGACATCAACGGCTCCAATGCCTAGGGAATCTGCGATGCCGACCGGCAGCAGACACACGTCTTGTTCCCCCTCTCGCAGCCAGCGACCTGCTACAAGGCCCTCCTGCGGACGCACCAACCGCGTCTCCACCTCGCTCAGACCGGCAAAACCCATCGCGCCTATCGAATAGCCCTCGATATCGGCGCGCTCGATGCGGAACGTCGCCGAAGCCGAAGAGACCGACTTCCAGGCGCGCGGCGCTACGTTTTCGTAGCCAAACCAGTCAACCAGCATGCGATAGGCTTCCATCTCCATCGCCTTCCAACCCAGCATGCGCAGCAGCGCACCGTCGTAGTGGGCCTCGCTGCCGACGTCGATCCAATTGGTGCGCAGCGCCGAACGAATCGACGTAAACGACAGCACGGAAAACGTCAGCAACACCAGCGTCGCACAGGTCATGCCCGTTCGCAGCGGCCGCCGACGCATATGCGCCAACCCAACCGATATCGAGGCCATAGCGGCGCCACCGCGCTGCATCACCGCACCGCCGCGCCGCCCGCGCGCCAGTTCTTGCAATTCGCGATTGAGGCGTGAAATACCGATGCTAGTAACGAGCAAGCCTAGCGCCAAAATGATAAAGCCAAGTAGAATGACGAAGGGCGAGATGGATAGCTCAAAGGCTGGATGCAGCTGACTCAGTGCCAGAAAACCCAGAAAAAACAGCGCGAAATATCCGAGCACCTGACGCCGCAGATCGGGAAAGCCAAATACGAGGCGCTCGGCAAAATGGGCGAAGGGCAGCAAGATAGCCAAAAGAAAAAGTGCCCCCTGCACCACCCCGGCCTGCGTGCTTTCAACGTCGCGATAGGCCGCCGCTGCATAGGCCCAAGCGCGCCGGGCCGCATCGATCGATGCACGGTGAGCATGTTCGGCTTGAGCCTCTTCGGCACGCTGTAGATGCGCCTGCGATCGCGCGTGGAAAGCGGCCAGCCGCCCATTGCGCACGCCGTGCCGCTCGAGATTGTCTATGCGCGACCCGTTGAGCAGGTACATATCACGAGCCGTCTGATACACCGTATTGTGCAGCCGACCTTCTCCTTCGACGTCATACCCCGCTCCCAGCGGTTTGTCGTCGCTGCCGTTGAGTAGGAGCAGCCTGCGCCCTAAGCCGTAGCGCCCGGTCGACATGGTGGCCTTGAACCCAGTGAGAGGACGAGCAAAAAGGACCGCGACCGATTCCGTCAGCGAACCGACGTAGTTTTTATAGCCGAACAGCTCCATCTCAGGCGCCGTCAGAGGCAAGCAGGCTCCGTAGGACATAGGCTCGGCCTCGAGCGCGGCATCCAACACGCCGATGTTCTCCGGCATCAGCAAGTTGCGCGGATCAAAGAGACCAAACAGCGTCGTGCCGCTCATCGCTGCCGTGACGATCTGCACTTCCTCTTCGTGGTCATCCATCAAGACTTTCAGCGCGCGTCCAGGCAGCTTGCGCTCGCCGTTGATACCCCAGTCGGGCGCCGCGGCGATCGCACCGCGCTCATCGACGGCATAGGCTTCTAACCGCACCGGCTGCGTGTAGATAATGCGGGTCTCAACGCCGGGAATACTGTAATAGCCCGAATCATCGGCGGCCGCCCAAAAATCGGGCCGCACTCCAGACAGGGTCGGATGACGCAGTCGCACGCGGACCAGCGCATGGCCGGTCGGTTCGTCGGGTAAATAGCTGCGCGGTCCGTAGTGAACCACCTGACCACGAATCGTACCAAAGGCATCGTTGCCCCATTCCCACGATTCCAGCTCGTCATCATCTACTAACCCAGTTAACAAAAAATCCAGCAGTGCTACCTGCTCGGCCAACTGCGGCAAGCGCACGCGTTCGGGCCGATCATCGACCACGTCAAAGCGAGCACGGCTGTCGTTGATGGTTGCAAATGCCAGCGCAGGACACCCGGCCAGTGCCAGCACAGATGCATCCATGGGCACGACTTCAGCCATCGAACCTAGCCCCTGTCGCGCAAAGTCCTGCTTGAGGCCATTAGCTAAGATGCGCCGACCGCCCAAGAGTGAATCCTCGTACACCTCGGCCCGATGGATCAGACGGCGCGTAATCGGCGGCGCTAAGAGCGATGTTCGATAAGGGGCCGTCGGTCTAAACGCGCCGAGTAATTCGCTCTCAGAGGACAGGTCCAAACCAGCGGCAAAGCGCAGCGTAAACGCACCCAGACGCTCAGCTAACGCCTGCTCTGTATCCGTCAGACCTTCAGCCGATCGCCGTCCAGCTGCCGCCATAACAACGGGGGTTAGGTAGCGCATACCAGCCAAGTGCTCGAAGTGCCCTGCCGTCCAGATCAGCACAACAGAGCGGCGCGGCGGGCGTTCGCTCCAGCTGCGCGCCAGTTCTAGTAGAGCCACGGCGCTGCTGGCCTGCTCGGCCCCAGGTGCGAGTGCCGGCACGGGCGATATCGCATCGTAATAAGCGGTAACATACACCGCCTCGTCGCGCAGTTGAGGATCGATGCCCTCAATAATTGCCACGATGTTGCGTCCGATAACCTCGCGCATCGGCATGCTTCCGCTCAGACGCGCCTGCGGCCGATCTATGGCGCGACGGCGCAGCACATCGGCGACCTCTTCCGTGGCAAAAAAACGCGGCAAGTCGGCCGGCACATCGAGGAATTTCTGTCCCGCCTCTGAACGATGAGCGCCATCTTCAGCCAGAAATACAACCGCCAGCGCACCGAGTTGAAACGCCTCGACCCAGACGTCTTGTGAAGCATATTCTAGCAGCACGATTCGACCGGCTACTTCATTCCCGTCCAACAGAGTGCCGTCGCCGCCGTAAAGCAGCGGGCCTTCAATGCCTTCCGCAGGCAGAGTCGCGGTGCGAATTAGGTTAGGCCACATGCCGTAAACCGGCAGAGATTGGCCGCCCACCTCGAGGGTAAACCCCTCGTCTATTGCCATGAGCAGCGGAAAGGCATGGCGATGAATTTCTGCTGTCCCCATCCTCTGCAGCTCGTCCTCGATCCAATCGGCCGCCTGACCAGCACCAGAATAGCCCGTCAAGCGAGAGGCATGCGTCGACAGCTGTTGAATAGAGGTGCGCAACCGATCTTCTAGACCGACGTCGGCGCCCGCCGCACTACAGGCAACGCTCAGCAGGGTTATGTAGAACCAGATCTTCATTGTGCTAAGTGAGTAGATCAGAACATTCAATGCGGGAAGAGGCCATTGGTTGCCGCCAGAGACAGCGACGAGCCGAATCAAAAAAGAGGGTGGACCACTGCCTTTCTCTCTTCGCCGAGTTACAGAGCGAACAGGAAAGGCCCCCGAGAGTATATCCCGGGGGCCTCCCAGTCAGATAGACATCGTGCACGCGCTCTTAGAACTGAAACTTGAGCGAGAATTGGTGCACGCTGTCGAGAATGCCAAACGAAGTGAAGGCGTAATCGACCGTAGCATTGTAGTCACCCATGCCAAGATCGAGACCCAGACCTGCGGTCAGCCCTTCTTCGGTGCGCGGCGCGCCAAACGCCGTGCCGTCGACTTCGTCGACCTTATCATCCTCTGAACCCTGGTAGTTGAACTTGTACCCAGAGCGCAGCTGCAGCATGTCGAAGAGCTGCACTTCGACTGCCGTGTAGAGCAACTGCTCGCCGTCCTGCGGCTTGGTCGCGTCGGCTAGCAGCGTAACCTGCATGCCGTCATCGCGATTCTGCAGCAGGTCGGCCGCCGCGCCGATGCTAAAAATCAACGGCAGCGGCGCACCGATGTCATAAAACGTTAGGTCGCTGCCCAAGTTGTTGATCCGCGCACCGAGACGCATACCGTTTCTAACGCGATAGATCGCGCCAAAGTCAGCGGCATAGGCCGTAGCGCTAACGCCGTCAATAGCCTGACGGATAACCTTACCCGTCAACCCCATATCGAGGCGATCGGTGATGTGGCGGCTCCAGGTGACGCCGATAGCCAGGTCGCGATACGAATAGCTACCCGACGTCCCGGTGTCGTTGGGATCGAAGGTGCCGGCATCGAGCACGAACTGCGGAACGGCATCGCGATCGGCCGCGATATCGCTCAGACCGAGCGTGACAATACCAATACCCAGCGTGCCCATATCACCCATGTCGCGGGCATAGCCGATGGCATCGTGTGACAGGTCGGCAATCCATGCATTGTGCGAGAGCAAGACCTGCGCCTTGCCGCCGTCCATCGCAGTACCGGCCGGATTCCAGAACATCTGGTTTACGTCGCCCGTCACCGTAGTATAGGCCGACCCCAAAGACACGGCACGTGCCCCCACGCCGACCTTGAGAAAGGCCGCGCCCGTCAGTCCGGACTTACCAACTCCGGCTTCTGCAGGCTGGACAGCCGCCACGAGCACGGCCATACCCAGCACTGTTATGATCTTTAAAGCTTTCATGTGTTAAGCCTCCTTTACCAGATCGATTCAGCGTAGGATGGCGAAGTGCCCGGTCTGCGAACCACCGGGATACTCGGCCACGTAAATGTATAGACCACTTGAAACCTCTATACCATCCTTGGAAAACATATCCCAGAATAGCGTACCGTCATACGCATTAGTGCCATTGAAGCGCAAGACGTCAATTACCTGACCCGCCACGTCAAAGATGGTAACCTTTGTCCCCGTAGGCAGGTTGATAAAGAGCATCTTGTGCTCGGTGCCCGTGTCGTGTAGTGCGCCCTTCTTATAAGGGTTCGGAACTACGCGCACGGAGAGGTTTCCGTTGGCCAACTCCGACGAATCGACGAGGGGCGATTTGAGAATAAACGCGGCCCCAATGTCTTTCTGACCCTGTAGATCTGCGGGAAAGAATGACGACGCTGTCGCATAGTGATACGTGCCCTTCCACAAACCGTCGCGTCCGTTAAAGTTGTGAC
>JAYOKQ010000001.1:0-142494 GCA_038119905.1 Gemmatimonadota bacterium | reverse complement strand
TGGTGTCGATCGTCTATAACTTTCTCGATATGCTAGTGCACGGACGCGCACAGTCTGAGCTGCTGAAGGAGATGGCTCCAGACGAACAGGCGTTTCGCGATTTGGTGCGCTCTTGGTTTAGTCATTCCTCCCTGTTCGAGACGCTCAAGGGCGTCGCGCGCAGCGATGCTGTCGTCGTGCTGACTACCGATCACGGTGCCGTGCGCAGCAATCGCGCAACAGTAGTGCACGGAGACCGCGATACCTCGAACAACCTGCGCTACAAGTACGGTCGCAACCTGCGCTGTGAAGGCCGTGACGCCATATTGATCGACAAGCCAGAGCGCTACGGGCTGCCTAACGCGGGCATTGGTTCTAATTTTATTATTGCCAAAGAAGACTTTTATCTCGTGTATCCAACCAACTTTAACGAGTATCAGCGCCAGTACAAGGATTCGTTTCAGCACGGCGGCATTTCCCTCGAGGAGATGGTGTTGCCGGTTGCCATTATGGAGCCTCGATAGATGGAAGCACCCTTAGGTACTTTTTCTACTCATGCGCCGAGCGAGACGCAGCAGCTCGGGCAGTCGTTAGGGCGCTCACTGGGCCCTGGTTCGCTCGTCGCGTTCCGCGGCGACTTGGGCAGCGGCAAGACGTGTATGATACAGGGCATTTGCCAGGCCTTAGAAGTGCGCGACTACGTGACGAGTCCGACGTTTATCCTAATTAATGAATACGCCGGACAGCGCGCCGGCGCCGCGTTACCCATTTACCATTTTGATCTCTATCGATTGAACGGGGAAGAGGAGCTAGAGGCGCTGGGGGCGGAAGAATATTTTTATGGCGACGGCATCTGTTTAGTTGAGTGGGCCGAGCGGGCCGGCTCGCTCTTGCCGCGCAAGCGAATAGAAGTCGAGTTGACGTACTGTGGAGACGACGAACGCCGGATTCTCGTCGAGCGCGTGGGCGAGTAGGACGCGATCGATGATAAACTACAGGGAGGGTGTATTGCGTGGATCAAGGGGCTTTGTTGCGTCGGCGCTATGCGTCGTATTGAGCGCGTGGCCCGGAGGACGTGCCGCCGCTGCCGACAGCGCCGAACTGGCGCGGCTTGTCGATAGTCCCACGGCTGGCCTGGTCGGCAAGGGCTATTATGCGGTAGGCATGCGCCTGTTTGCCGAGGGCGGGCTGCTGGGACAGGTCCAGGCCGGTGCACTTAAACGACTGACTATTGGCCTCTCTTTTGGCGGGCGACAAGTCATTGGCCAGGGAGCCGTCGACTGGAACCCGCGCGTCGAGGTCGCCGCGCGCTATCGAGTGATCGAAGAGAGCGTGACGTGGCCGGCGCTAGTGTTGGGCTATGAGACGCAGGGATACGGCGCCTACGACCGGGAGCGTTATACGAATAAATCGAAGGGGTTTTACCTGGCGCTCAGCAAGAATTTCACCTCTGCTTTGGGCCAATTTGGCGTTCATGCCGGGGCCAATATGAGCCGTGAAACGACCGACGGCGAAGAGGTTAGTGGATGGATTGGTGCCGACAAGAGCATTAACGAAGACCTGTCCCTGCTCGGCGAATACGAACTGGGGCGCAATGACGGCAGCGATGAGGTGGGCTACCTAAACGTTGGAGCGCGCTGGGCCGTGGCGCCGCAGCTCAAGATTTCGCTGTTTTTCAAAAACGTGCTGCAGCGCGGTCTCGCCAATCCCGAACCGAGCCGCGAGCTCGCCGTTGTATATACCGAGGAATTTTAATGCGAATACACGGGCTGATATGCTTGTTGCTGCTGAGCGTGACGGCTTGGGCACAGGAAGAGCGAGCGATAGATAATTTCGCCGGTGTGGGCGTACGCGCTATGGGCATGGGCGGAGCGTTTGTCGGCGTAGCCGATGATTTTACGGCGACCTACTGGAATCCGGCTGGTCTGGCTCAGATGACGGAGCGCGAGGTGCACGTTGGTTTCCTGCGCAACAGCCGAACGGGCCAATCCACGTTCAATGGCACGGCGGCCCAGAGCGAATTGAGCAACACGCGCTTCGGTTCGCTGGGTTTTGTCTATCCCTTTCCGGTCTACCGCGGCAGTCTTGTTTTTGCCGTTGGATTTCAGCGCGTAAAGGACTTTGACTGGAGCCTACGTCAGACCGGTATGGACGCTGTTGATAGCCTCTATGTGGACCATCGCTTTCAACACGAAGGCGAACTGGCGCTGTCGTCAATGGCGGTGGCCGTCGACGTATCCCCTTCGCTTTCTCTCGGTTTGGCGCTCGGTCTCTCGGGTGGCGAAGACGAGTCCAGTAACGCGTTTTCCTGGGACGATAGTCAGAATTTGTATTTAGAGCGACGGTTCTTTGCCACAGATACATTTTCCGATGACTATAAAAGCTCGTGGTATACCAAGCTGGGTGCGTTGGTCCGTCTGCCGCGCGAACAACCCCGTCTGCGCTTGGGAGCCGCGATGTCGACAGGAGTCGGTCAAGAGGTCCGCTATATATTTCGCGGCAGTCCAGACGGCTATAATCGCATTGACTACGACGATGGCACCACAATTCGTTCAGACGGCGAGGAGATCAGCGGTCGCTACCAGATTGCTCTGCCGCTAGCATTTTCTTTCGGCGGTTCGTACGCGCCGCTGCCGGGGCTGTTAGTCGCCGGTGGTCTTCATTTTGCCGAGTGGTCACAGAGCGAATACGAAGGGGGAGCCGATCGACAGCTGCGCGCCGACACATCGTTTGAACGCCAGTATCGCGATGTAATTCGTTATCATCTGGGCGTTGAGTGGCAGGTTCCAGCCATAGCATTAGATCTGCGCGCCGGTTGGTATACAGATCCACTGCCTTTTGTCGGTCCACGCGACCCGGATACGTTTAGCGCCGATCCGCCGATTCGTATCGTCGAGGATCGACAGTTCGTAACGCTGGGAGCCGGACTGCTGCTTGACGAAGTCGTTCAGGTTGATTTTGCGTGGGTGCACGGTCGTTCGACGCAAATCGAAGAAACCATCTTTGAAGGGCGAACCAATGCACTGCGCGAAGCAAATAAACTAACGCGTCTCTTTGTCGGTGTCGCCTATCGTTTCTAACCGTTGGCTAAGCGCTGTTTGCCCGCAATTTGGTCTTGCTGCCGTTGCTAAGTATATTAAAGGTAACGGTGGCTCGTATGAGTTGCTTCTCCATACTTGGTGGTGAATCTTATGGCATATAAAAAACAAATCATGCTCTTTTCAGCCTGCTGTCTCAGCGTTGCGCTGAGCGGATGTTATACGGTGCTGAGCGATCCATTTGCCGTGCAAACTCTACACGAGCAAGCGGAAAAAGACAGCGAATACGAGCGCCGTGCTGAGCGAGACGAGAGCGACCGGGCAGACGATTTCTACCGCTATCCGGGAGTGCCCGGTAGCTACGGCGCGTACGGAACGGGCTATCCGTTACGAGGTGGCTACAGTGGCTACGGTGGTTATGGCGGGTATCCAACGCCCTATGGCGGGTATTCTTCCTACGGTTATTACGGTTACGGTCCCTATAGCTATGGATACGATCCCTACTATACGGACAGCCGGGGATATTACGTGCCACCTGGTTATGAACTGGTAAGCACGCGTGATTTGGACGACTTGCGCTCGTCATTAGCCGAGGTCGACAGTGGATCGTCGGCGTCCGTTGATCCGGCGATTGCGCGCGAACAGGAAAGAAAAAGAGAAGAGGTGTGGACGCAGCGCGTTGCGCCGCAAATGCGTCGGCCCGATCCGACCCCGCGCAGCACGACGTCTATTGCGACGCCGTCCGCGCCCGCGCCGTCGCCGCAGCCAAGTGCCGTGCGTACAGCCGCTCCGGCATCAAAAACGACGAGTAGTAAAGAGAGCGCGACCCCGACAAAGCGTCGGCGTTGAGCAATTAGCTAAAAGACAATTGAAAGGGCGGCGATCCATTTGGATCGCCGCCCTTTTTGCGTTTGTTTGGCTAGTTGCCGCTGGTCTCAAAGCGGCGCACCTGCCGCCTAGGAGGCGGGGCGACGCGCGATAGAAAGCGCTGCATGGGTTTGCCCAACGCCATCAACAGCTGGCGCTCGCTCTGGTTATTGGCACCTACTAGCTGGAGGCGCACCGGCTCTAAGTTGCGCTCTTGACCTCCCTGTTGCCATACCTGGTCTGTATGGAGATTGATTAAGCTGACCTGTAGGTCGACGCTGATATCCATACTGGGGTTGGGGCTCATGCCGTAGGGGGTTGGCGTCATGGGCATCATGCGGGCTTGCACATGGCGCAGTTCAACAAAGATGACCGCGTCTAATGCCAGCGTATCGCGCAGGGCCGTGCGCACCGAATCGGTATGCACGCTGGTCGAGTCAAAGCGGATGTCCTTGAGTTTCCACGTGATCTCGTCCTGAGAGACGACCGTTGTTTCGGGGAGTCGACTTAGTCCGCGCATTGTAGCGTTGGACAGCAGGGCCATGACCTTCTCTACGTCGAGTTCGCGAAACGGTTCGATATTCGTCACGCATAGGACGCCCATTCGGTCGACCCCTTCGAGAAAGGGTTGTAGGGCGACGTCGGGCTGCGAGGGAGCGCGAAACTCGACGCGCTCAAACTGGCTGCGCGGAGCGCAGGCCGACAGCAGGAGGCAAAAGCCGATAGCAAGAGTCGCTTTCAAAAGCTCTTACCAAAGCTGAAGTGAAAGTGGTAGTCGGAATAATGGCCCTGTAAATCGGTCTGCTTGGCAAACTCGAGGTTGATCGGCAACATAAAGTAGACCAGCAGGCCGAAGCCGACGCTCGCGCGCAGCGGGCTGCGCATCGACAGGCCATCGGCCATGCGCTGCTCGGCTTCCATCTGCAGTTGGTTCGGATCGGTGTCGGGGTTGAACAGTGGCCAAGGATCTAGCTTATCTCCTCTGTTCCACGTCGTGCCAATGTCGAAGAAGAGGCTGCCGTCAATGGCGGGCACCAGAAACGTTGTCGGCCAACCAAAGAGGATGCCGCGGACAAACGGCACGCGGAGTTCGGCGTTAGCCAGCATGACGCGACTTCCGGAAAACTCGGAAAATTCGTAGCCGCGCAGCGGCCCTGTATTTAGGTTGAATCCAGTATAAAAGGGCAAAAACCAAGTGGGTCCACCCAGGTTGTAGGACAGCGCGTCGCTACCTAGGGAACCCACTCCGTAGGCGCGCAGACCTAGCACGGACCAGCGCCCTAAGCGCAGGTAGGTGCGGTAGTCTAATTCAAGATGGGAAAACGAACGTGTTGAACCGCCAAAATCGAGTGTGCGTCCAACGGATAGGAAGTACCGCTTGCCGGCCGTCGGGCCGAGTAGGCCGTAGTTGATTGAATCGTGCACGTAGGCCGATTTGATGAGGTGCGTGCTGGTATCTATACCCAATTCCTCAATCGGCCAAACAAGTTCTTCGCGTTCGCCTACGTAGGTATAGCTAAAGTCGAGGCGGCGGTACAGATCTAGCGGATACGAGGCATTGGCCAGCATGCCGCGCTGCTGTACGCGACTTATGCCCGATACCAGCGTGCCGCGATAGATAAAGGTGCGGTTGTTGTTGAAGTATTGATTCCAGTTGAAGATCGATACGTGATAGGTTGGTCGTTTGCCGTAGTAGTCGTAGTTAATGGCGAAGTTAAAGTCGTTGCTGATTTCTTGCGACGCGACGTAGTCGGTCGCTAGGGATAGGCCGTGGTTGCCGAGCAGATCACTCATACTTAGCTGGGCGACAGAGGAAAGAAATCCGTCGAAGTAGCCCATCTGCACCGAGATGCCGTCAAACTCTAACTTGGGCGTGTAGAGCTTGCGCTCTACCGATGTATCGCGACTGTCTCCTTCTGTTGTAGATTCGGCCGACTTTTGGTCAGGTGGCACGGCCAGAGCAACGGGTCGCGCATCGGGTAGGCTATCGGGGCCGGAAGTCTCGGCCAACAGCACGGGGCTTGAAGTGGATCTATCGGATCGCTGGGCGAGTGCGCTTAAGTCGGGTCGTCCTCCCTGGTCCATCAGCGGCATGGCTTTTTGCGCCATCGCGACGGTGTCTGAACTGGCTACCGATACGATAGGCGCCGGTTCGGGAGCGGGTTGATCGGCAGGGGGCGCCGAGTCAATCGCACGCTCTGGGTCGCCGGCGCGAGCCAGCAGTTGGGCATCGAGTCGCTTGATGGACGGCATGTCCGGCATATCCATCAGATAGAGTTCGCTGCTTCCCTTGAAGTAGGTGCTGAAGACGATCTGGCGTCCGTCGGGCGAAAGCGCGGGATTGATGATGCCGCTGAGCGTGCGGGTCAGCCGGTACTCGCGATTCTCGTCGAGGTGGTACACAAAGAGATCGTTGATTTTGTCGCGCGTCGATACAAAGAGCAGCTTGTTGCCCTCGGGCAGCCACTGTGGCCATAGGTCGTCGGTCGGACTGGCGATCGCCGTTTTCGCCTCGCCCGTTTCCATATCGTAGATCTTGATGTCGAACTGATTGTTGTACTTGCTGCTATAGGCGATCTTACTGCCGTCCGGAGAAAAGCTGGGATGGTCCTCGCGCTGCGGCGATCCCGTTAACTGCACCAGGGTCTCATCGTAAACGTCTAGGACATAGAGGTCGCTCTGTCCGTAGCCCGTGCCGATCAGGGCGAGGCGTCGACTGTCGGGTGCCCAATCGATGGATTCGATGGTTTCTACGTTATCCACGCGCAGCGTCTTGACGACCTCTTTATCATAGAGATCCCATAGCAGAATGCGGTCGCGCGGCCCGTCCTTCGCGACAAAGGCAATGGTATGGCCGTCGGGTGCCCAGGCGATGGTTCCGCCTCCTCCCGTGAGGTGGTCAAAGCGCGAAGAGCGCATACTGCGCGTGATGCGTTCGACGATGGACGCATCCTCGAGGCGGATAATGTCGACGTGCTGCTCGATTCCGTCGGAGGATAACACGGCGAGCATATCACCGCTGAGCGACCAGCGCGGGCTGGAGAATACGCGGTACTCGTCGTCTTCGTTATTGCCTATTTTTTCGGCGATTTCAGACATGTAGTCGCGCGTCTGCAGTAGAGGCCAGTAGTGCTTGCGCATGTGCGCGGACCAACGTTCATCGAGCGTTTTCATATCCATATCTATTAGGCGCTCGAGCAGTTTGTCAGTGTCTTTTTGACTGTCCCACAGGCGTAGTATACGGCTGACTTTTTCCGGTCCGTAATTGGCTGCGATGTACTCCATTATTGAGTGACTTTGCTTGTAGGCGAGAAAGACGTTGCCGGTTCCCCACGCCGCATCCATCGCTTCGATGGGGATTAGCCCGTCGGTTAGCACGGCGTCGCGCAGTACCATCTCGTCGACCGTGTTGCGTCCGGGCGTGGTGTATTCGGCTAAACCTTCCATGATCCAGGTCGGAGGAGCAGATAGCGGGTTGGTGATGCGCTTTATGGGGCCCTTATAAATGATATCGTACTGGAAAATATGGGTCAGTTCGTGGACGAGCACGTTGCGGAATTCATCGAGGTCGCCGTCAAAGGGAATGACCATGCGGTAGCGCAGCGGTTCGGCAAAACCGGCGACGCCGGGCGGTAGAAACTCGTGTATGATGTTGGTCTGCTGGAACTCGTACTGCGACTGATAGATGACAATGGGCGGCTTGTGCGACAGTTCGTGGTGCATGATCTGGCTGATGTGGTCGTAGGCTTCCTCTAGGTAGCCTACGGCGCGGACGGCCAGGTCGTGGAACTCGGCTTCAAAGTGTAGCTCGAGGTGTTCGCTGTCGAGAATTTCCCAGTGGAAGTCCTTGTAGCGCACTTTGTTCTTTCCGAATCCCTGCTGCAGCTGCATGGTCACGATGTCTTGCGCTAACGCCGCCTGCGTGCCTGCCAATCCAACGACTGCGGCGACGAGCAGCCATGTCCAGCCAATGCGCTTGTATGTCGAGTTGTGCCGCACGGCTTACTCTCCTATGAACACGGGGGGGACGCTGCTTTCATCGAGGCCAGAAGCGCGCCGACGGCCGTCGCGGTCGGGCATGCGAAAGAGGTCGAATTCGCTCGATGTATCCGCCAGGGCCTGTTGGCGATCCTGCAGGCCCTGCAAATTGGCCCGGTAGGCCTGTTCAGCTGGGTTAATCGAAGCGGCGCGCTGGTAGAAGTCGCCGGCTAGATCCGTCTTACCGAGATGTTCGTATACAATGGCCAGATTGTTGTGTAGGCTGGCGGAGAGACTGTCTTCTGCCAGTGCGCGTTCCATGTGCGTGCGGGCCTCATTCCACATATCGTTTTCTATGCACCACAGCGCGTACTCGTTGACCTGTCGTATGGAGCGGTGCTGGCGGCTGCTACGCTCGACGGTCGGCGCGGACTTCGCAACGGGTTGTGCGGGGTTGGAGCTGGCCTCAGCTGCGTCGGTCGACACAGTGCCTTTACGAGCGGCCGTTGGCCCGCTTTTTGGACCCGGACGGCGGACCAGTTCCAAGCAGCCGGTACTTAGGAGTGCGATGGCCAACAGCGCTGTGAGGCCGAGTGGTTTCAATCGAATGTCCTCGAATATGCGTTATTGCAAGATGAATATAAGCCAGAAGTGGACCGCTATAAATACGCTACTCAACCGTTCCACACAGGCCCAGTCTATACCGAGTGCATAGGGTACTCGGTGGTCTCTGTCCTATTAGACGCACGATATGGACAGGAGATTCCCCATCGGGTCAAATTTGTAGGCCATCGGGACGTCCGTTTTGAGGCCGAGATGCTCGGATATAGCGGGTTAGAGCTGTCCAAGTAAGCAAGACAAAAAAGGGCGCGTATTGCGCCCAGCGAACCCACGGTTTTTCAATCCACGCTCCGCTCAGACTATAGTCAATGAGTATCTCGTATGCAAGGAATACCAGGGTAGAAAGAGCAATCCATGCCGCGCTGGGAAAGAACGGCATAAACGGAAGGATCCATAGCATATACCACGGGTGTACAGTTGGGGACAGCAGGATATAGGCTCCAAACGACCAATAGGCCGTGCGCAGTGGATCGTCGACGTATCGCAGGGCATATACAAGAGCGATGAGAAAGAGCAGAGAGCACAGCCAGCGGGTGTGTTGCGCGATGGCTGGATCGATGTAAAAAAGGCTCTGGTACAAAACCGTATAGGCCATATCGTTGAAGTGCCAATGGCGTACGTAGGTCAGGAGACCAGATAGCAGCTCTGTGCCGATGTTGATATAAGGCAGGAAGCCGATCAGCACGCAGGTTGGAAAGGCCCATAGGGCCGCTCTGCTGCGTGGATTGAATACACTGCGCAGGTCCTGTTTTGATGCTTGACCCACATACAGCCAAAACAGGGGTAAGAGAATGATCGGTATCAGCTTGGCTAGCGTGGCTGCGGCCAGAAGCGCAGAGGCGAGTGCGGGTCGATCAAGCGCGAGTGCGTATAGAGCGGCCAGCATACATGCAATGCCCAGAGCGTCAATATGGCCGCTGCCGGCTATCTCAATGAGGGGCAGCGGGTGCCAAGCGTAGAGGACGACGCGGCGCGGATCCATCTGGCGCAGAGCCAAAAAGCGCGCGAGCAGAAAGCACAGGCCGATATCGATAAAAATGAGGCCGAGTTTTACGGTGGCCGGATCTTGGTGCAGACTCGCTGCTAGGGTGAAGAAGGCCTGTGCCAGCGGCGGGTAGATCGTTGGTATGTGGCGATGATTAATCTGTTCGAAGGATTCGTCGCGCAGCGCGCTCAGCGCCTCATCGTCCGGTGCGTAGCGGTAGGGGTTGATACCTGCCAACTGCACGCGTCCGTCCCACACATAGCGATATATATCGTCTGAAAGGCTGGCTGGACTGTGCCACATCGTCAGGCGGAAGAGGATGGCGCATAGCAGCACGGTGCGCGTTGATCCGCCTCGTTTTCTTAGAAACCACCAGATTGCTAATCCATATAATGCGCAGACGGCGGTCACGCCTAGCCAGAAGTCATATATATGCGCGCGCAGGTCGCCCAGACATACGATGTAGACTAGTGCGAGTTCTATACCCAAGGCCAGCGCCCAGGGCCCCATTGAGCGCATGCGTTCAGCGTTCAATACGGCGGCCACCGGCATAGCGCTTGTTGAAATAGGGATTGCTGAGCGGCGTAATAGTAACGCCCTGGCTGGAACTGGCGTGGGCAAACTGTCCGTCGCCTAAGTAGACGCCGACGTGTGAGATCCCTGCTCCGGCAAAGGTGTCTTTAAAAAAGACGAGATCGCCCGGCCGCAGCGCTTGGCGCTGCGGTAAGAAACGTCCCAACTGATACATCTGCTTAGACGTGCGCGGCAGTTCAATGCCGTAGGTTTCGCGGAAGGCCGCACGGGTGAATGCCGAACAATCCATGCCGGCGCGCGTGGTTCCACCCCATTTATAGGGAACGCCGAGATAGCTGTCGACGACGGCGCGCAGTCGCTGCGGGCCGCCGCGCTGTCGCGCTTTGAGTTCGCGCTCGACCGCTGTCCCCTTGGCATGCGTGTAGCGAGGAGCGGGTTGCACCGTGGCACAGGCCTGCAGCAATAGGCCTATCGAGCATATGAGGAGTAGCCGACGCACGCGGAAGATTATGCGTAGGTAAAGAAACCGCGCCCCGTTTTGCGACCGAGTTCTCCGTTGGCCACTTTTTCGCGCAGCAGCGGACAGGCGCAATACTTTGCCGAACCCAGATCGCGTTGTAGAGCATCGAGGATATCGAGCGTGATGTCGAGGCCGACAAAGTCGGCTAGGGCGAGGGGGCCCAATGGATGGTGGGCACCAAGCTGCATGGCGCGGTCGATGTCTTCTGCGCTGGCCACGCCCTGCTCCAGCGTGTAGATCGCCTCGTTGATCATGGGAAAGAGGATTCGATTGACGACAAAGCCGGGTGCGTTGGCTACGGCAATGGGTGTTTTTCCCAAGTCTTCGGCTAGGGCGTATACGGCGTTGAATACTTCGTCACTCGTGGCGCTGCCGCGCGCAATTTCTACCAGGGGCATGCGCGGTGGTGGATTAAAAAAATGCAGGCCGATTACGCGTTCGGCGCGCTCGGTAGCCGCAGCTAGCTGGTCTATGTCGAGTCCAGACGTATTGCTGGCAAAAGGCGCGCTTTGGGGCGCCACCCGATCGAGTTGAGTAAACAGAGCTGTTTTGAGTTCGATGCGCTCGGGGACTGCCTCGATGATGAGATCGGCCATGCAGGCCTGTTCCAGCGCCGTGGTCGTCTGCAGAGCGTCATTGGCCGCGCGGCGTTGCTCGGGCGATAGGCGGTGTTGCTGCACTTGTGCGTCGAGGCGCTTGTGGATCGCAGCGGTGCTTTGGTCGAGCACGTGCGCACTGCTGTCGCACAGATTGACCGCAAAGCCGTTCTGGATTAGCAGCTGTGCAATCCCGCTGCCCATCGCACCGGCACCAATTACCGCAATCGTATTGAAGTCCATGTCATATATAGATTTAGGAGGAAGTGGAGAGATTTTCTAGTATAAGGGAGTCGATGCAGACAGGCAAGGGAAAGAGCAGTGGATTTGCTTGATGGTTTAGAGAGGGTGGCGTACTATATGCAGCGTACGCCGGGTGCTCCCGATACCCGTTGTGCACGGCGCTGTTGGAATGATTAAGCGGAGAGCTAATATGGCTAAATTGAGAAGCGAAGATTGGTTCGGTCGCTCCGACCAGAGCGGGTTTATTCATCGCAGCTGGATGAAGAGGGGCATTCCAGACCACGCATTTGATGGGCGCCCCGTGATCGGTATATGCAATACGTGGTCGGAACTGACGCCGTGCAACGCGCACTTTCGCGATATTGCCGAGTCCGTGCGCATTGGCATTTATGAGGCGGGTGGGTTTCCGGTTGAATTCCCCGTTACCTCGTTGGGCGAGCCGCTGATGCGACCGACGACCATGCTATTTCGCAATCTGGCGAGCATGGACGTGGAAGAGTCGCTGCGTGCCAATCCGCTCGATGGCGTCGTGCTGCTAACGGGCTGCGACAAAACCACGCCGGCTCTGCTCATGGGAGCCGCTAGTGTGGGGCTGCCGACGATCGTCGTTCCGGGAGGGCCGATGCTCAACGGCAAGTATCAAGGCACCGATATTGGCTCGGGGACAGACGTGTGGAAGTTCACCGATGAGTTTCGCGCCGGTCAGATCTCGCGCGAAGAGTACAGCTTAGCCGAAGCGAGCATGACGCGCAGTGCCGGTCACTGCATGACGATGGGCACGGCCTCGACTATGGCGAGCATGGCTGAATCACTTGGAATGACGCTTCCGGGGGCTGCCGCCATACCGGCACCTGACTCGCGGCGCAAAGTGCTGGCGCATATGTCGGGACGGCGCATTGTCGAAATGGCCAGCGAGGGCCTCGATCTGTATAAGATTCTTACGCGTGAGGCCTTTGAAAACGCGATCAAAGTTAATGCGGCCATTGGTGGATCCACTAATTTTATAGTGCACCTGCTGGCTATTGCAGGTCGCGTGGGTATCGACCTAGCGCTAGAGGATTTTGACGCATTGGGCAGTCGCATGCCGCTGTTGGTCAACCTAATGCCCTCGGGCAAGTACCTCATGGAGGACTTCTATTATGCCGGGGGCGTGCCGGCGGTGATCCGCGAGTTAAAGGATCATCTGCACTGGGATGCGCTAACGGTTAACGGTCAGAGTATCGGCGCCAACAATGCCGACGCGCCCTGCTACAATCGCGATGTGATTTTTCCGCTCGAAAAACCTCTGATTCCCGAGGCTGGAATCGCCGTGCTGCGCGGCAATCTGTGTCCCAGTGGGGCGATTATTAAGCCGTCTGCCGCTTCAGCTGAATTGATGAAGTTTCGCGGTCGAGCGGTCGTATTCGAGACCATTGAGGATTACCACGAGCGGATTGATGATCCCGCGCTCGACGTGCATGAAGGCTGCGTTATGGTGCTAAAGAACGTCGGTCCAGTCGGCTATCCGGGCATGGCCGAAGTCGGCAATATGGGGCTGCCGCAAAAGCTGCTGGAGAAGGGCGTGCGCGATATGGTGCGGATTTCCGATGGGCGTATGTCGGGCACGGCATTTGGTACGGTCGTGTTACACGTGGCACCCGAGGCCGCCGTGGGCGGTTGTCTGGCGCTAGTACAAGAGGGTGACATCATCGAACTCGACGTAGAAGCGCGTCGCCTGCACCTGGACGTAGACGAGGACGAGCTGCAGCGTCGTCGCGCCGACTGGCAGGCACCAGAGGCACACGACACCCGCGGTTACGTCAGCCTGTATACGCGGCATGTGCTGCAGGCCGACCAAGGCGTCGATTTCGACTTCTTGGTCGGTAAATCGGGATCGTTTGTCAAGCGCGAATCGCACTAAACGGCCGCACAACAGGAGGATATTCGGTGAAAGTAGCTAAGGTCGAGCAATTTTTTCCGCGCAATCGCATGCGCCTGGTGAAAATTACGACGGACACGGGCATCATTGGATGGGGAGAATCCACGCTGGAGGGACGGCCGCGCAGCACCTGTGCCGCCGTTGACGAGATGGCCGACTATCTGATTGGCAAAGATCCACTGCGGATTGAGCATCACTGGCAGCACATTTATCGCTCGTCGTTTTTTCGCGGTGGCAGCGTTGTCATGTCGGCACTGTCGGGTATTGACCAAGCCCTTTGGGATATTGCCGGCAAGCACTACGGCGTGCCCGTCTACAAGCTGCTAGGCGGTGGTGCGGTGCGCGACCGCGTGCGCGTTTATGCTCACTGGGGTATTCGCGGAGACAGCGATGAGGACCTAGCGGCCTCGCGTGCTCGATTGGATGAGCTGCGTACATACGGCTACACTGCATTCAAGACTGGTCCGGGGGGTACGTGGCGTGCGCACGAACCGCCCTCGCGGATTGACGCGTTTGTTAAGCGGGCCTATTTGATGCGCGAGTGGGTCGGTGACGACGTTGAACTGTGCTTTGATTTCCACGGTAAGATGACGCCCGGGTTGGCGGTGGAGATTTGCCAGGAGCTCAAGGGTATGCGACCGATGTTTGTCGAAGAGCCCGTGCCGCAGGAAAATGTCGACGCGCTCAAATTGGTATCAGACAAGGTTTCTTTTCCCATTGCAACGGGCGAGCGTCTCCTTTCACGCTGGGAGTTCCGCGATGTGTTGGAAAAGGGCGCCGTCTCCTATATACAGCCAGACGGTTCGCACGCTGGTGGCATCAGCGAGCTAAAGCGCATCGCCAACATGGCTGAGACCTACTATGTGCACATTATGCCGCACTGTGCGATCGGTCCGGTGGCGCTAGCCGCCTGCATGCACGTCGACATGGTCGTTCCCAACTTTCTCATTCAAGAGCAGATCGGACCTACCCATCTCTTTGACGTGCTCAGCGCCGCTTGGGAGGTCAAAGAGGGCCATATTGTCGTGCCGGACAAGCCGGGCTTGGGTTTTGAAGTCGACGAGCGCGAAGTGGTCCAACAGGCCCAATACCAAGAGGAGTTGGGCGGTGAACATTACTACGAGAACGACGGCAGCGTCGCCGACTGGTAGCGCGTGGAACGAGCCGAGTTTGAGCAACTGGTCGAGCGTGCACTTGCGCGCATTCCACTCGCTTTTCGCCAGGCCATGGTCAACGTAGCTGTGCTCGTTGAGGAATGGCCCAATCCAGAAATCGTCGAGGAAATTACCGGCGATCGCGACGAGTTGATCTACGGTCTATTTAGCGGCACGCCCCTGCCCGAACAGCATATTGCCGATAGCGGGGATCTGCCCCCAGTAATAGAAATTTATCGAGGGCCTTTGGTCGAAGATTTTTCCGACCGCGACGAGCTAATGCGCGAAATAGAAATCACCTTAGTGCATGAGATCGCACATTTCATGGGATTAGACGAAGACGCCGTGCGCGCATACGGCTACGATTAACTGGCGCAATCTACTCGTTTCTACGAGGAGATCAGTGCGCTCGAGGTGTACTGATTCGTATAATTGGATCGTCCGTTTATCCACCCCGCACGAGAGGAGCTAACGGTTATGGTGTTGTTCTCGTTTGTTCTGTTTACCGGCCTTATCGCCGCGATTACTTATGCGCTGACGCGCAACGATGATCACGATAGTTCAGACGGTTATTTTCTTGCAGGACGCCGGTTGACCGGCCCCATCATTGCAGGGTCGCTGCTGTTGACCAATTTATCTACCGAGCAGATGGTTGGTCTCAACGGCGCTGCGTTTAACGATGGGTTTAGCGTCATGGCGTGGGAAGTGCTTGCCGTAGTCGCGCTGGTGGCATCGGCTCTGTTTTTTTTACCGCGCTTTTTGCGCAGCGGTATCGCCACGGTGCCCCAGTTTCTCGAAGCGCGCTTTGACGCGGGCACGCGCACGATCACTACGTTCATATTCCTAGTCGCCTACGCCGCGATCTTGCTGCCTATTGTGCTCTATACCGGCGCGCGCGGTTTGAATGGCATGCTCGATATGGCCTCGCTGACCGGGATTGAATCAGAGCAGAGCATCATCACCTTTACCGTTTGGCTCGTAGGTTTGATTGGAACTACGTATGCTATTTTCGGCGGCTTGCGCACGGTGGCTGTGTCTGATACGCTCAACGGCATCGGCTTGCTTACCGGCGGTTTTTTGATCGCCTATTTTGGTCTGCAGGCCGTCAGCGGTGGCGAAGGTGTTGTGGCGGGTTTGGCCAAACTGCATGCGGCTCATCCCGAGCGCTTTAACTCAATTGGTGCAGCCGAACAGTCGGTACCTTTTTCCACGCTGTTTACCGGCGTAACGCTGCTGGGCATGTTCTATTGGACGACAAACCAGCAGATCATACAGCGCACGTTTGGCGCGCGGAATCTGCGCGAAGGGCAGAAGGGCGTGCTGCTGTGCGGCGCCCTTAAACTCCTCGGTCCGCTGTATCTGGTGCTGCCCGGCATGATGGCATTTTATCTCTACGGCGGCGACGATTCGATTAAGGCGGACATGGCCTACGGACAGTTGGTGCGCGACGTGCTGCCCGGACCGCTCACGGGTTTTTTCGCCGCGATTATGGTGGGCGCCATTCTTAGCTCATATAATTCGGCTCTCAACAGCACGACGACGCTGTTTAGTTTAGGTATTTACAAGACCATGATTAATCGGGAAGCCAGTGAAGCGCAGGTCGTAAAATCTGGCAAGATATTTGGCTGGGTGATCGCACTTATCTCGATGAGTATGGCGCCGCTTCTTATTGGGCAAGCCAGTATTTTTGGCTATCTGCAGAAGATGAACGGCCTTTATTTTATTCCTATTTTCTCCGTGGTGCTCGTCGGTATGCTCTTTCGTCGCGTGCCCTCGATTGCCGCTAAGTTGGGTCTCATCGTGGGCTTTGCAACCATCGCACTGGGCTACTTTGTGCCGCCGCTGGCAGCGGTAGTGGAGCGGATGCACGAATTCCATTTTCTGGGCGCCGTCTTTGCCGGCCTCATCGCGCTGATGCTGATAATCGGCGCCGTGCAGCCGCGGGCCGAAGCCTGGGAACAGCAGTACTCGGGTGACGTTGATTTGACGCCTTGGCAGCACGTGCGCTCGACGAGTGTTGTGCTACTGGCTGTTGTCGTACTGATCTATTTTGTGTTTGCCGATTTTTCCGTGCTGTAGGCGCGGTTGCGTTCTATGCAGATAGCAGAGCGGGTTCGAGGATCCGTGCTGATGCTGGGGTTGGGCGATGCGCTAGGGGCCCCGGTCGAGTTTTCGGCAGAGCGGCTGGGCTGGATCGATTGTCTGCGGCCTTTCACCGGCTCGGCGGGGCCGCACGGGCCGTGGGTGACGCCGGCACCGCTCGGCACCGGTACGGACGACGTGCGCTATGCCTGGCTATTTATGGAACTGGCGTGCCGGCTGCAGGGGATGCCGACGGCGCGCCAGTTGGCACGGCATTTCATCGAAGTGTACGAGGACCCAGACGCCTTTTTTCCACACAACCAGGCGCTGGCGCGCGAGCAGTTTGCCATGTGGGAGGGGGTCAGTTGCGGTTACCTCGGGAGAGAATCGCTGCAGTATCCGGGTGTTTCGCCCGCCGCCCTGGCCACGCGCAGCGTGGGCCTGAACTATCCGACCATAGCCGGCATGCTAGCTCTGCCCCTGGCCGGGCTGCTCTTTGTCGGCCAGCCTGAACGAGCCTATTCGGCAGCATACGAGGCGGCATTTTTTGATTTGGCATACGCTCGTGAAGCCACGGCACTGTTGGCCGCTGCACAGAGCTTGGCCGCAGACGGCGTCGCCCCCAGCGATATTGTCGAACGCACGCTTGCATTGGATCCGCTGCAGTTGGGTGGGTACTTTGGCGAACCGTTCGTCGTGGCCAACTTGCCGTTGCTGCTGCAGAAGGCGCGTGGAAAACAGGGTCCTCAACTGGCGCAATGGCTCGCGTTCGAACTGCGCCACTTCCATGTTTTTGATCCCTATCGAACGTTAGCCATTGCCTTTTCCGCTCTATTGGCCCACGGCGACGATCCTCTGGGCGCTCTGCAGGTAGCCGTCAATCAGGCAGACCTCGATGGAGCAGGTGGTTGGCAACGCTATGCCGACGTCGACTGTTATGCTAGTATTGCCGGCGGGCTGCTCGGTGCGGTCTACGGAACCGATCCCGTGCCGTCTGAGTCTGCTCGGCAAGTGATCGAGAGCAATCGCATCGTATATGGGTTTGATCTGGAAGAGAGCGCAGCGCGCTTTGCCGCACTGGCCGTGACGGCCGCATCAAACTAATTACCTAAGCATAGACCGTTGTGTGACTAGTGTATGGGCACGATCTCGACGCGCCGGTTGAGCAGTCGCCCCTCTTCGGTGGCGTTGGAAGCAACGGGATGTGCTTCGCCATAGGCGCGCACGCGGAGGCGTTCTGGATCTATTCCCAGCTTCACGAGAAATTCCTTCACGACCTCAGCGCGCTTGCGCGAAAGCTGCAGGTTGACCGATCGCGCCCCTTCGCTGTCGGAGTGGCTGCGCAGTTCAACGTGCACATTGGGATGGGTGCGCATGTAGTTGGCCGCGTGCCTGAGATTGTCTTGTGCTTCAGCCACTAGGCGAATGCCGCCGCTCGGAAAGTAGACTACGGGCAGTTCGTAGGGAGGCGCGATAACCGGCTGCGGGTCTTCCTCTAAGATTTGCTCCGGAATAAAATCATCGCCCGGATCTAGTGGATTGGCTCCGCGTCGCACTTCGTCGCCGTCGCGAATGCCGCCGTTGTCGCTGTCGAGTCGGTTGGGGTCGGTCCCGTACACCTCTATTTCCTCGCGATCATCGAGTCCATCGCCATCGCTATCTCGCATAACGGGATTAGTGAAGTGCACCTGCGTTTCTTTCCAATCGCTGATTCCGTCGTCGTCGCTGTCCGCCGTTTCGTCGTTCCGCGTCGCGCGTATAGGGGGTGCGCGATGCACTTCGATGGGGCGCGTGCTCAAAGTGGGTTGAGGCGCGGTCGTGTTACCCCAAGAGAGGCCCAGTTCAATACTCCAACGGGCGTCGTTGCCTTTCGCTAGGGCGGCCCTGTCCACCTCGTCGCTCATACTGTAGGTGTAACCCGCAGCTAGTTCGATGCCTACCGCCGAGTCCCTGCGCAAGTGAAGACCGACGGGAAAGATAGTCGTCCATCCGCTGCGCGCTGCGCCTACTGTGCGTTCTGGTGGAGAGGTCGCTAGCCTGTAGCCCATTAGACCCACACCAGCAAACAGGCCCATTGACCAACGCGCGCTGCTGTGCCTGCCATAGAGCAGGCGGCTTTCTGTGCTCACCGCCTGCGTTTTATAGGTATCACCGAGCAGGTTGCTGTATCCCGCATTGAATTCACTTTGCCAGTGCGAACCGAGTGCCCCGCGAACAAATCCCTGCAGGCCCAAACTCGTTTTGCCCGACAGGTCGCCAAGCGGCTGGATGGATGCAGCACGTAGGCCTGCTCGAAGTGCGGTAGATGGCGTGGCGCATGCGATGAGCAGAGCTGTGGCGATAAAAAGGGCGCGTTTCGGGTCGTTCAGGCGGCGGATCATAGCTTGGAAACCTCCAGGTGGCGGCGTATACCTATCCAAAGATGGGGTACGCGCTATTTTGAGCAAGCGTCTTTATTGTGCGTTCGAGGTTTATAGATGTCGCCGATGGTTTGCGCTATACGTCCCTTTGGGAGAGATTAGCTCGCACCTGGCTACTAAGTGCAACCAATAGGAGGATACTGTGCCAATAGGAAACAAAAACTCGGTTATTGCAGGGTGTGGGACGCATCATATTGCGGTGCAGGCGCGCGATTGGGAGGCGTCCTTAGCGCTCTATCGCGATGTCTTGGGGATGGAACTGGTGGCGGAGTTTGGCTCGCCTGAACGCAAGATCATTCTGCTCGATATCGGCGATGGGAGCCACATGGAACTCTTTGCGCCAACGGCAACCTCGCCCGAACCTTTGAGTGAAAGCGCCAACGACCCGATTACGCACTTTGCGCTGGCGACTTCGGATACGCGCGCGGCCATTGAACATGTTCGCCAAGCCGGTTACGAAGTTACGGTAGAGCCCAAGGATTTGGAGTTGGGAGGGCTGAGCGTTACCATCGCCTTTTTTCGCGGGCCGAGCGGCGAGAGTATCGAGTTTTTTCAGACGCACTAAAGCTGTAAGAAATAAAAAAAGGCGGCGACACTCCCTGAGTGTCGCCGCCTTTTGCGTCGTATATCGATGCCGTCTTAGCGAGCGGCGCTGCGTCCGCGTCCACCGCGGGTCTGGCCGGTGGCAGCCATGCGCAGTGCCTTCTGCTGGCGGCGAATGCTTTTCTGCTTGTCGATCTTCTTTTGCACCGATGGTTTGGTGAAAAAACGACGTTTTTTCAGGTCGCGGAGCAGACCCGCTCTGCGCGTCTTAGAAGTAAAGCGGCGCAGGGCCTTTTCGAACGGCTCGTCTGACCGCACTTCCACGCTAAAGTTGCTCATAATGGACTCCCATAGATTGCCGGTAAGGCAGTAGGTTTCGCTTGGCCAAAATGCAAACGGCTATAATAGACTATATTGGCTGATTCGTCAAGAGATCCTTGTCGAGGTTGACGCCCTATCTTATTTTCGCCCTGGTCATACCACACTCAATAGGAGACAGCAAACAAATGCCTTCTTCGGATCGCTACGATAACATGACATATAATCGCTGTGGAAACAGCGGCTTGAGATTGCCGGCCATCGCGTTGGGCTTATGGCATAATTTCGGCGGAGTGGACGCCTATGAGAATGCCCGTGCCATGGTGCTGCGCGCTTTTGATTTAGGCATAACGCATTTTGATCTGGCCAATAATTATGGGCCCCCGCCGGGATCGGCTGAGGAAAATATGGGCCGCATCTTGGCCGGAGATTTAGCGGCACACCGCGACGAGTTGATTATCTCGACCAAAGCCGGATATGGCATGTGGCCGGGACCTTACGGGGACTTTGGCTCGCGCAAGTATCTGTTGGCTAGCTTGGATCAGAGTCTGGAGCGACTGGGCGTCGATTACGTAGATATATTTTATCACCATCGGCCAGACGAAGAGACGCCCTTGGAAGAATCCATGGGAGCGCTCGATCACGCCGTGCGCAGCGGCCGTGCGCTCTATGTGGGAATTTCCTCATATAGCCCCGAACGCACGCGCGAGGCGGCGCAGATTCTGCGGGATCTGGGCACGCCTTGTCTGATTCATCAGCCTTCGTACAGCATGCTAAATCGCCGTATCGAGGAAAATGGGCTGCTCGATGCGCTAAGCCAGGAGGGTATTGGCTGTATTGCCTTTTGTCCCTTGGCTCAGGGTATGCTGACCAATCGCTACCTAGAAGGCATTCCCGAAGGATCGCGAGCGACCCGAGCCCACGGCTTCTTAAAGCGCGATCAAATCACCGACGATAAGCTGTCTAAAGTGGCACAACTCAATGAGTTGGCTGCCGAGCGTGGTCAGAGTCTGGCGCAGATGGCGTTGCGCTGGGTGCTGCGTCACGAAGCGATGACGACAGCGCTGATCGGCGCGAGTCGGCCTGAGCAGATTGAGGATAATGTCGCTTGCTTGGAAGCGGCCGATCTGTCGTCCGATGAATTGCAGCGCATAGAAGCCATTTTATCGGTTTGACCCGAACGCGATAGACCTAAAAATCTGGTTGCGCAATCGGTCGGAAACGCTAGCTTTGTAGGGTATAACCCCTCTGTCGCCCTGGTGCCGCACCAAAGGCGCGCCCCCGCGCATGGCTGTAACGAGTGTGGACCGCTTCAAAGGAGTGTCTCTATGGCCTTCACGTATACCAACTCAAAGGGGTCTACGTATATTCTCCACTCGCGCACTACGACGCTGAAAAACGGGAATACCCAGACAATTTACTTCTTTGCCAAGACGGAAAAAGAAGGCGCGCTGGATGGGGTGCCTGCAGGCTACGAAGTGTCAGAGAGCAAAAACGGCTTACCCGTGCTGAAACGCAGCGCCTGAACAGCACGCACGCACGCTTTTCTCGGCGGTATTTTTACACAGTATGCTGTGTGAAAATACCGCCGTTTTTTTGTTTGATGCCCATTTTCTCGCCGTTGTTATACGCTTTCACTTATCGTATATTCCGCGCGAAAATAACATTGATTAGGAGGCGTGGATGTCAGAGGTGCTGGTAGTGGAAAATGTTCGGGAACGCATAGCGAATAATCCGTATCCAGGACGCGGTATTGTGTTGGGACGGGGCGAGGATGGAGCATGGATACAGGTATATTGGATCATGGGAAGAAGTGATAACAGCCGCAACCGCATTTTTGTCTGCGAGGGAGATGTTGTGCGCACAGAAGCGGCTGATCCCACAAAGGTTGAGGATCCATCGCTGATTATATACAACGCCATGCGCACCAGCGGCCGCCGGTTTGTCGTTAGCAACGGTGTGCAGACCGATGCGATATGGGCCGGTTTGGAGGCAGGCGGGTCGTTTGCCGATTCGCTGAACGACTGGTTTCACGAACCCGATGCGCCTAATTACACTCCGCGCATATCGGGTTGCACTGATCTTGACACCGGCGTTGCATGGCTGTCCATCCTTAAGAAGAGCCCATTTTCAGAAGATGCATCGGAGCGTCACTTTTTTCGTTTTGATGCGATTCCTTCTGGAATGGGATACGCCATCACGACCTATAGTGGAGACGGAAATCCACTGCCCTCGTTTACGGGTTCGCCGTACGTGTTGGCTCTACCTGGCAGCGCCGAAGAAACGGCGGCCCACTTCTGGTCGCATTTAGACAGCGACAACAAGATTTCACTGGCCGTTCGTCGCATTGATGCGGATAGCGGGGCGACGCAGGTCGTACTAGAAAATCGCTACAGAGCGGTCTAGGGTATTTTGCGAATGAAGGCGATGGATCTCTGGACCGTGGGAGCTGTTCTGCCATGAGCGAGCAAATGGACCTCGTGCGTCAAATTGGGCAGATGCTCATGGTGGGCTTTCGCGGTCTTTGTGCCCAAGAGGGTGATCCCATCGTGCGCGACATCGAAGAATATGGGGTGGGTAGCGTCGTCCTGTTTGACTTTGACGTGCTACTTAAAGAGCGGGGACGCAATATTGAGTCGCTGTCTCAGGTAAAACGCCTGGTGGCTAGCCTACAGGCGCGTGCTGGTGGCCAACTGTTCGTATGCGTTGACCAAGAGGGCGGACAGGTGTGTCGCATGAAGGAGGCGCTGGGTTTTCCCGCGCTGCCCTCGGCGCAGTCGCTTGGAGAGCTCGATGATGTGGCCGAAACAGAGCGCTTGGCACGGCGCACGGCCGACGCTTTGGCGGAGTTGGGTGTCAACTTCAACCTGGCACCAACGGTCGATGTAAATCTGCGCCCGGACAATCCAGTTATCGGCGGCAAAGAGCGCAGCTTTTCCGCCGATAACGAAGTCGTAGTGCGCCACGCGCGTGCCTTTATCAGCGGACACAGTGGGGCCCATGTGCTCTGTGCACTCAAGCATTTTCCCGGACACGGAAGTTCAATGGCCGACTCGCATTTAGGCGTGGCCGATGTAACGGAAAGTTGGTCGGCTCGTGAAATCGGTCCCTATCGCAGCTTGATTGGCGAGGGCGCGGTCGATGCGATTATGACGGCACACGTTTTTCATCGTGGATTGGATCCGGCCTATCCTGCGACGCTTTCGGAACCGATTATTGGTGGACTGCTACGGCGGGATTTGGCCTTTGATGGGGTCGTTGTCAGCGACGATATGCAGATGGGTGCGATCGCCAATCACTATGGCTTAGAGGAAGCACTTCGCGCGGCGATTGTCGCTGGAGTGGATATCATTACGCTGGCTAATAATACGCTCTACGAGTGCGATATCGTTCCGCGCGCTGTCCAGTCGATCGTACAACTAGTCGAGCGCGGAGAAATCTCTCGCGAGCGCATTGCAACATCCTGCCGTCGTATTGCACAATTGCGCGCGCGTTTGGTGGCACGCTCATGATGCGGACGCTCTCTTGCTGCCTAATGTGCGTGGTTTGGCTCAGCTGCTCGGGCGATGCGCCCAGTGGTCTCGATAGCGGTCAGCCGGAGCGCGTGGAGTGGAGCGAGGGGGACGTGGTCGTCGCGATGGGTACCAGTCTAACGTTTGGCTACGGATCGGGATGTCGGGTATTGCCCCCGCGCAACCCGTGTTCGGGTGACTCATCCTATCCGACGCTGCTGAATGCCGACCTGCGTCTGCCCGTTATCAACCTAGCGCAGCCCCGATCTACCACCGTCGATGGGCTCGCACAAATGCAGGAAGCGCTTCAGCACCAGCCGGTGCTCGTCTTGCTGGAGTACGGTGCAAACGACCTGATACAGGGCGTGCCGTTGGCACAGGCGCGCGCTAATTTGAGTCGGATGATTGAGGGGTTCCACGCTGAGGGTGTGGCGGTTGTTCTGCTCAGCGCACTGCATCCGGATATGGTCGATAAGACACCGCAGGGGCATCAATTACAGCGCTTAGGCGATGAACTCTTAGCATACTCTGCTATGGTGGCAGAACTGGCAGATGCGTATCAATTGCCTCTGGTGAGTTACATATTTGAAGGGATCTGGTGGAACCGACAACTCATGTTCGATGGACTGCACCCCAATGGCATGGGCTATCTGATTATGAAAGAGAATATATTGACGAGCCTTCACGATTTTTTTAGCGCTAACGATATGCTGGGTATTTAATGGTCGATGTGAAAGGCTTCAATACCTCGTGGATTACGACGATACTCGGAGCGCCGATGCGCTTTGATTTATCTGCTCGCAGCAGTGGACGTCTGACGTCGGATCGCTACGCTGATGTGACGAACTTTATAACTCAGATGACGCATCGCCGTGGCGGTGTGTGGGACGATACAGAGCGCTTGGACTGGCGCAATATTAGCGACGTCGAATCAATGCAAATCACGGTGCAGGCTAGTGAAGAGGATACCCAGGTGCGCATCCTGGCCGATTATGCGGCCATGACGTTTTTCGCCTTTTTTGCCATCTTGTTCTCGGGAATGTTCATCGCCGCTGCAATCGGAGGGTTTGTCTTTCAACCCAGCACGCTGAGCGGCATGGCGGTGATTGCCGTGGTGGGAGCGATCGGCTCCTATGCCGCTGCACGTGCCGCATGGAAGGGCTTTGCCCAGAAACGCCACCGCGATTTACAGTGCCTACTCGAAGCGCTCGTCGCTTTTGTGGATAAAACGTCTGTTTAGGTGTGCTTAGTGCAGTAGACGCTGAGCAAGCTTGCGCTAAATAGGGCGACTGCCGTGGCTTGGTGAAGTGAGGCCAGTGCAATAGGCATGCCGCCTAGCACGGTGGCGATTCCGAGAGCTACCTGCAGCAGGGCGATGCCGAGCACGGCCTTGGTGCTATTGCTGAGCAGGGTGGATACGTTCCGAACGCGTCCGCAGTAGTAGAGCCAGATGGCTAGCGCGAAGACGACGAGTGCAAACCAGCGATGCTGGAAGTGGACGGTCGCGGAATTGTCCAACAGGTTCAGCCAAAAGGGCTGATGGCTGAATAAGCCACCGGGTATTAGCTGGCCAAACATGAGGGGAAACGTATTGGATATATAGCCGGCTTTTAGTCCGGCGACTAGTCCACCGGCTGCGATTTGTAGGGACAGCGCCACAAAGAAAAGCAAGCTGGGAACTCTCAGGGGATTGGGTTCTTTACTGCGCTCGTGCGGCAACAAATGTGTAAATGCCTGCCAGAGACAGGTGGCCAGCAGGAGTAGGGCACAGCTTAGGTGCAGCGTAAGGCGAAGATGACTGACGCTGGGGCGGTCTTCCAGCCCGCTTTTGACCATTAGCCAGCCAATGAGGCCCTGTAGCGCAAAGAGCAGGCCAATGCCGATGTATACCGATATGCGCCTGCGCGATATAGCGCCACGCCATAAAAAGTAAACCAGGGGCAACACGTAGCTAAGACCGGCTATACGCCCTAAAAAACGGTGCCAAAACTCCATGTGGTAAATGAATTTGAATTCTGCTAGCTCCATGCCGGAATTTATTTTTTCGTATTCCGGAGATTGCTGGTACTTGGCAAACTCGCTCTGCCAATCGCCTTCGTTGAGAGGAGGGATAACGCCGGTTATAACGTTCCATTCGACGATAGATAGGCCGGAGCGCGTCAAACGCACCCAGCCGCCAAAGACGATGAGGATGGTGATGAGCGAACAGACAAAGAGCAGCCAGCGGCCTACGGAGCGGTGTGCGAATTCGTTGTTCATATAGCACTTTGGATAAGGGGTTGCTTTCAATAAGAGAAAATAGTTCAGAGTGTCGTTTGGGCAATATCTTGCAGGGATCTGCGCGTGCCCTGTGTTGGATTTTTTGTTTGTTCTGTTTGGGTTGGGGCTGTGGTGAGGTACCAATTCGTTCAACGACTGATCCCAACCTGAATGGGGAATCGCGAAGCGGCGCACAGACGGCGGCCTATACGCACTATCGCGCCGATGGAAATCGGCTCGTCGAGGGGCGGGGAGGGATGCCCGCAGCGCCCGTTATTGATATTCCACTGGATGGTATTGCAGAATGGGTAGTCGCTGCTGCGACGGGCAATAGCAGCGTATGGGTTGCGGTGTTAGAAGACGGTACAGTACAGGCCTTTCGCCTTGCCAATGGCACGTATGCCCCCGTTGGCGTTGGCGGCGATAGTCTAATTGTCGGCATGCCTCCAGCGTTGGTTATAGAGGGGCAGCTGCGCGCGCAGTTACTCACGGCGGGCCGTTTGGCTGCACCCTTTTCACACCCGGTGATCCTGCCCGACGGACGAGTTGCCTTTATTGATCGCGGTGGGGGACTGATTGTCGTCGGCGAGCAGGGCGAAGATCGACTCGCACTCGACGCACTGCCCGATGCCCGCATACTCGTGGACGAATTAGGGCGGTTGGCACTGTATAACCGGCCGACAACGCGCTATGCGCACGGCGTGCTCGGCGATATAGTGGAAGCAGCCGGTGTGGCCATAGTAAACACGGACGGCACGCTGCGCCTCGCTTCGCAGATTGATGTTGATCCGTCCTTGGTCGCCGAAGGTATAGCGCCGCTATGGGTGGATTGGGATGGAGATGGCCGACGTGAGATCGTCACTACGCTCAGTGACGATCTCACCGGTGCACGCGTGGCGGTTTTTGCCGAAGATGGAACGGCGTTGGCGATGGGCCAGCCCGTGGGCCGTGGATTTGACTGGCGCCATGTCGTTGCCTGTGCTCCCTTTATCGAAGGAGAGCTCGAGTTGGTGGGGGTTCGGACTCCTCACACCGTTGGAATTGTAGAGTTCTATGCACTGCGCGCCGGGGCGGTCGAGGTCGTAGCCCAACTGGACGGTTTTACGTCGCACGTGGTGGGCACGCGCAATCTCGATCTGGGTCTTGTCGGCGATTTTGATGGAGATGGATCGTTGGAGATTCTGCTGCCAACGGTTGAGCGCACACACTTGGCGGCCGTTGGCCGCACGGCTAGTGGAGCGCGGCGTCTTTGGCAGGTCGAACTGGGCGGTGAAATGACCTCTAATTTGGCCGCAGCGGTTTTGGTAGATGATAGCATTGTTGTCGGCGCGGCTCACGCGGGTCAGCGCCTGAGAATTTGGCTACCTTAGCAGAAAGGAATGCGCTATGAGACTGGAAGGTAAGATCGCTTTGATTACAGGTGGGGCAACGGGTATTGGTCGTGCTACGGCCGAACTATTTGCCTCGGAGGGTGCCTTTGTTCACATCGTCGATTATAACGAAGCCGAAGGTCACGCGGCTGTAGAGTCAATCGCAGAGGCGGGCGGCCGGGCCGCTTTTTACGCCACGGACGTGCGCAGTGAAGACAGCGTGGCTCAATCCATCGCAGGGGTGGCCGCCGAAAGCGGAAAAGTCGATATCGCCGTTGTCGCGGCGGGTGTGCTCAAAGGTGCGTTTAAAGGTATTGCAGAGCTGGGCGAAGAAGATTGGGACTCGACGATTGATACTAACCTCAAGGGCACGTTCTTAACCGTCAAACATGCGACTCCCCTGCTCGAAGCGGCCGGCGAATCGGTGCTGCTGCTGATCGCGTCAGGTGCCGGTGTACGCGGGGGATCTTCCTCCTATGCCTACGCCGCGAGTAAAGCGGGTATGCACGGTATGCACTACAAAATGGAACAGGAGTTGGGAACTAAGGGCGTGCGCTTACACGTGATTTGTCCCGGTGGTATCGCCACACCGCTCAAGCTGGAAAACGTGGCGCAGGGCGCGGCGGCTCAGGGCCAAGATCCGGAAGCGGCCCAGCGCAATGCCAACTTGGGCGAGCCGATAGGCGTTGCGCGCATATTGGCTTTTTTGGCTTCAGAAGAAGGATCCTACGTGCGCGGGACGATCTTTACCCGCTGAATAGGTCGTAGGTAGCCGTATTTCGCACGCAATAGAGACGAGCTATTAGGAGGAGCGCCGTTGGCTGAACCCATACGAATTATCAATAGCGTTGCACCGATCCGCATATGCGACAACGGGGGGTGGACCGATACGTGGTTTGCCGAGTATGGAGCCATTTTTAATATCGGCGTTTATCCGTATGCCGAAGCGCAGCTGAAGGTGTTTCGGCGCGATGACGTAGATCATCGCATCGTCATCTATGCCGAGAATTACGGAGAGCGTTTCACCGTTGAGCGCGGCAATCTCGAGTGGACGCATCATCCGTTGCTCGAAGCGGCCGTCGAGTATATGAACGTGCCGGAAGATATTGCGTTCGAAGTGAGCATTTTCTCCGAGGCGCCGGCCGGTGCTTCGACGGGTACCTCGGCTGCTGTAACCGTCGCCCTGATTGGTGCGCTCGATTTGCTCACTCCGGGACGTATGACGCCGTATGAAGTCGCGCAGACGGCACAGCGCGTCGAGACCGATATGCTCGGCCAGCAGTGCGGTATACAGGATCAGCTCTGTTCGGCATTTGGCGGTATAAACTACATCGAGATGTATAAATATCCGCATGCTTCTGTCTCGCAGCTCCATGTTTCGAATACGATCTGGTGGGAAATGGAGCGGCGTCTGGCGCTTATCTTTCTCGGCAAATCGCACTCGTCTTCTCAGGTCCACGAAAAGGTCATCGCCGACCTCGAGGGAGCTGATCCGAGCGACCAACGGATGGAAGACCTGCGGCGCACGGCCGGGCGCTCGCGCGATGCCGTATATGCTGGGGATTTTGTCGCTCTGGGCGAGGCTATGGTCGAAAATACCGACGCGCAGATGCGCTTGCACCCCGAGCTCGTTTCGGACGATGCGCACGAAATTATCGAATGTGCACGACGGGCCGGGGCACTCGGTTGGAAAGTAAACGGAGCAGGGGGTGATGGTGGCTCACTCACGCTGCTGCTCGGGGCAGATTCATCGCAAAAGCGCAGCCTAATCGAAGAGATTGAAGGCGCGAATCCCCTGTATCAAAATATCGCTATTTACTTGAGTCGATTCGGCCTGCGCGTGTGGGAGACTGCTTGAGAAAATGCTCAAAATGTTATAGATTAATTTACATAAAGTGTTTGTAAACTATTGAGATACGCCTCATAGAGGAGTATTGGGATAATGGTCAAAAAAGACATGTCAGAGGGCAGTATGAGCAGGGTGCGCGCATGGTATGGTGGAAGAGAGCCCGCCGATGCTGAGGTTATAGACATCGCCGAACAGGCCGAAGGTACGGGTCGGGTGCTCTACGATAGCGTCGAAGGCGGTGGGGAGTACGCCGAGATTGTTCGCAACCTCTATGACGAAATGGACTCGCTCAAACGCACGCCGGCCGAGTTCAGAACGTGGACGCCCGAAGACGGTCTGGTCACCTTCCTACAGGTCTTGCTGGATTTTGCTCCGCTAGACATGCGCGGACGCGTGTCGATTTTACAGGCGTTGGGCCCTTTCAAGTTTCGTTCTTCGGACAGCCCAGAACAGAAAAAGGCAAAGGTTGCAGCCGTTTTCGCCGAGTCGGAAAGCGAAGGAGAATTCGCGGCCGTTCTACGTGCTCAGGCCAAACGATTGGCGGACGCGTGGTCACCCCGCCCCGATTCCATCCTCGACTTCATTATCAATCACCCCGCCCACGTGGGGCGCGTTCTGGCCGACCGTTTGAGCCCTAGCAACGAAAAGGGGTTTCGCATTATTGGCCACGCTTTTGACGGGGTGCGCAGCACATCCCTACAGGGTCTGGCCGATAGTAAGACAGTGGCCTATGAGCGCGACGGGGATATTCACCTGGTTACGGACGTGCGCGAAACGCTCGAAGGATGGGATCAGGACTCCATGGCGACAGGGGGTATTGAGCGCTTTTCTCTATTGGACGCGCTTTTACTGCATGAGCTCGTCGAACTGTGGGTCGAGGAGAATGATTCCGACATCGGCGCGTTGGAGGCGCATATCATTGCGTCAACTTTTGAGCGCTATTTGAAGGGCACGATTTTGTCCGTCGCCGTGGAGGACTTTTTTCTCAACTGGCCGCAACCGTCGGAAGAGGAGATGGCCGAGCGCCATCGCGCCGAGATGGAAGATCAGCTTTCCGCGTGGAGCGCTTCCTTTGACGAGAACGAAGTCCCCGACGGTATCGACGAAGACCTCGATGATCTACCCATCGATAAGGTATCTACACCGACCAAAACGGTTAAAAAAGAGAAGCAGAAGCGGACCGCGGAAAAGAAAGTGGCCAAGAGCAAGCAGGAGGAGGGCAAGATCTACCGAACGAAAGATGGTAGGTTCTATCGAGTGGTAGACGGTCGGAAGGTCGCGGTAAAAAAGAAGGACTGAGGTGCGCGATGCCGGTGCACACCTCGCATCTAGTCTAAATCGATTTCATTGGCGTGGGCCGACTGCTGCCGCTGTAATTCTTCGAGAGCCTCTTCGCGTTCGCTCAGTTCGTCCTGTAGTGCATCCAATTGAGCAATCCACTGTTGAACTTCCGGCTGTTCGTTCAGGTCGAGTTTCGCGCGGTTCTGGTGCACAAAAGCACCCAAAGCCGCCTGCGTGCGGCGTATGTCTTTTTTGGTCGAGGCTATGTCGAGCCGGGCGCGGGCGATGCGCGTCATATCACCCGCTAGATCAGCGGCTATGTGCAGGCTTTCGCGCAGACTTTTCGCTATGCTATCAATCATTGTCTTCTCCTACAGCCTCGTCGGCGCGTTTGAGCTCCGCAACGAGTGCCTTTTTGTTAGCGCGCGATACTTCGCGTCCCTTTAGCCGTGCATCGGGTAACTGGCGGACGAGCTGGCGGAGTCGGGCGACGGGTAAGTCGTCCAAGTCTTCCGCAGTGGTGGCATGGGGAGACGGAGCGGGCAGCGCGGACTGTGTCGAAGGTGCTGCGGGTGTCGGTTGAGATGGAGAGAGCGTGGACAGCAGGTCGGCATGTGGCGCCGGGATTACGTTGTGACTAATCACTTCGCCAATGCGCTCGGCCGCCTGCACACCCGCTTGAACGGCAACTTGAACGGCGGCCACGTCTCCGCGAAAACGCACGGAAACCAAGCCGCCGCCAATTTGCTCAAATCCGAGTAGATCGACTAAGCCAGCTTTAGCTGCAGCATCGGCTGCCTCTATCGCTCCGACGAGGCCGCGGGTTTCGATTAAGCCGATCGCCCCCTGCGCCATGGTCGGTCAATCCGCGTGTTAACGGGCGTCGTCGATCGTGAAGGGCAGCAACGCCAAGTAGCGAGCGCGCTTGATGGCGCGCACTACGCGCGTCTGCTGCTTGCGAGAAGCGCCCGTGCGGCGCGCTGCCTCGATTTTACCCGTAGGGGTGATGAACTTGGCCAGAACGTCGATGCGCTTGTAATCAATCTCTTCTGGCTTGAGTTTGGCTACGGCCTCTCGGCGGTTGCTGCGAAATTTAGCGATGGCTACTGCTCCTTGCCGACGCACCCGGCAGGGTGCTTGGTTATAGGCGACAATTAAGAAGATTAGAAAATAGATACTGTGCGTGTTAAAGTCAATAAGGTAGAAGGGAGAACGGCCGAGTGTGGCAGCGTGCATTAGCCGGGGGTATTGCTCTGTTGGGCATTGTTTTGCTCATGGCGCATCCTATTCTCTACGAACGCAGTAGCGCATTTTGGTGGGGGGGTGGGCTGTTTGCCTTGGTGGTCTGCTGGGCATTGTTCACTGCGAATAAAGTGCACTTTTCTAAGTCGTTGCTATGGGCGGTTGGGCCGCTGCTGGCGACCGCCCTTTTGTCGCTATGGTTGAGTGAAAAATGGATCAACTCGGCTCTGATGGAACTGCTGGCCTACTTTTTTGTGCTGTGGGCGAGTATCTGGATTGCTCAAGACCGTGTCGCGCTCCGCACGGTGGCGAGTGCGCTTGTTTTGGGGTGCGTGTTAGTGTGTGCCTACGCCTTTCTACAGAGCCGAGGCCTAGACCCTCTGCCCTCGGGAACGCCCTTCGACGGCCGGCGCATTGTGGCCACGTTTGAAAATCCTAATTATCTGGGCAATTTTGCCGCCTGCGTATTCCCTATTGTGTTGGCATTTTTTTTTGCCGCGCGAAGGTGCTACGAGCGCTTGGGGGTTGGTGCGGCGGTGGTCCTGAGCTATGGAGCATGTATTCTCGCTGGAAGTCGAGGTGCTTGGCTGGCGGGCGTTGTGGGGGCGACGGTCGTTCTATTGGGCGTATATACCGGGGTTCGGCGCGGGGAAATACGGCTGCGTTGGTCGTCGATTGCCGCGCTGCTGTTGGCCATGATGGCGACTACGTATGCTGCCACGCGCGATCCAATTATCGCCAATGCCCACGGCAAGATCTCTGCTGGGCAGCGGCTGTTTAGCGCGCTCTATCTCTTTGCACCGCAAACCAAGGCGCAGGGCGACTCGATTGCCACGACCGCTACGTCGGTTCAGGTGGGGGACGTGCAGGTCCACGATACGACGATTAATCATCGCTACTTTATCTGGCAGGTGGCGTGGGCGATGGTTCGGGACCAGCCTATGACCGGCGTCGGTTATGGCGAGTTTGCCGCTCACTTTCCTCGCTATCGCGATGGAATGCGCGATGAGGAATGGTACGCTAGTCTGATCTCTTCTCAGCAGGGCGAAAATACGCGCTATGCACACAACGAATATTTACACGTATGGGCGGAGTGTGGGGTGCTGGGCTTACTCGCATTCACGTGGTTTATAGGCCGCGTAGGGTGGACCCTTATGGGATGTTTGCGGCGAGGTGCATCACTTTATGCTTGGGGACTAATCGCCGGACTTGGGGTCATGCTCGTGCATAGTTTAGTCAGTTATCCCCTGCACTTACCCCTCAATGGGTTGATGTTCTGGGTATGCGCGGGTATCGCGCTTGGGCAAGGGGAGGAAGGGCCACTTAAAGGGTAGAGGATGGGTGCGTACTCTGTGCATAAAATACCTCTAAAGGATTTTGCGGGCTATCCGATAGTATTATTAGAGACTATTTGATACTAAGTAATAATCGAACCTTATACGATACCCGATCCTTCAAATAGACTCCCCGCAGGGCTACCCACCCTGTAATCCTCTGCAGATCGGAGTCCCCACTCCATCGGCAAATAATAACAGCCGCTTGCGAGAAGTGACGTGATGACCTTCTCGAAAGCGGCTGTGTGTGTTTCGGGGCGACCGTTATTGCTGCATTTCCTCGTGCAGCTGACGCATGATTTGGTGATGTCCCATGCCTTCGGCGCGCAGGGCCTTGTATTTCTCTTCGTCAATTCCATCCCATTTCAAGAAGGATCGAATATCGTAGCGGCCTTCGATCTCGACGGGGAGCTTGCCCTCCTCGATCATCCGTTCAAGCGGGTAGGTGCGTTCGGTCAGGGGGAGGTGAACAACGGCGTTACGTCGGGCCGATTCGTAGAGCGCCATCATAATTTCCACCGTGTCACGTGCGATGGCGCCTGCGTTGCGGTGTTCCGCTATATCGCCTCGGATCCATGCGAGCAATTCGCGAACTTGGGCGGCATTGGTGTAGCCGCCGATCGCCTTGGCGCCTTCGGGTAGTTCAATTTCCACGTCCTGCCAGCCCGGACTGTCTACGGTGTGCAGGCGCACGCTCAGTTCCGTCACTTCCATATAGCCGTTGCTGCCGCGAATTTGGAAATGGCCGGCTGCTGCTCCCTCGCGCATTAGGTCGGATTGGATAAATAGCTGCAGATCGCCGTCAAATTGCACGAGTCCCATGCAGGCGTCCTCGACGGCGGTATCGCGTTCGTAGCGATCGGTGCGTCGCTCTACGGCCCCCATGACCCAGCTGGCCTTGGGGTTGCCTAACACAAAGCGCGAACCGTCGATGGAATGAGTGCCCCAATTGGTCAGGCCATCGGCGACTTTATTCGTAACAAATAGCGGCTTGCCGATAGCGCCTTCTTCGATCAGTTGGCGCGCCTTTTCCCAGCCGGGTGTAAAGCGCCGCTGGTGAGAAATGACCAGTTTTGTTCCGCTTGCTTCACAGGCTTCTACCATGGCGTCGGCTGCTTCCATGCCAATGGCCATCGGTTTTTCACAGATAACGGCTTTTACTCCAGCTCGAGCTGCGGCGATGGTCGGGGCCGGATGCAGCAGGTGCCACGTGCAGACGCTGACGATATCAGGTTGCGCTTTTTCCAGCATCTCTTCAACGGTATCGTATTGTTGGGGAATGCCATACTGCTCGACATAGCGTTGGCGCGCCGCCGGCACGGGGTCGGCTACAGCGACTACGTCGACCTCGTCGATGAGCTCATAGCCCTCCATGTGGGCGTGTCCTATAGACCCGCAGCCGATGATCGCTGCCTTGTATGTGTTGCTCATGTATATTCTCCTCAGAAAAGGCTGGTTTTAGCGGTCGGTGCGGCTAAATTAATTTATCTGGTAAGCGGAATCAATCGCAGGTGAGTATTCGAATGGAAGCTGTCGTCATATCCCGAACGCTGTCCATACCGCACTCCGAACTAAGCGTGTCGTTCTCGCGCAGTTCAGGTGCCGGCGGTCAGAACGTAAACAAGGTAAGCACGCGCGTGGAAATGCGCTTTGACGTGGCCGGTAGCGGTGTACTGAGCGAGTCACAGCGCGCCGTATTGCTGGAAAAGCTGGCTTCGCGCCTGACTACAGAGGGGGTACTCATTGTTCACTCAGATCGCCATCGCACGCAGGGCCGCAACCGCGAAGACTGCCAAGACCGCTTAGTTTCGCTGCTGGTCGAAGCACTCAGACCGCCGCCGCCCAAGCGCAGAAAAACGCGTCCAGGGCGCGCTGCTCAGAAACGGCGTTTAGACGCTAAAAAGCGCCAGGGCGAGAAAAAGAGTAATCGCCGCCGTCCCCAGCTATAACACTCCCTGTATCAGCGTCCGGAAATACTTGCAAATGGCCGATAGCGAATTTATATTAACCTTGACGTAAGCGTTAAGGTTAATGATGGCAACTTGTCAAACAACAGGTTGGGTTTCTATGATGAGCGGTCAATACGATTCGATTGAGCTGTACTGGCGCGATATTAAAGATGCGAAACCACTGAGTCGCGAAGACGAAGTGCGGTATTTTAAGCTTGCTAGAGGGGGTGATGAGGCGGCTCGGCAAAAGCTCGTATGCGCAAACTTGCGTTTTGTCGTGAGTGTTGCTCGGGATTATAAGGACTACGGCCTGTCGCTCGTCGAGTTGGTTTCTGAAGGCAATGTCGGTCTGATGGAAGCGATCAAGCGCTTTGACGAGACGCGTGGCTTCAAGTTTATCACCTACGCTGTCTGGTGGATACGCCAGGCCATTCTCAAGGCCTTGGCTGAACAGGGGAAGATTGCGCGTCCTCCGATGAGTCAGATCAACGACTGGCAAAAAATCGAAAAAGAGACCAGTGCGCTCTCGCAAACGCTGGGCAGGGCTCCTACCTTTGACGAGATCGTCGCTCAGGTCGACATCAGCATCGAGCGAACGCGCAATGCGCTCGAAGTGTCTCAGCAGGACGTGTCGCTCGATGCGCCAGCATTCCTCGAGGAAGAGACGACGCTGGTCCAGGTCTTTGTCGCCGATCAAGAGGGCATAGATGACTGCTTTGAACGAACGGAGATGGAAGAGGCCGTTACGGCATGTCTGCAGGTGCTAGACCCTCGTGAGTCTCAGGTCGTGCGCGCTTATTTTGGTTTGGATAACGCTCGGCCAAGAACGCTAGAAGAAATCGGCGATTCGATGGGGGTGACGCGCGAACGCGTGCGTCAGTTGCGCAATCGTGCACTCGATAAAATTCGCCGAAAGTATGGAGATCGACTGACGGAGTTTTCCCGCAACTAGGTTGTCCGTGCAAAAGAAGGTATAAAACGACCGAACTCCGTTGCGAGGGGCGGTCGTTTTGCTAGCGTAGCCTCAGGCGCTGGCCGCGCATCTTAGAAAAAGATGCAATGTGTATGCGCCAACTTCCCTCTTTATCAAAGCCTACATCAAAGCGCATCATATCCACCGCAGGTGCCAGTATGCGCAGTCCAAGTCCCCATCCGACGTGAAGCCGCTGGCGGTCGAACTCGTTGGATTTGTTCCATGCAATCCCACCATCGGCAAAGAGCGCGGCCGACAGCCCGACGTTTGAAGGCATGCCAAAAATCTCATATTCGCGTCTGGGCAGCATAGAGACGCGGTATTCGAGCGTTCCAAGCCACTGATTTTTTCCATACAACGTCTTGCCTAACTGCTGTATATCGTAGCCTCGAATCGTGTTGGAACCGCCCAGATGGTAGTCCATATACTCGGGTAGGTCGACGCCAACGTGGCCCGACTGCAGGGAGAGCAGCGACGCGGCAACTAGCGTGTGGGTTGGGCGAATAGGTTGAAAGCGACGCAGGTCGATATGCCCCGTCCAGAAGTTGCCGTCGCCGGGCAACGGTCCTCCGGTTCGACGCAGTTCGACCTCGTTGAGCCAGCCGATGTGTGGGTCGCCCCATCGGTCGCGCGAATCGTAGCCTAGTCCCGCGTGCAGCTGTAGTAGGTGGTCGATCCGATCGGCTGTTAGCGTATGTCCAGCCTGCTTGCTGCTAAAGCGATAATAGCTAAAGCCTCCGTGTGCTCGGCCCCGCTCCCCGATGTACGTGCCGATCGATGGGCTTAGTTCAAAGCTCTTCTCGTTAAAATTATCTAGCTCGTTAAGGCGTTCAATCAGACCCAGGTCTACATGAAAAGAGAAATGATTGCCCGCGATCCATGGGTAATCGAGATCGAGGAAAAAGGTCGTTTTGCCGCCAAATAGCGCGTAGCCCGCAATGGAAATGTCGCGTCCTAGCATATTGACCGACTTGAGTGCCGGGCCGAATGACCAGCCGTCTTCGTCCGTTACATTGCTGCTGAGATAGGGAATGGCAAAAGGGATTTCTCGCAGCGTAAATACGATCGAGAGGCCATCGCCGCCGCGTTCGGCCCGCACCCGTATAGAAGAGAAGATATCTAAGTTTTCCAGCCGCTGAACGTCGGCCGTTAGGAGGTCTACATCTAAGACCTGTCCCGCCGTAGTGCGCAACTCGCGGTAGACCACGTGTTCGCGCGTGACGCGGTTTCCTTCGATGAGCACAGCGGTGATAGGCTGTCCAGCCAGGGCCAGCAGCTGCGCTTCAGAATTGGCAGGGAGCGCGCTATTCGGACAGAGCAACAGCAGGATAAACAGGGCGATACGTGCGATCATAGTGGTTGGTTGCGCAGCGGCGATGGGTTGAGCGTGGTGTGGATTAAAAGACACCTGCGTGTCATCGGAATGTAATCGTTTACTTGCCATATTGATATGGTAGCGCAGCTCACAATCTCATCGCGTGTAATGGGGGTAATATGGCCTACGCCTTTTTGTATGCTCCGTTGATCGGTCTCTTAGCGGCATTTTTTATTGCGCTACGCCCGCCGGCTTATCCGACAGAGAGAGCGGTTCACTAGGTCAATTCGTCCGCCGCCCGCGATACTGCACGTCGAGTCATCCACATCGCCGCTGCCGCCGTTGCGCTCATCGATGCGGCGATAAGCGCATAGAACCAGAACGCCCGTTCGATGCCCCAGTGGTCGGCCAGAGAGGCCATGGCAAAGGGAAAGACAAACGACCCTAGACCACCGCCCGTCGAAATAATGGCAATGGCCAACTCCTGCTGGCGCGGAAAATAGCGGCCGGCCAAAACAACGACCACGGGATAGACGGCTGAAAAGCCCATGCCGCTCAGGAAGAAACACGCGGCGCTCCAAATGGGATCTGGGCGAACCAGAGCTAGGCCCAGTCCCAGCGTAGAAACGATACACGAGATGAGCAGAAGTTTAGCCTGGTCGTCGCTGCGGTACAGCGCGGCAACCAATAGGCGTCCTACCAATAGCCCGAGCCAAAATAGCGAGACCATATAAGCGCCTGTGGCTGCCGAGGTGCCGAGGGCGCCAACGAAGTATTCGGCAATCCAATTCGACGTGCCAATTTCCACGCCTACGTAGAGTAAGATCACCAGCGTTAACAGCAGCAGCAGCGGCTGGCGCAGCAGGTCGCCCAATGCGGCCTGCGTGCCCTCAGAAGAGGTGGGAGACAGCTCGTCGAAAGACAGCAGTGAGAATGCGAGCGCCATCAGCAAAGAAGAGGCGGCCAGTCCGAGAAAGGCGTGTTGCCAAGGCAGGCCACGAGCAATGAGTTGACCGACGACTAGGGGGCCTAGGATGGCCCCTGCGGTAAAAGCCGCGTGCACAAAGTTCATCAGGTTGCTGCGCCCATCGCGTTCTATGCGCACAAGGCAGTAGTTGGTCACGATCTCGCTGCCTCCTTCTCCCAGGCCTATGAGCACGAGGGCGATCAAATTGATGGCGAAGGAGGGACTCTGTCCGAAGATGGCCAGTCCGGCGGCCTGTACGGTGAGGCCAATGACGATGACGAGTTTGGGTCCCCAACTGCGCAGCAAGATGCCGCAGAGAAAAGTCGAGCAAAAATAGCCAATAGAACCTGCGGCTAGTACGATGCCCATGTCGGTGTAGCGCCAGGAAAAGGTGCGCAAGATTTCCGGCACGGCGGCTCCGACCAAAATGACCGCTGCACCAAAAAAGATGAAATTGACGAAGAACGTCGTGACTGCGATGTGCTGTTGCTTCACGTGTGGGTAGGCCGTTGAGATGGTTTCATCGGGCGGAATGTAAAGGTCTTGAGGTTCTGCACAAGGGGTATTGGGCGATTGCAGGCGGCTATGGACCGTTCTATATTGGGTACCGTGCGTTGGACATCACTCATTTGTTTTCAGGTAATAGACGAGATATGCGACAAAAATTACTAGTGCTATACGCCCATTCGCCAGACCTAAACAGTCGGGCCGTGGCCTGGTCTGAGTACGACGGCACGGGCAGTGAAAAGCACACGACGGGCGATAGCGATGAACCGCCGTACGAGTCTGTTGTGGCCGCTATGCGCGATGGTTGGCGGGTCATACAGTTTCCGCAGCAGTATCCGGCGTACCCGGGGATGGAATACAACACTTCGTATCTGCGCTACGAGTATATTCTAGAAAAATTGGAGGACGGCAATGGCTGAGAAGGAAAATCTGCTGACGAGTAAAGAAATGGCGCGCTTTGTCGCTGACGGCTTTTTGCGCTTTGATGAATTGGTGCCGCAGGAGCTCAACGAAGCGGTGTGCGCAGAGATGGAAAAGGGCGAAATCCCACGGGTGCACAGCGGCCAGCCGCTGTCCGAATTGTGGCAGGATCAGGCCATAGGTCAGGTCGTTCGTCTGCCCAAGATCCGCGGTATTATCGATAGTTTGGTTGGACCAAATCCGCTGTATGATCACCATGCTGTGCACACGGTCCAAGCCAATAACGAACACGGCCAAATTTGGCACGCGGACGCGATTATCGATACGCGGATGCACTTCGACGTGCAGTTATTTTACTTTGCCCACGACACGCCGCGCGAAATGGGCGGTACGATGTTTCTACCCGGCAGCCAATATCGACGTATCAGCGAATCGGATATCGCCCGCTACCAAAATTTTATAGGCCAGATGCCCATGGTGTGCAAAGCGGGTACCGTGGCCGTGGCGCATCATGGCATTTGGCACTGCGCGCAGCCGAATCTGACGGGGCGCATGCGCTATATGTTCAAGCTGCGACTCAATCCCACGGTGCGTCAAAAGCGCTTGTGGAATACCGACGATCTGCAGGACGAGCAGATTCCCGGTTTGCTCAGCGCCGACCATCGCTGGTACGGCAATGAATCGCGCATCGAAGTGGTAAACCGCATCAAGATGTGGCGATTCTTGATCGACGACGATAACTACGACGTGTCGTACTGGCTGTCGCGTATTGAGAATATGCCCGATACCGAACTACAGGCTGCTTAACGGCCTATCTGTTCGATACAGGTAGCAAACGAACGAAGGCCAGAGTAGAGACCCTGGCCTTCGTTCGTTCTGAGTGCAGCTAAAAGATTTTGTTAAACGATTTGGTCAACTTGATGCGTTGGCGCCAGCGGATCTGAAAAATGACCGTTTTCTGCGCTTGACTTATTTTCCTTATTCTGCGCGCCTTCACTGGATCCCTGCGTCTGTATTGCCGGTTTCTCTTCAGACCCCTCGCCTTGCCCCATTGTAACCGTCTGTTCGGTTTCAGGACGTCCCTCGTTGGGCGGTGCTGAATGCGTTACCCTCTGCGCTGACGTAATATTAACCGTGCCCTCGCTGGGTATACCTGGATGCTCGGGGAGCTCAATGGCTAGGTGGGTGCGCTGAGTTTCGACTATTTCGTCTAGTGCACTACTCGATGCGACCTGGCCCGGACTGCGCTGGATGGCCTGTTGGATGGGCCTCTGAGGACGCCGTTGCGCTTCGGTTCGCGCCTGCTCTCGTCCGGTTGAATGTCGTGTATTATGGGATGATTCGATACGCATTGTACAAGTGTTGCTCCTATGGGCATCCTTTCACCTATTATATCGGCAGGGCGAATAGGCGACTTTATTGAGCTAGTACATTCTCGTCTACGGGCTTGGGGTCGTTCATTACTGAAGCGGGCAAGTCGGAAAAAACGGCAAGGTCGGTGTGCCCGCGTTCGCCGCGACCATCCGACAGCATGATGCTTCCGTAGCGCTGCCAATTTTGCCACGGACCGACAAAGCGCGGCTGCTCGTCAATCGCCTGCGGATAAAAAGCCCACTGCGATACCAGATCCGTCTGGGCGTCTACCCATACCCGGTATTTGTTTTGCGGCGTGACGCCCACGCCCGCAAACGTCAACTCCACCACATGGCAATCGGATCCTTCCGGCCCTGCGTCGTTGCCTATATATCGCAAGGTGACGCCACTGTCCTTGAGCTTATAGGGCATAACCAGCCAGTAGGCGTCGTTAATCCAAGATCGATAACCGCGCTCAAGCGCAGATTGCAAATCTTCATCGCCTAGCGCCTGTCCGTCGCGCCAGGCACGGCCCTGCTGTGTGTTGATATTCATCAGCACGGTTAGGTCGTCCTGCTCAAAGCGCAGGTCGCCCGTCCACTTGTCCCAGATGTGACGGCGCCCACCAAAAAAACGCCAGGTGATAAAGCGCGTCTGATCCCAAGCTTTGTAGCCACCCATCGCCTGCATGGTAGCATCGGCGATGGCCAAGGCCTCTGGGTCTGATGCCGTTTCGTTAAAACCAGCTGCTGCGGGGTAGCTGTCGGCTGTTGAGTCGACGGCTAACAGCAGGAGTGCGCTCAGTGCGGCCACCGCAATGGACATAGTAGTCTCCTTGGAAATCGCTCGGTTAGAGCTGGGGTAGGATGGTTTCGAGCTGTTCGAGCGGCTCGTTAAGGGTGGCAATAGCTTCCGCCCAGAACGCGGTATCGCCCAAGTCGCAGCCGAGCGTTTCGCGCGCGACGTCTTCTGCGCTCGCGCTGCCTGTAGCCCGCAGGAAGGCTTCGTAGCGCGGTAGAAAGTCGGCGCCCTCTCGCTTAAAGGAGGCAAAGAGTCCGCGGCTGAGCAGAAAGCCGAAGGTATAGGGGAAATTGTAAAAGGTGACGTCAGAAATGTAGAAGTGGAGCTTGGAAGCCCAAAACAGAGGATCTTCGCCCCCTGCTTCCAACGTATCGCCGAGGATTTCTCGCTGCGTTTCGCTCATCAACTGCTTGAGCTGGCTCGCTGAAAGTTCACCGTGTGCACGTGCTTCGTAGAGCTTTTTTTCAAAGTGGTAACGCACCGGTATGTCGAGCAGGAAAATGGCTCCGTGTCCAACTTCCATATCGAGCAGGCTCGCCTTTTGTGCCGCGGTTATCGACGGGTCTGCCAAGGCGCCTTCGGTCAGCAGCATCTCGGCAAAAGTCGACGCTGATTCAGCTAGCGTCATAGGGTAGAAGTGGGCCAGAGTGCGCACGTCGCGCATCACGTAGGAATGAAAGGCGTGACCGATTTCGTGGGCGAGGGTGCGCACGTCGCCGAGCGTATCGTTATAAGTCATATAGACGCGGGATTCGCGCGTTAGCAGAGAGCCGGTGCAAAAGGCGCCGGGTCGCTTGCCCGACCGCGGTGACCAGTCAATCCAGTTTTTCTCATACGTGTGACGGAGAAACTCGCCCAGGAGTGGGTAGGCAGCAGAGAACGAACTGTCGACTAACGCCTTGCCTTCTTCCCACGACAGCGTTGCTTGCTCACCTAGGGGAAGGGGAGCCCCTAGATCGTACCAGGCTATTCCCTCAGTTTGCTGCAGCTTTGCCTTGAGACGCAGCATGCGCCGCGGCAGCTCGATCGAGGCGAAAATGGCTTCAAACATGGCGTCCAACGTTCGTCGTTCGATGCCGGATTGAAAGAGTGCGATGTCGAGAAAGTGATCAACTCCGCGGTGGCGATTGAGACTTAGGCGGGTGCCCGAAATGGCATTGAGCGCTGCGGCGGCCACATCCTCAACGCCTTGCCAGGCGGCGTTGCCACCGCTAAAGGCGGCCTGTCGCACCTTGCGGTCGGAGTTTTCCATCAGCGCTCTGCGCTGCGATATGGGACGTCGTTCGCTGTGTCCATCGGGAAAGTGCATGTCGAATTCAAGCTTGCCTGATACGGCATTGTATAGGCGGCTCCATGCATGCAGACCATCGACGCCGAGGTCGGCGGCCAGCACTTCTTTGTCGGGCGACATGGAGTGCTGTGATTCCAAGCGCTGTCGCTGCAAGAAGTAGCGTGCATCGCGCAGGGCAGGACGGTCGATAAAGCGAGCAAAGACCGCGTCGTCGGCATCCTTTACGGCGCGCAGCATTTCGACGTTGAGTTTTTCAAACTCTGCTTCGAGTAGGGCGAATGCGGCCTCTGCGCGACTGTACTCCTCGCGTTTTGCATCGGCCGATGAGAGGCAGCCCAGATACGAACCTAAATGTGAGAAGCGCTCGCTGAGCTTTTCAGAGGTGAGGTATACGCTCTCCCAAAGGTCAGCCGTCTCTTCGCTCAGCGGATCCAGATTTTGCGTCTGTTCATACAAGGCTTGCAGATCGCGTTGCGCTTCGTTTTTAAACTGCTGCATCTCCTCGCCGTCAAAGGCGGGAAAGTAGCTGGAGAGATCCCAATCCATAGCCGACTCACTCATACTCGCTCGTGCTCCGATTGTGAAATTCAGTGGTTAACTGATACGGTGCGTCGCTCTATCGATGATCGTATACGCTACGCGTTGAGCGTCACCCAGAGCGATTAAACGCACATGTCATAGGGATAGAAGATAGAGTCAAAACGAGATACGCAAAGGGAGGGCGTGTGTCAGCGCCGATTAGTACACCGCACCACACGAGCCGAAGAAAGCAGAGATCTCCGGCCCGTGCGGAGCGCTTAGTTCGCTACTAAACGATTTTGCAGCTCTGGAGCTCTTTGGCGGCGAGGCGTATGCCGCCGGCGCGCAGACCGCGGACGGGATACTGCGCTATGGAAAATTCTTCGTTGAGCTTGCGCAGGCGCGGGCGCGGCTTGTAGTCGAGAGCGACGGTCTTGTCAGAATCGGTTGTTAGCTTGAGGAGCTTACAGCCTTCCGGCACGAGTTCGTACACCTTGCCGAGAATGAATTTCTCAATGATACAGCGCTTTATATAGGCGAACCCTTTGCCGTCGCGATAGACGACGTTGAATACGAGGTCTCTGTCTATAAAGCCGCAGTGCAGCATCCCCTTGTCGATAAAGAGCTTGTCGGGTACGTCGATAACCGAATACGTGCCGTCCTTGCGTATTACGAGGACGCGGTCGTACTGCGATACGTCAAAAAGAACATTTCCATTGACGTCATACCCGAGGTAGCCGCTTTTGGCATCGTAGCGGAGTTTGCGATCGCGTTTGGCCGCTTCGCGCACGTCGACTTTCTGAAACGACTGCAGCTCGGTCATACGCGGAAACTGCGTGCGGTAACGCTCGATAATGCTCTCGATAAAGGCGATCGAGTAGGGTATAATGGTCCCAAGGTGGCCATCGATCTCACGCAGTCTAGCGCGTATTTCGCGCATTTCCTTTTGCGCGCGCTGGATATCGTACAGCGAGATGCGGCGAATGGGAATTTTCAGCAGAGTTTCCACGTCTTCGTCCGTCACTTCGCGTGCGATCTTGCTGGAAAACGGGGCCAAACCGTCGTGAACCGACTGCTGGACGGCGGCGGCACTCGTCTGTTCTTCAATCGCCTTATAAACTCGATTCTCGATAAAGATTTGTTCCAGCGTTTTAGCGTGCAGTCGATCGTTTAGCTTGCCCTGCTCCAAGCGGAGTTCGGCCGTGAGAATATTGACGAGCTGATCGACGTTGTGCTGTAGCACTTCGTTTGTGCTCATAACGCGCGGATGCCCGTCTTGGATCAACATCAGGTTGGCCGATATCGAGACCTCGCAGTCAGTAAAGGCATACAGCGCATCGACCACCTCCTCGGTATACACGCCGCGTGCGAGCTTTAGTTCGATTTCGACCTTTTCCGCTGTGTAATCACTGATCGATGAAATTTTAACTTTGTTTTTGCGCACTGCGTCTTCGATGGAAGAAATCAGACTCTCCGTCGTCGTACCAAAGGGCACCTCGCGAACGATAATGCGCTTGGGATCTTCCGTGTCGAGACGCGCTCGCAGTAGCACCTTGCCGTTGCCGTTTTCGTAGTCGGAGACGTCGGCGATACCGCCGGTGGGGAAGTCGGGAAAGATTTCAAACGGCTCGTCGTTGAGATAGCGGATCTGCGCCTCGAGCAACTCGATCAGATTGTGTGGCAAGATGCGCGTCGACATGCCTACGGCGATCCCCTCCGCGCCCTGTGCGAGGAGGACGGGAATCTTGGCGGGAAATACGACGGGTTCGCGGTTGCGGCCGTCATAGGAATCGACGTATTCAGTTAGCTCTTTGTTAAATAGCACCTCGCGCGCCAGCGGAGTGAGGCGGCATTCAATGTAGCGTCCAGCGGCGGCCTCATCGCCGGTGTAGATATTGCCGAAGTTGCCCTGTTTATCGATAAAGAGGTCTTTGTTGGCCAGCACTACGAGGGCGCCGTTGATCGATTGATCGCCGTGCGGATGGTATTTCATCGTATGGCCAACTACGTTGGCGACCTTGTGAAATTTACCGTCGTCTAATTCGTGTAGCGAATGTAGAATGCGCCGCTGCACCGGTTTGAGGCCGTCCTCCAAATAGGGAATGGCGCGCTCTTTGATATAGTACGAGGCGTACTCGATAAAGTAGTCGTTATACAGAGAGTCGACGTATGCCATTAGATCAGGTTCTCCATGATATAGTCGCGGCGCTCAGGTGTGTTCTTGCCCATGAAGAAAGACAGCGTTTCGGGTACGGCGGCCATCGTGCGCACGCTGACTTTTACTAGGCGCATGTCGCTGTTTATAAACTGACCGAATTCTTTGGGGGATATTTCGCCGAGTCCTTTAAAGCGCGTAATCTCCGGGTTCTTCAGCTTTTTAAAGGCGCGATCTCGCTCTTTTTCGCTGTAGCAGTAGATGGTTTGCTGCTTGTCGCGCACCCGGAAGAGTGGCGTTTCCAAGATATAAACGTGACCGCGCGTGACGAGATCTTCAAAGTAGGTCAGGAAAAAGGTCATCAGCAGGTTGCGGATGTGGAATCCATCGACGTCGGCATCCGTAGCGATGACGACCTGATTGTAGCGCAGGTTTTCCATGTCCTCTTCAATGCCCAGCGCCATCATCATGTTGTAGAGCTCTTCGTTCTTGTAGATGTCAGCGCGTCCGCGGCCAAAGAGGTTTTGCGGTTTGCCTTTCAGGGTAAAGATGGCCTGCGTTTCCGGATCGCGCGACGAGACAATTGAACCCGCTGCCGACACGCCCTCGGTTATAAAGATCGTCGACTCCTCGCCGCGCTTTTTATCTCCGAGGTGGAACTTGCAGTCTTTGAGCTTGGGGATCTTTATCTCGATGCGCCGTGCGGCCTCTTTGGCCTCTTTTTTTACGGCGTTGAGCTCCTTGCGCAGCTTTTCATTGTGGACGATGCGCTGTTCGAGTAGCTTGGCCGCTTCCTGGTTTTTGTGCAGAAAGTCGACGATGGCTTCTTTGGTCTCGTTGACGATCCAGCCGCGCACGTCCGTGTTGCCCAACTTGTTCTTGGTCTGCGACTCGAAGACTGGGTCCTTCACCTTGACGGCGACGGCGGCAAACGTTCCGTCGCGCACGTCAACGCTGTTAAAGCTCTTTTTGTAAAACTCGTTGACCCCTTTAAAAACGCCCTCGCGAAAGGCGCTTTGGTGCGTGCCACCGTCGCTGGTATACTGGCCGTTTACAAAGGATCGGTACGACTCGCCGTAGCCCTGAACGTGGGTGAAGGCAAATTCTAGATACTGTGAGGCGTAGTGCGCTGGTTCATAGACTGTACCGTCGCCGACCTCGCCGTTGAGCAAATCGAGCAGGCCGTTTTTGGATTCGAATTTCTGGCCGTTGAAGGAGAGTCGGAGGCCGCTGTTGAGACAGGCGTAGTTCCACATGCGGCGCTCTACAAAGTCGAAGTTAAACTCGTAGTCGCCAAAGATCTCTCGGTCGGGTATAAACTCGACAAAGGTCCCGTCGGCTTCGTCCGTCTTGCCTTTCTTTGTGTGTTTTATCAGATCGCCGCGTGCGAAAATAGCTTCGGCATATTCGCCGCCACGGTAGGCCGTGACGCGGAAGTGCGACGAGAGGGCGTTGACGGCTTTGGTGCCGACGCCGTTGAGTCCCACGCTGAATTGGAAGACGTCGTCGTTGTACTTGGCGCCGGTGTTGATGACCGAAACGCATTCTACGATCTTGCCGAGAGGGATCCCTCGGCCGTAGTCGCGGACTTGCACCCTGTCGTCTTCTAGCGCGATGTCGACCTGTTTGCCGTGACCCATGATGAACTCGTCTATGGCGTTGTCGACGACTTCCTTTAGCAGGATATATATACCGTCGTCTGGATCGGCGCCCGAGCCAAGGCGACCGATATACATGCCGGTGCGCAGGCGAATGTGTTCCAGCGAAGAGAGCGTCTTGATTTTGGATTCGTCGTAGCGGGGCTTGCCGTTGGGCTTGCCGTTTGCCGAAGAGAGGGCCATTGCTTCCATAAGGGCATCATTTGTTGAAAAGTCGGCACAACATACACACCGCACAGCGTGCGCCGACAGTGGACGAATGGGAGTATGTACCAGATACAGCGGGGGAGAAGCGGCGGCTCAGTAGGGGGAGGAGAGCGCGTTGCCGCATAGAGACAGCTAATCTAAGGAAATATTCTCACTTTAGTATAGTGAACAAAAGTATACCTGTCAAGCACTCTATGAGAGGATCTAAGCAGAATTTGAAGAGCTATCAACATGCTGTTTTTATGTTACTTATAGATCTATGTTTTTCATTGCTGCGACGAGGGTTGCGTTGGTTATACCGTCTTGGCGTGCTCCCGAGTAGGCGTGCAAGCTGATCGGCGTGCCAAGTGGATGTAGGGTGCCTACGATATGGGCAGCATGATCGGGAGCTATACCACCAGCGGCGACGATTTCCAATCGACCTTGGGCCTGCGTGCAGAGGTTGACTAGTTCATCGAGGCCATCGAGGGCCCCAGCAGCGTCGCCCCAAGTCGTGCCGCTCGTCAAGATGCGCTGTATGCCCAGCGAGGCAGCCGATTCCAACGCGTCCGTGCGGCTGGGCGTTGCGTCAAAGGCGCGATGCAGCGTTACGGCTAAGTCGAGGGTATGTGCGCGTGTCGTCAGCTGCTCCATGGCATCTGCGTCGAGCGTGGAGTCGGCTGCGCGTAGAGCGCCGAGGGCAACCCCGTCTGCACCGTCGTTGGCCGCCTGCTCGATGGCCGCCAGCATGATCTCAATCTCGCTGGAACTATAAAAAAAATCGCCGCCCCGGGGTCGTATCATACAGATGACGCCGGGGCGGTCGACAAAGATGGAGCGCGCCAGTTGAATGCACGCCCGCGGAGGCGTGACGCCGCCTACGTCCATGGCGGCACAGACTTCCACGCGATCTGCGCCGCCGGCATAGGCGGCCGCTAACGCACCGCGTGCCGTTTGTGGAGCGCTGGCATCAACGCAAATTTCAAGCGTGATCACGGGACAGCTGAGCGGTGTCTCGGCCTAGTGATGATGGCCGCCGGGACCGTGCACGTGGCCGTGCTCCAGCTCTTCCTGACTTGCCTCGCGAATTTCCTCGACCTGGACAGAAAAGTTGAGGACTTGGCCCGCTAGTGGATGGTTGCCGTCTACGGTAACACCGCTTTCGGCTACCTCGGTAACGGTGATCAACTGCGTATTGCCATCGTCGCCGCGCGCCTGGAACTGCATGCCCGGTTCGACCTTCTCAACGCCTTCAAATGCGCTGTGCGGGACGGTCTGGATGAGCTCGGGGTTGACGATACCATAGGCATCTTCCGGCTGAATGGTGACGTCAAACGCGTCGCCAACGGTCTTGCCGGTCAGCTCGCTCTCCAGTCCCGGTATAATATTTTGCGCTCCGTGTAGATATACCAACGGTTCGCGACCATCGGATGTATCGAGTGTTTCGCCTGCGTCGTTGGTTAGCGTGTAGTGAATGGATACGACGCTGTTTTCGGCAATCTGCACGATGGACTCCTTGGTTTTGGGTTGGATGCAAATAGTTCGGAGAATCGGTCTTGTGCTTAACTGCTGGCGGCGGCTTTTTGGCCCTTGCCCCCTCGGCCTCGTCGCTGGCGGTTGGAACGCTGGCCGCGGCGATCGCCGCCGCCTCGGCGGCCGCTGCGCTTGCCGCGCACGGCATCTAGATCGGGGGTTTCACCAATCCAGTGTGCCTCGATGGCATGCGAGTTAAACAGCCGTTTGAGATCGGCCAGATCGCGATCGCTGACAAACGTAATGGCGGCTCCCTCGCGTCCCATGCGTCCGGCGCGTCCCGTGCGGTGCGTATAAATTTCCGGATTAAAGGGAAAGTCGTAGTTGATAACGTGGGTGACGTGGCTAAAGTCGAGGCCGCGACCGGCCACGTCGGTGGCGATCATAAAGCGCACTTTTTTCTGGCGAAAGCGGCGGAAAATCGACGTGCGGCGGTCCTGGTCCAAGCCGCCGTGGATGATTTCGAGTGATCGCACGCGTTTTTGCAGGCTATTGAGCAGTTCCGATGCCTTGTCGCGCGAGTTGCAGAAGATAATGCCCTGCTTGACGTCGTTGGCTTCTATATACTCGACGAGTGCGTCGATGCGCTGCCGGCCAACGTGTTGAAAGTAATGCTTTAGCGACTGCGGTGCGCGCTGGTCGCGGTTGAGTTCAACGCGCTCGGGTTCGTTGAGATACTGCTGTGTCAGGCGCTCGACTTCCTTGGGCATGGTAGCCGAGAAGAGCAGCGTCTGGTGCTCCTGCATCATGCAGGACATGATGAAGTCGACGTCCTCAATAAAACCCATTTTGAGCATTTCGTCGGCTTCGTCCAACACCACGCTCTTGACTTGGGCCAGATCGAGGCGGTGGTTCCAAATTAGGTCGATGAGTCGGCCGGGCGTAGCGACGAGAATGTGCACGCCGTGCTTGAGCTTGGCTTTCTGAATGTCCATGTCAAAGCCGCCAAAAACGGCAAAGGGCACTACGTCGGAGTGCTTGGAAACTTCGTCCACTTCTTGGACATACTGCAGGGCGAGTTCGCGCGTTGGAACCAGTATGAGCACTTGTATACTGCGCTGTTCGACGTCGATCATGGATACGAGCGGGATGGCGCAAGCGCTGGTTTTGCCCGAACCCGTTTCTGCTAGGCCCAGCACGTCTTTACCGGATAGGATATGAGGCAGGGTCTTCTCTTGTATTGGGGTCGTTTCTTGGTAGCCCATTTCGTCTAGGGCCTTGAGTACAGGGGCGGGCAGGTCCAATTCGCTAAAGAGCATACAACCCTTTCATGAGTCTTTCACTTGTGCTATCGAGGAGACGCTGGTTGTGTAGGCGTTGTGCAAGGCACTGCGGCGGTTCTTCGAGAGGCAATGTATTATAGTTTTATAAGATGATGTATTGGGTCGGATTATGCAACTACGCCGCGTTGCATTTGGTATGGAACTTCTTACTTTCTAATACTTTACCTAAGCAAGTTATACACTCGAGAGGAAGAGCTCTATGAGCGATGTGCGCGTGCGTTTGGCCCCCTCGCCCACCGGACCGACCCACATGGGGACGGCCTATCAGGGTCTGTTCGATCTGCTCTACGCCAAGAAGTACAGCGGTCAGTTTATTTTGCGGATCGAGGATACCGATCAGACGCGTTCGCGTCGCGAGTACGAGGAATCGCTGATCCAATCGCTGCGTTGGATTGGACTCACCTGGGACGAGGGCCCCGACGTCGGCGGTCCGCATGGCCCCTATCGACAGAGCGAACGCCTGGACCTGTATCACGAGCACGCCCGACAGCTCGTCGAATCGGGTCATGCCTACCCCTGTTTTTGCACGGCCGAGCGCCTAACGGCACTGCGCGCTGAGCAGGCTCAGAACAAAGAGCGTCTGGGCTACGATCGCCACTGTATGCACCTAGATCGAGGGGAAGCCGAGCGTCGGATTGACGCCGGCGAAGCGCACGTTATCCGCCTAAAGATGCCTCGCGAAGGGACCTGTGTTGTGCGCGACCGCCTGCGCGGTACCATCGAATTGGAATACGCTCAGTCTGACGACCAGGTCCTACTCAAATCAGACGGTTTTCCGACCTATCATCTGGCGGTTGTAGTCGACGATCACCACATGCGCATTACGCACGTGATCCGCGGCGAGGAGTGGATTACTTCGACGCCGAAGCACCTCGTGCTCTACGAGGCATTTGGCTGGGATCCCCCAGAGTATATGCACCTGCCGCTGCTGCTCAATCCGGACGGCACCAAAATGTCGAAGCGCCGAAATCCGACCTCGATCGAGTATTACCGTCGGGCGGGCTATCTCGGCGACGCGCTGCTCAACTATCTGGCCCTCATGGCCTATCCGCCGCTGGGTGAGGAAGAAAAATTCAGCTTCGATCAGCTGACCGAGCACTTTGATGCCGATCGCATCAACTTGGGCGGTTCGATATTTGATCTGGAAAAACTCAACTGGCTCAACGGGCGCTACGTGCGCGAAGAGCGCACCCCAGAGCAGATCATGAGCGAACTAAAGGGATGGCTGCTCAACGACGAATTTATCACGCAGATTGTGCCGCTGTTACAGCAGCGCATGGAGACGCTGGGTGATTTTATGCCCAAGGCGGCCTTTTTTCTGGCGCGCGAGGTCTCACCCGATGCCGACGAATTGGTGCCCAAAAAACGGACGCCCGAAGAGGCGGTGGAGATGCTGCAAACGGCCATTTGGACACTGGATGCGCTATTGGATTGGAATCGCGAGCAGATCGAAGCGGCGATCCGCTCCGTCGCAGACTATTGGGAGTGGCCGGTGCGCGATGTGACGGTGCCACTTACGGCGGCTCTGGCGGGGTCGCGCGTGGGCCCGCCTCTGTTCGACACGGTGTTGCTGCTGGGACAGGATACGGTGCGGATGCGTTTGCTGCAGGCGATGAACGCGCTAGGTGGGCTGTCCAAAAAGAGGACGGCTAAGTTGGAAAAAGAGTGGAAAAAGACGTAGCGTAGAGCGCTGTTAGCATACAGAGACGGCTTCGGTGGGCACGGGCCTCCGAAGCCGTCTCTGCGTTTATAGTATGCGTTACGCGCCCTGTTTCTGTACGCGGGCCCAGGTGTCGCGCAGCGTAACCGTACGGTTAAAGACCGGGCGCTCCTTGGCGTGGTCTCTGGCATCGGCGCAAAAATAGCCAATGCGCTCAAACTGGAAGGCGTCGCCCGGTTCGGCTTCGGCCAGGGCCGGTTCCAGATAGACCGGCGATACGACCTCTAACGAGTCGGGGTTGATATTGTCTACGATGCTGCCCCCTTCGGGAAACTTACGCGGGTTTTCCACTTTGAACAGACGATCGTACAGGCGCGCTTCGGCCTGCGTAGCATGCGGCGCAGAGACCCAGTGTAGCGTCGCTTTTACCTTGCGGCCGTCGGGTGCATCGCCGCCGCGCGTGGCCGGATCGTAAGTGCAACGCAATTCGATGACCTCTCCGGTTTTGTCCTTTATCACCTCGTTGCAGGTAATGAAGTAGGCGTAGCGCAGGCGCACTTCGCGGCCTGGGGAAAGGCGAAAGAATTTGCGCGGTGGATCCTCCATAAAGTCTTCGCGCTCTATGTAGAGTTCGCGAGAAAAGGGCACCTGACGCGTGCCTGCACTCTCGTCTTCCGGATTATTGACCGCCTCGAGCAGCTCGCTCTCGCCCTCCGGGTAGTTTTCAATAACGACCTTGAGAGGGCGCAAAACGGCCATGCGGCGCAGTGCCGTTTTGTTGAGCTGGTCGCGCATACAGTATTCGAGCAGGGCGATATCGATATTGTTGTCGCGCTTGGCAACGCCTACTTCGCGCCAGAAGCGGCGCACGGCTTCGGGAGGACAGCCCAATCGACGCAGGCCGCGCAGCGTGTAGGTGCGCGGATCGTCCCAATCGCTAATGATGCCTCGTTCCATCATTTCGCGGATATACCGTTTGGACAGAGCAGTATAGGTTATATTGCCGCGCGCAAATTCGATCTGGCGCGAGGGGAAAATGCCCAACTGCTCGATAAACCATTCGTAGAGCGGACGGTTGTTGGCAAACTCGTATGAGCACATCGAGTGGGTAATCCCCTCGAGTGAATCGCTCTGGCCGTGTGCCCAGTCGTACATGGGATAGATGCACCACTGGTCGCCGCTGCGGTGATGATGCATGTGGAGAATGCGGTACATAACTGGATCGCGGAGGTTGATATTGGCTGCAGACATATCAATTTTGGCGCGCAGCACTTTGGCCCCATCTGGAAACTCGCCGTTCTTCATGCGCTCGAACAGGTCGAGGTTTTCTTCAACGCTGCGGTCGCGATGGGGGCTGTCGTTGCCCGGTTCGGTAAGCGTGCCGCGGTTGGCGCGGATCTCGTCGGCCGACTGGTCGTCCACATAGGCCAGTCCCTTTTTAATCAGTTCGACCGCCCATGCGTAGAGCTGGGGAAAGTAGTCTGAGGCATAGTACTCGTGCTCGCCCCAGTCAAAGCCGAGCCAGCGAATATCCTCCTTTATCGCATCGACGAATTCCTGCTCTTCGCGCGCTGGATTGGTGTCGTCAAAGCGCAAATGGCAGCGGCCGCCGTATTCGTCGGCAATGCCGAAATTGATGCAGATGGCTTTGGCATTGCCGATCGTCATATAGGCGTTGGGCTCGGGCGGAAAGCGAGTGACTACGCCTTGGTAGCGCTCGTCTCTAAGGTCGCCGTCAATCTCCTCGCGCAAAAAGTCGCGCGCCGCCTCTGGCGCGTCCTGCTCGTTGCTGCGATCTGTGTCTTCGTCGCTCATGAGTCCTCGTTTGGGAGCCGATCGCTTTCGCTCTATCGGCCAAATAAAAACCCGCTGCACGGAATCGGCAGCGGGTTGGTCTTATACGTCTGTTGATGCACCGGACTATCCGCCGACGGGTAATGGCTGTATTACTTGCTGTCGCTGCTGTCGACGGATGTGCATAGGTTTTTACTCTGAACGGGTGTGTATTGGCTTTAAGGATAGCGCAATACGCCCCGAAGTCAAGGCGTTAACTGGCCGAATTGCGCTCCCAGTTGCTCGTTTTCCAGTGTGCAGACGGCCGCGCATAGTCGGTTCCTCTGGGCGGTAGAAACTGGCGCAGGTGCTTACAGCCGTAGGCAAAGCCTTCAAGCCCGGGAAAGCCGCGGTCCTCGTTTTCTACGCATAGGACGTAGCTATAGCCCGATTCGAGCAGGGCACCGATGATGGTGGCCCAGTTGAGCTGACCGCGCCCCGGCACGCGATACTGCCACCACCAATTGCCGATGATGCCCTGGCGGTAGCGCATGCGCTCGCTGATTTCGCAGTCTTTGACGTCGGCAAAATACCACTTGCCAGCAAAGTCGCGAATGACGTCTTCGACCGGCAGCATACCCATCCACAGCCAGTGAGAAGGATCGCAGGACAGGCCGAGATGAGGCGAGGGAACGGCATCGAGTATTTTTTCCCACATTTCCGGGTTGCAGCCGATCTGCCCCATGCGTACGGCTACATCGAGTGAGACTTTGATATCCAAGTCTTCAGCTACTTCCATCACCGGTCCAAACATGAGGCGGAAGCGCTCGACCAATTCGTCGGAGCGGTCGGTGGGATTGCCCGGCGGCGAGGAAAACATGCCGTAAAACTGGCCGTTGCGCACGGGCGACCCGCTGCTCGTTATAATAACAGGGCAGTCAAGGGCGCGCGCCGATTGAATGGCTTTTATCAGACGCTCTTGCTCGGCGCGCGCGGCGTTTTCATCGTCGTCGAGGAGGTTGTGGTGTGCGGTTATACAGGACAGGTAGATGTCGTTTTGACCGAGGGTGTCACGGACCTCAGTTGCGCCGCCGTCGATCATTTTCTGCGAATCGAGGGCGCCTCTGTCGGCCAGCCGCACGCAGTCAAAATCGTTTTCTCGCGCCCAGCGCGCACACTCTTCTAAACTCCAATTGCCCTCTTCGCCGGCGCTGGCCATGAAACTTATATCCATAGTACACTCGCTTGATGTAAGGGAAATGCTGCGTTAGATTCTGCCGCGCATGTTACGCGTCAACTCCAATAGAGGAAGAAAATAAATACCATGGCACACATCAACGAAAATTACCTCAAGCTAGCCGCCGGCTATCTATTTCCGGAAATCGGTCGTCGCGTTAATGCTTTTGCCGCCGCGAATCCGCAGGCTGACGTCATTCGCCTGGGCATTGGCGACGTAGTAAAGGGCATTCCTCGTCCCATTATCGACGCGATGAAAAACGCCGTTGAGGAGATGGCGCACGACGAGAGCTTTCAGGGCTATCCGCCCGACCAGGGCCAGGAGTGGCTGCGCCAAGCTATTGTCGATAACGATTTTGCATCTCGCGGTGTCCAGATCGATATCAGCGAGGTCTTTGTTTCGGATGGTGCCAAGTGCGATTCCGGTAATATACAGGAGATATTCGGCGCCGATTGCACGGTGGCCTTGACGGATCCAGTCTATCCGGTCTACTGCGATAGCAACGTCATGGCCGGCCGCACGGGCGGAGCTAAAGACGGTCGCTACGAAGGCATGGTCTATCTGCCGTGCACGGCCGAAAATGGCTTTGCCCCGCCGTTGCCTGAAGGCAGCGTCGATATTATTTACCTGTGCTCGCCCAACAATCCCACCGGCACGGTGATGACGCGCGAGGCATTGGCTGAATGGATCGACTACGCCAAGCGAGAAAAGGCGATCATTCTCTTCGATTCGGCCTATGAAGGCTACATAACGGACGATTCAATACCGCATTCTATTTACGAAGTCGAGGGAGGCCGCGAGGTCGCTATTGAATTCCGCTCCTACTCGAAAAATGCAGGTTTTACCGGTATTCGCTGCGGCTATACGGTCGTGCCCAAGGAACTGCAGGGCTACACGAAGGCCGGCGAAGCCGTGGATCTGCATCGCCTGTGGGCGCGCCGTCACTCGACCAAGTTTAACGGCGTGGCCTATCCGGTTCAGCGCGGTGCGGAAGCGGCCTATTCGCCCGAAGGTAAGAAGGCGATTGAGGACATCATCGCGTTCTACCTGGAGAATGCCGCCATCATGCGAGACAAACTGACGGCGGCCGGCATACAGGTGCACGGTGGCGTCCATGCACCCTACCTATGGCTCAAAACACCCGACGGACACGATAGCTGGGGCTTTTTCGACTACCTGTTGGAGAAAGCCAACGTCGTCGGCACGCCGGGTGCGGGATTTGGTGCGGCCGGCGAGGGCTATTTCCGCCTCTCGGCGTTTAACCACCGCGACAAAATCGACGAGGCCATGGCGCGGATCGCGGCGATGTAATGAGCGTTCGACGCGCCAAAATCGTTTGCACGATCGGTCCGGCTAGCCGTTCACCGGAGGCACTGCGCGCGCTGGTCTGCGCGGGAATGAATGTGGCCCGCATCAACTTTTCACACGGCAGCCACGCAGAGCACGCCGCGGTGATTGCTGATTTGCGCCAGATCTCGGACGAGTTGGGCACGCCGCTGGCAATCCTGCAGGACCTGCAGGGGCCTAAAATTCGCTTGGGCACGCTTCAGGATGGTGGCGTCGACCTGCACAGCGGGGCGCGTTTTACATTGACCGTTGATGACATAGAGGGCACGGCTGAACGCGCTTCGACTTCGTACAAGGCGCTGCCGGCCGACGTGGCACCGGGCGACGAAATTCTGCTCAGCGACGGCCTGCTGAGATTGATCGTTGATGAGGTCTTTGCAACGGAGGTTGCGTGCACCGTAGTTGACGGCGGCTATTTGCGCCAACGCGCTGGTATCAATTTGCCGGGTGCCGAATTGAGCGTGCCGTCGATGACGGAGAAGGATCGGGCGGATCTGGCCTTTGGCGTCAGCCAGGGAGTCGACTGGGTCGCGCTTTCCTTTGTGCGCAGCGCAGCTGATGTCGATGCCCTCAAAGCCGAATTGGCGCGTCTGCAGGCCGATGTGGGGGTGGTCGCCAAGCTGGAGAAGCCCCAGGCAATCGAGTCGCTTGAAGCGATTGTCGACAGCGCCGACGCGATCATGGTGGCGCGCGGCGATCTCGGCGTAGAAATGTCGCCAGAGCGCGTGCCCTTCATTCAGAAAACCATTATTCGCGCCTGCGCCGCCGCCGGCAAGCCGGTGATAACGGCGACGCAGATGCTCGAATCGATGATCGAAAATCCGCGGCCGACGCGCGCTGAGGCGTCCGATGTGGCCAATGCCGTATTCGACGGCACCGATGCGGTTATGCTGTCGGGTGAAACGGCGATGGGTCAGTATCCAATCGAGGCCGTGCAGATGATGGACCGCATTGTCTGTGAGGCGGAGCGCAACGTCGCCGCACAGCCCGAGCATCGCCGCCGCGCGCGCCGTGCGGCACCGCTGTCCTTTTCCGACGCAATAGCCGAAGCGGCCGGCCTGGTGGCTGCCGACACGCAGGCCGCGGCCATCGTCGCGTTTACCCAGTCGGGTTTTAGTGCAAAACTCATCGCCAAGTCGCGCCCGCAAACGCCTATATACGCATTTACACCCAACGAAGACGTGCAGCGCCGTTTGTGTGTGCATTGGGGCGTAGAGCCACGGCTTTCCGCCTACGTCGAGCGCACGCAGGATATGATCGAGGTCGTCGAGGAACGGCTGGTGCGCGAAGAGCACGTCCGCGTCGGAGACAGTCTAGTCTTTCTCGCCGGCATGCCGAGCAATCGACCCGGTACTACCAACACGCTGCGCCTGCATCGAGTGGGTGAAAAAATCAGCTAAAGAGACTTCGCTTTAACCGCAACCTGCCCGATCACGCGTATCCAACCCACGCAAAAATATTGACGATTAGGTTACATTTATTTAGCTTATAGTCAGCATTTAATTAAAAATTATATAAGAATTGAATATGGCACCAACTAAACCTAAGGGAAACAAGGCGAAGGTTCGCACCTTCTCCGCCACAGACCGCGATTATGCCATGCTCGATGCAATTGCGCGCTATCACGGCACGAGCAAGAGCGCTATGATCACCGGACTGATTCGCAAAGAGTTCTGGCGCGTTTTCCCCAACGGCACTGAAGCGGTTGAACCTGACGAAGGAGCACAGAGTACTTCATGACGCAGATGCAGACGCCCATCGCTGCTGGTTCCGATCTGCCGGCCGAAGAGTTAATCGACCAGATCAATCGCCTGCGCGAAGAGAAAAACGCCGTTATACTGGCGCACAACTACCAGATATCTGCCGTGCAGGACATCGCCGATGTGACAGGCGATTCGCTTGGTCTGTCTATTGAAGCATCCAAGACCGATGCCGATATCATCGTGTTCTGTGGCGTGCACTTTATGGCTGAGTCGGCCAAGATTCTCAGCCCCAATAAAAAAGTGCTATTGCCGAACCTGGGAGCGGGCTGTTCGCTGGCCGATTCGATCACGCCCGAGAGCCTCGATGACTGGAAACAGCGCTACCCCGATCACGAAGTGGTAACCTACGTGAATTCGACGGCGGAGGTAAAAGCCGAGTCCGACATATGCTGCACGTCGGCCAATGCCGTATCGGTAGTGCGGAGTTTAGATACGGACAAGGTGCTCTTTACTCCGGATCGCAACTTGGGTCGCTGGGTGGCTCAGCAGGTGCCAGAGAAAGAAGTTGTTATCTACGACGGCGCCTGTCCGACGCACGACGTGCTGCGCGCTGCCAGCGTGGAGCGCACGCGCGGCGATTTTCCCGATGCCGTTATTATCGCGCACCCCGAGTGTCGCCAAGACGTAGTAGAAATGGCCGATGAAGTGTGTTCGACGACGGGGATGCTCGATGCAGTGGGCAAGTATCCGGAGGTAAAAACGTTTATCATTGCGACCGAAAATGGCATGCTGCACCAGCTGCAAGAGCGCTTTCCCGATCGCGAATTTGTTTCAGCTGATGGATGTATCGGCTGCCGTCTACATTGCCCCTACATGAAGGTAACCAGCCTGCAGGATCTCTATCTGGCGCTGGCGCAGGAGCGCTTTGAAATCCTTTTGGACGACGATGTGATCGAGGGAGCGCGTCGCGCGCTCGAACGCATGATGGCGGTTCCGCGCGATCATTAAGCGCGTTAGAACAACGTAAAAAGCGGGCGTTTCCCCAATGGGAAACGCCCGCTTTTTTGTTAGCTGAATGGTGCGACGACTGCGCTATATGTACGAGTTGATAATATTTTCGAGCAGCTCTTCACGGCCGCTCTGCTTGGCCGGCTCGCCGTTTTTAAGGACGTAGCGTTCCATTTCGGCCATCGTCGCTTTTCCCTGCATGATTTTGCGACCGATACCACTGCGATAGGACGCATAGCGCGCTTTGACGACGTCGCTCAGTGCGCCATCATCAATGATTTTCTGTGCGGTGCGCAGGCCGCGTGCAAAAGAATCCATACCGCCGATATGGGCGTGAAACATATCCTCTAGGTCAAAGGAACCGCGGCGCAGTTTGGCGTCGAAATTGACGCCGCCGCGTCCGAGCCCGCCCTGCTTGAGGATGACGAGCATCGCGTAGGTGGTGCTGTAGAGGTCGGTGGGAAACTGGTCGGTATCCCAGCCGAGCAGATAGTCGCCGCGGTTGGCGTCAATGCTGCCGAGCTTGCCCTCAGCCGAGGCCACGGCTAGATCGTGCTCAAAGGTGTGTCCAGCCAGCGTAGCGTGGTTGGCTTCCACGTTGATCTTGAATTCGTCGAGTAGGCCGTATTTGCGCAGGAAGCTGAGCACGGTTGCCGAGTCGAAATCGTATTGATGCTTGGTGGGTTCTTTGGGCTTGGGTTCGATAAGCAGCGTGCCCTTAAAACCAATGCGCTTTTTGTGCTCTACGGCCATGTGCAGCAGGCGGGCCATTTGGTCCTGTTCGTGGGCCATATCGGTATTGAGCAAACTCGAATAGCCTTCGCGGCCACCCCAGAACACGTAGTTGGCGCCTTTTAGTTCGTGCGTGCACTCCATCGCCTTTTTAATTTGCGCGGCCGCCCAAGCGAAGACATGTGCGTCGGGATTGGTGCCTGCGCCGTGGGTAAAGCGCTCGTGCGAAAAGCAGTTTGATGTGCCCCACAGCAGCTTGATCCCCGTGTCGCGCTGGAGCTTTTTTGCTAGGGCAACGATGTGATCAAGGCGTTTGTTGGTCTCTCTAAGGGTGTCGGCTTCTGGTGCAATGTCGCGATCGTGCCAGCAGTAAAAGGGGGCTCCCAGCTTGCCAATAAACTCGAAGGCGGCCTGCAGCGTATCCTCGGCCCGCTGCATGGGGTCGCTAGCTTGGTCCCACGGGCGATCGTATACCGGCGTAGGGCCAAAGGGATCGGTGCCTCCCCCCTTAAACGTATGCCAATAGGCTACGGAAAAGCGCAGGTGCTCTTCCATGGTCTTTTTGCCGACTTTTTCCTTGGCGTTGTAGTGCTTGAACGCGAGGGGATTTTTCGAGTTCGGGCCTTCGTATTTTATCTTTTTAATGCCTTTGAAAAATTCGGCCATAGGGCAGTTTTCTCCTGGTTGAGTCGAGGGGTAGACGCGGTTAAAATAGATACTTTTTAGAGTAGGTCCAACAGCTCAAGCGGTGTGTCTAACAGGCGCTGTGCGCCGCTTTGCAACAGCTCTTCACCTGGGCGAAAGCCCCACGTTGCGCCCAACGCATACATACCTGCAGTGCGCGCCGTCTGCATGTCGGTATTGGTATCACCCACATAGAGAAAATCTTCTGGCGCCCGGTCCAGTGCCTGCGCTATGTCCAGCGCGGCCGTTGGATCGGGTTTGGTCGGCACGTTGGGTCTTGCCCCGCGCACGATGGAAAACGTCCAGTCTGACAGCAGGTGGCCAACGGCCTGTAGCGTAAACGGTTCCGGTTTGTTGGATAGAATCACCATGGGGATCGCGCGCGCCTGCAGGGCATCCAACAGTTCAGGTATGCCGGAATAGGGACGACTTTTGGCGTTCCAGCGCCGGCTGTATTCGTCGTTCATTGCCGCCCTTAACTGCGCGTGCACATCGGTGCTGTAGGCGTTTGTCGGCAGCACGCGCTTCACTAGCATATCAACGCCGTCGCCGACGAAATAGCGATAGGCGTCTACGGGGTGCTCTGCAAAGCCCATACCCGCCAGCGCGGCGTTCATGGAGTCGGCCAAATCGTCTAACGTATCGAGCAGCGTGCCGTCCAGATCAAAGAGTACAGCCCGTTTTTTCGTATTTCGGTCCATATATGCGGTTGTGTTGAGCGCCTTGGCGCGATTGGCAAACCTCGTCTACTCGGGCGTTACATAGGCCGACGTAATGCCGCCGTCAACGGTAAACGAGGTACCGGTTATATAGGTTGATTCGTCCGACGCTAAAAAGACGACGGTTTGCGCGATTTCATCGGCCTCGCCAAAGCGCCCGATGGGGATGTGTACCAAGCGACGCTGGCGTTTTTCTTCCGTGTCGAGATACTTCATCAGCAGTTCCGTGCGCAGCGGCCCTGGGCACAGTGCGTTGACGCGGATGTGTTCCCGTGCGTGCACGGTGGCCAACTCACGGCTCATGGCCAGCACGCCGCCTTTACTGGCCGTGTAGGCGATCTGAGGCGTGGCCGCGCCGAGCAACGCGACAAAAGAGGCGGTGTTGATAATCGAGCCACCGCCGGCTCGCCGCAGGGCCGGGATGCCGTGCTTGCAGCCGAGAAAGACCCCCTTGAGATTGACGTCCATTGTGAGGTCCCACACGGCCTCGTCCGTGTCGACGGCGTCGCCATCGTCGATATGCGAAATGCCGGCGTTGTTAAAGAGCACATCAAGGCGTCCGTAAGCTGCTTCAGCCTCGGCGATCATGGCGCGACAGTCCGCGTCTTGGGCAACATCGGCGCGCAGTGCGATGCACTGTCCCCCGTCTGCTATTACGCGTTCTGCGGTTTGCTGCGCCGTCTCTTGGTCCAGGTCTACGGCCACTATGCGAGCGCCTTCCGCCGCGCAGCGCAGGGCGCTGTGATAGCCGATACCGCTCCCGGCTCCGGTAATCAATACAACTTTGTCTTGTAGTCTCATGGGGTCTATCGGTAGCGGCCTAGCCGCGTTCAAAATACCGAGCGCGTTCCCACGAGGTAACGGCCTCGTCGTATTTGCGCTGTTCGGTGCGGAAGAAGTGGACGTAGTGGTCGATCACGTCATCGCCGAAGCAACGGCGCAGCATCTGCGATCTTTCGAGTTCATCAGTGGCCTCGGACAGGTTGGCCGGCACGCGTGCGGCTGATTCATCCCCGTAGGCATCGCCGCTGAACATGGGGGGTGGTTCAATGCGGTTTTTAATACCGTCTATGCCGGCGGCCAGCGCGGTGGCATAGGCCAAGTAGGGATTGGCGTCGGCACCGGGTAAGCGCGACTCGATGCGCTGGCTCGATCCGCTGCCGACGATGCGAAATCCCGCCGTGCGGTTGTCGCGGCTCCAGGCGATGCGCGTGGGCGCCCAAGATTGGTAGACGTAGCGCTTGTAGGAGTTGGGATAGGGCGCGTAAAACGGAGCTATGGCACGGGCGTGGTGCATCCATCCGCCGAGAAAGTGGCGAAAGGTATCGGAGGTCTCATCAGAAAAGGCGCTGTGGCCCTGCCCATTCCATAGGCTCAGATGCAGGTGCATGCTGGAACCAGCCAGATCGCTGCGCCACTTAGCCATAAAGGAAACGGCAATATCCTGTGCCCAGGCAATCTCCTTAAACGCTTGTTTGTATATACACTGGCGATCGGCCATTTCGAGGACTTCGGTATAGCGCAGATTGAGTTCGTGCTGACCGGGCCCCCACTCGCCTTTGCTGAACTCAACGGGGATGCCACTGGCCTCCATATGGCGTCGCACAGCTCCGTTGATCTGTTCCTCTTTGGTGCCTTGGAACATGTGGTAGTCTTCGATATAGGCGCTAAAAGGCTGCAGGTTTTCATAGCTTTTATTCTGGGCCTCTTCGTACGAGTCCTTGAACAGGTAGTATTCTAGTTCGGACCCTCCCTTGGCGCTATAGCCTAGTTCCGCTAGGGCCGCTAGCTGCTGTTTCAGCAGGGTGCGGGGCGCTACGGATACCAGTTGGTGTGCGGCTTCATCGTGCACATCGCAGACAATAATAGCCGAGCGCTCAAGCCAAGTGGCCCTGCGCAGCGTGGACCAGTCGGGCACGCAGTGCACGTCGCCATAGCCCTTGCGCCAGTTGGCAAATTCATAGCCCTCGACTACGTCCATTTCCATGTCGACGGTAAACAGATAATCGCAGGCGTGCATGCCGTGTTCGGCGACGTGATCCAAGAAGTAGCGTGCGGCGATGCGCTTGCCGACGAGGCGCCCGTAGAGGTCTGGGAAGACGGCGAGCACAGTTTCGATCTGTCCGTCGCGCACGGAGCGTTCGAGATCGGCTAGGCTGAGCATGCCGTTGGGTTGTTCGGCGTTCATGGTGCGTTCTCCGCAACGTGTGGCGTGTTGACGGTAGTGTAGTGCGGCGCTGTAGGAGACGCAAGGGTGCGGCGGTTGACAGCGTGAAAAGCGGGATGTTTTCTATAGCGCACCTATGGTGAAAGGAGAGTGCAGATGGATCGCGACACGGCTTTTGAAATGGCTCAATCCACCATTCGCTTTGGCGAGGGGATCACGCGCGAAGTGGGTATGGATCTGAAGGACCGCGGCTTGCGGCGCGTCATGGTGCTGACCGATGCAACGCTGCGCGAGCTGCCGCCGGTGCATACGGCGCTTGAATCCCTTGCCCGGGAGGGGGTTGAATACGCTCTATTTGATCAGGTGCGCGTCGAGCCTACTGACGCGTCGTTTCGCACCGCAATTGAATTTGCCCAAGAGGGCCAATTCGACGGATTCGTTGCGATTGGCGGTGGTTCGACGATCGATACGGCCAAGGCGGCTAATCTTTATACGACTTATCCAGCGGACTTCCTCACCTACGTGAATGCACCCATCGGCCAGGGGCAGCCGGTGCCTGGGCCTACCAAGCCGTTGATTGCCATTCCCACGACGGCTGGAACCGGCAGCGAGACGACGGGTGTGGCGATTTTTGACTACGTCGAGATGCACGCAAAAACGGGCATTGCTCATCGCTACCTAAAACCGACGCTGGGGCTGGTTGATCCCGATAACACGCGCTCTATGCCTGCATCCGTTGCCGCATCGACGGGACTCGACGTGCTCAGCCACGCCCTCGAATCCTACACGGCTATGCCCTATGACCAGCGCCCTCGTCCGGCGCGTCCGCAGCTGCGGCCCGCCTATCAGGGGGCCAATCCCATCAGCGATCTGTGGTCGTTACAGGCGCTGCGGCTGGTGGCCGACTATTTACCGCGTGCGGTGGTCGATCCGACCGACGACGAAGCGCGCGCGCACATGATCATGGCTTCGGCACTTGCGGGTATCGGTTTTGGCAATGCTGGTGTACACCTGCCGCACGGTATGTCGTATCCGGTGGCCGGCATGGTAAAGGAGTTTGTTCCGCCGGGATATGCTGTCGACTATCCGCTGGTACCGCACGGGATCGCCGTCATCGTAAACGCGCCGGCAGTATTTCGCTTTACGGGTTCGGCTTGTCCAGAGCGACATATGCACGCGGCTGAAATATTGGGTGCACGCGTAGACGGGGTGGGTTTAGAAGATGCCGGCGCCGTGCTGGCCGATCGCCTTGTCGAACTGATGCGTCAGCTCGATCTACCCAATGGACTGAGTGCCCTCGGATACACAGACGAACACATTCCGGCACTGGTGGAGGGGACGCTGCCGCAGCACCGCGTAACGAAGCTCGCTCCGCGCGTGGCTGGACAAGAGGAGCTCGCTGCGCTCTTTGCAGCGGCTATGCGCTATTGGTAAGAATGGGTGGGCTCTACCCGTTCAGATGGAGCGTAGCGCAAATCCCTATTCTACGACTACGGGCTCTCGCTGTAGGCGGACGCCAAATTGCGCTTCTACGGCATCGCGTATATGCTCGGCCAATTCGAGCAGCTCGTGCGTGCTGCCATCGCAGTTGATGAGCGCGAGCGCGTGCCGCTGTGAGATGCCTACGCCGCCGTGGCGATAGCCTTTGGCAAAGCCGGCGTGTTCTACTAACCAAGCAGCGGGAACTTTGACGCCATTGGCATCGGCAAAAGATGGAATCGTCGCATGTTGAGCGCGGAGCTGTTCAAATTGCGCTGGAGATATCACCGGATTGACAAAAAACGAGCCCGCCGAACGGCTGTTGGGATCGGCTGAGTCGACGATCATCGACTTGCTTTTGCGCAGTGCTAGTACCGCTGTACGCACCGCGTTTAGCGCGTCGGGGCCGGCTGAGGACTGGACTTTTGCACCGACGCGATCGCGCAGCTCTCCGTAGCGCAACTGGGGCTGTCCGTCGCCGCGCAGCGCATAGCACACTTCGGTAATGACGTAGCGATCCGAGTCTATTCCCTTGAAGCGGCTGTGACGATAGGCAAAGTCGCATGCATCGTTGCCAAACTCGACTTCTTCGAGCGTGTGCCGATCGATTGCTCGAACTGAAGCGATGGTCTCGCTGACTTCTTGGCCGTATGCGCCGACGTTTTGGATCGGCGTTGCGCCGACTAAACCGGGAATGCCGGACAGGCACTCAATGCCGGCTAGGCCGCGGCTGATAGATTTGGCGACGACATCGTCCCAGCACTCGCCGGCAGCGATACGAGCCGTATCGCCTCTAAACTGCATGCCGCGTAGACAGATCTGCAGCACGAGTCCATCAAAGCCTTGGTCGGCAAAGACGACGTTGCTGCCGCCGCCGAGTACCTGGACTTCGATTCCGGCACGGCTTGCCCATTGTAGGGACTCTTTGAGCACGTCAGTGGAGGTGCAGGTGGCAAAGTAGCGAGCGCTACCGCCTAGGTGTAGGGTGGTTAGGGGAGCTAAGCTCACGTGCTCAGCGATGTATGGGGGCCGTTTATTCATCTTCGAAAATAAGATACGCCGCGCTGCCGCTTGCGCCAATTCGCCACAGCTCGCTTTCTTATAGCGTATGAAAAAGACTATTTATCTCGCTTCGCCTTACGGCTTTTCTGCCCAGTGGAAAGAGAAGCTGTTGCCCGATTTTGTCGCGGCCTTAGAGGGACTCGGTGCCGAGGTGTGGGAGCCGTTTGCCCGCAATAACCAGGTGGATTTCTCTAAGGAAGGCTGGGCCTACGAAGTGGGCCAAGCCGACCTGCGCGATGTCGTAGAATCCGACGCCATCTTCGCTATTGTAAACGGCACGCCGCCCGATGAGGGCGTGATGGTAGAATTGGGTGCGGCGATCGCTCTGGGCAAAAAGACCTTCCTCTTTCGCGACGATTTTCGTCGCTGCACCGACTGCGAAGAATATCCTCTCAACCTAATGGTATTTACCGGTTTGCCGCGCCACGGTTGGCAGGACTACTTCTATACTTCACTCGAAGAAATTAGCGCGCCCGATAAAGCGCTGGCGCGCTGGCTGCGAGGCGAAGAAGCGTGAGCGAAATTTTGCTCATTAACGTGTCGGGGCCTGATCGACCGGGTCTGACCGCTTCTCTGACTCGTATTCTCGCTCGCTATGAGGTGCACGTCCTCGACATCGGCCAAGCCGTGATTCACAACGCGCTGTCGCTGGGCATGCTCGTCGAGATTCCCGAGGCCGCAGAGCCGGCTCCCGTCCTAAAGGATCTGGTGTTTTGCGCGCACGAATTGGGCGTCGACCTGAACTTTCAGCCGGTATCTTCGGATGACTACCAACAGTGGGTGCAGCATCAAGAAAAAGCGCGCTTTATCATCACGCTACTCGGGCGGCAAATACAGGCCGGACACATAGCTCAGATCACGAGTATTATTAGCGAAGCGGGCTTGAGTATCCACGATATTACGCGCCTGTCTTGGCGGATGCCGCTGCAGCACGAGAACCGGACTCGGCGTGCCTGCATCGAGCTGCGCGTGCACGGAGACCCGCCCAATCGCACCGCGCTGCGCGCCGAGCTAATGGCTGCCGCAACGCAACTTGGTATCGATATCGGGTTTCAGGAAGACTCGCTCTTTCGGCGCAGCCGACGGCTCGTGGCCTTCGACATGGATTCGACGCTTATCCAACAAGAAGTGATTGACGAACTCGCTGCCGCCGCTGGCGTGGGCGAGGACGTGGCGGCCATTACAGCGCGTGCTATGCGCGGAGAGATCGAATTCAAGGAGAGCCTAGCGCAGCGACTGCAGCTGCTGCGCGGCTTAGACGAGTCAACGTTAGAGGCGGTATGCCAGCGGTTAGTGCTGACGGAGGGAGCCGAACGCTTGGTGCAAAACCTCAAGAAAATGGGCTATAAAATAGCCGTGATTTCTGGGGGATTTACCTATTTTGGCGAGTATCTCAAGCGGCGTCTCGGCCTGGATTTTGTGTACGCTAACGAGCTGCATATAGTGGATGGTAAGATAACGGGCCAGGTAGTTGGCCCGGTCGTAGACGGCCCTCGCAAGGCTGAGCTGCTGTGCGAGATTGCTCGCCGCGAAGGCATTCGCATGGAGCAGGTGATTGCCGTAGGTGACGGTGCCAACGACTTGCCTATGCTCAACAGTGCCGGACTAGGGATCGCCTTTCACGCCAAGCCCGTCGTGCGTGAGGGAGCCGGTCAGGCTATCTCAACGCTTGGGCTAGACGGCGTGTTGTACCTGATGGGCATACCGGATAGGGAGACGGACTGATGCGAACAGATATTGCACCGCATTTGCTACAAGAACCTGATATAAAAGACGCCGAAGAAGTTCTCCGAGCCTGCGTACACTGCGGTTTTTGCAACGCTACTTGTCCAACCTATCTGCTGACGGGTAACGAACTGGAAGGGCCGCGCGGGCGAATCTATCTCATGAAAAGCTCGTTAGAAGAGGGGATCAAACCCACGCGGCAAACGCTAGAGCACATAGATAATTGCTTGGGTTGCCTTTCGTGCGAGACGACCTGTCCGAGCGGCGTCGACTATTCGCGCCTGCTCGAAGAGGCGCGTCCGCGCCTTGAAAAAAAGGTCAAGCGCGCCTTTTCCGAACGATTATTGCGCAGCATTATTACGCACCTTCTGCCGTATCCTAGACGTTTTCGCTGGGCGCTTAAGATGTCGTCGCTAGGTCGTACTTTTTCGTTTTTGCTGCCCAAAAATATGGCCCCTCTGATCGATATGGCTCCCCAGCGCATACCGCGTCCAGCCGAACTCGCTCAGCCGGGTGTCGTGCCTGCTGAGGGCACTCGTCGTCTGCGCGTAGCGCTGCTGACAGGCTGTGCACAGTCGGTGCTCGGACCAGAGATCAACGAGGCGACTGTCCGTCTGCTGACGCGTCTTGGCGCTGAGGTTGTCATACCCAAAGAGACGGGTTGCTGTGGTGCGTTGACATTTCACATGGGCGAGCGACGGCGCAGCCGCAAACTCATGCAACACATGATCGAGACGTGGCATCGGGAGATCGCGAGCGAAGGGTTGGATGCGATTGTGCTGAATACATCTGGCTGTGCCACGGCTGTGCTCGAATATGCCCACCTGTTTCGCCACGATCCCAAGCTGGCCGACAAGGCCGCCGCCGTAGTGGAGCGCGTGCGCGACGTAACGCAGGTAGTCGCGGAACTCGGCTTGGGCGATGTCGGCTCGGAAATGAGTCTACGCGTGGCCTATCACGATGCGTGTTCGCTTCAGCATGGACAGCAGCTTAAGCGCGCGCCGCGCGAGCTGCTTTCATCTGTCGGTTTTGCGGTGCTTGAAGTGCCCGAAGGGCATATTTGCTGTGGTAGTGCAGGTACCTACAATATGCTGCAGCCCGATCTAGCCAACCAGCTGAAGACGCGCAAGGTGGAACGGATCGAGAGCGTGGCGCCCGAAGTTATAGCGGCGGGCAATATAGGCTGTATGGAGCACATTGGTAGCAGCACGGCGGTGCCCGTAGTGCATACGGTACAATTGCTTGATTGGGCAACAGGCGGACCGCGTCCGGCTGACCTATAGAGGCGCTAACGCAACGACCTATCCACATTTTACACGGGAAAGAAAATGCGACCAGCCAATATCGTGTTCATCCATGCCGAGAGCATGGATGGGCGTAAGATGGGGTGCATGGGACATCCTGCCCTGCAGCGTGCGACGCCGAATATGGATCGCCTGGCAGCCAATGGCACGCTGTTTTCAAATGCCTACAGCAACTGTCCGGTCTGCAATCCATCGCGGGCCAGTATGTGGACCGGTAAATATCCTCATTTTAGAGACTGTTGGAACAATTACGAGGGGCTGCGAGAAGACGTTAAAACCTATCAAGACGCGCTGCAGTGGGCGGGTTATCGGACGCGGGCTATCGGGCCGATCGACTATGCCTACGGCAAGCATTCTATACGCGATCGCATCGGCTCATGGACCCGCTCGGCTATGATTGAGCGGCCCTCCGTGCGCACGCCGCTGCCGCAGATTGTCGGTCCGGGAGAGGCTAATGAGCGCGATTGGCAGCACACCTGGGACGCGGTGCGCGAAATAGGTGAGGCGGCGCGTGAAGGTCGTCCGTTTTGCACTTATCTGACGACGGGTTTGGTGCATCCGGCCTTTATAGCCGAGCAGCGCCACCTAGAGTTGATTGACGCACAGGCCATCGACGTGCCTCCGCTCTTTGGTCTCGAAGACACGATCCATCCGGCTGTACGCTACCAGCGCATTGCCAAGAACTGTGCGCGCGAGTTCTCACCGCAGCTCGTTCGCCACATGCGCCACGTTTATTTTGCCATGATTGCCGCCCTCGATGAAATGGTGGGGCGCGTGATGCAGCAAATTGACGACTTGGGGCTGACCGATTCGACCTACGTCATTTTCTCTAGCGACCACGGTGAGATGGCCGGCGAGCAGAACCAGGTGCTCAAGCGCTGTATGTACGAGGCATCATCCCATGTGCCGCTCATTATTGCCGGACCCGATGTGCGGCGCGGTGCCGTCGTCGATACGCCGGTTTCGCTAGTCGATCTATATCCGACGCTCATGGATATGGCCGGCATTGACTACGATTCACTTGCGGCTCGCTCTGGATACGCTGACGTATTGGACGGCGAATCGCTCATGCCGCAGTTGGCCAATGGTACTCCGCGCCAGCGCGATTGGGCGATGGCCGAATATCACGGCGATCGCGCCTGCACCGGAACCTTTATGCTACGGCAAGACCGCTGGAAGCTCATACGCCATATGGGCTTTGATTCCGAGTTATACGACGTGGAGGCAGATCCAGGTGAGCGGAACGACTTGGGGCTGGTGCACAGCGATGTCGCAGCGCGCTTAGAAGGTGTACTCGATGCGCATTTTGACTGCGCTGGCATTGATGCCCGAGCCAAGGATTATGACTGTGCCTCCTTTGTACGCTGGCGTGCTATGGCCAAGGCCGATGGGTTTTATGAAGAGACGATGTCGCACGTATTTAGTGGCTACGACCGACAGAGCATAGAAGAACTTGAGCTGTGGACGGCAGCCGACGAGGAGCGCATCGACGCTTGGCTGGCGCGTGCTCTGCCGCGGCTCGCCTCGATCTAAGGCGATAACAAAATGGTCTATGTGATTTTGGGGATAGCTATTCTGGCTAGTGCATGCAGCGGTGAAGACGCAATGGGCAGCGCAGAGATGGAAACGGATTCATCCTACGAGGTCGGCGTGTATTATTATCCGTGGTACGGCGGCGATTTTCACGGCGGCCGCTACATGCGCGAACGGCTCGTGCCGCCGCAATACCCGACGCTCGGCGAATACGACGACCGCGACGCTGGCGTTATTGCGCAGCATTTAGCGTGGAGCCGTCAGGCACATATTTCGCTGTGGGTGGCCAGCTGGTGGGGGCCCGACAAGCGCGAAGACCGCACGCTACTGCAGAGCATATTGCCCCATGCCGAACTGGGCGATATGAACATTGCGCTGTTCTACGAGACGACGGGACGGACGGGCAATTTCAGCGATTTTGATCAGGTCGCTCCGGATATAGCTTATATGGCGCAGCATTACTTCGACCATCCCAACTATCTAAAAATTGACGGTAGGCCAGTGCTCTTCGTTTACCTAACGCGCGTTTTGGCGCGCAACGGCACGTTGGAAGAATTCGTGGTGGCAATGCGCACAGCGGCTGCGGAGGCTGGCAGCGAACTCTACTTAGTGGGCGACCAGGTATTTGGTCAGCCCCCGGCCTCCTCTGATGGACTGGGTCTGCTTGATGCGGTAACCAACTACGACGTGTATGGCAGCATGGGCGCCAAGGGATATGCCGGCCAGGTGGCGGTCGATCGCTACTATGCGGCTCAGGCGCTCTGGCGTCAACGAGCGCACGAGGCGGGCGCCGCTTTTGTGCCGGCGGCTACGCCGGGCTTTAACGACAAGGGCGTCCGCGAAGGACACGAGGCCACATCGCGTCGACTCGATCGTTCGGCAGAGTTCGGCTCGCTGTTTCGCGCTATGCTGGAACAGGCCGTGGGATATACCGACGAGTCTACGGGGAATATGCTGATGATTACCTCGTGGAACGAATGGCATGAGGATACGCAAATCGAACCCGTAGCACCGGGGCCAACGACCGCTGTCGACGATAGCGATTCGGGGCGAGACATTAGCGAGGGGTTAGAATACGAGGCATACGGCGAGCGATACCTAGATATATTGCGCAGCGCCGTAGAGCGCTGAACGGCGCTGCGCGTTAACTGGTTAGAGCACCTGTTCAATCAGAGCGGCGCTGCGCTTGTCCAGCGCGCCCAAATCAACGATCTCAAATCGATTCCCATCAACATCGATAATTAGCAGGCGATGATCGCCTAGCCACTGGGCGTTTTCGGCCACGTTTTGCACGACGAATTCGCGCTGCCCGCGGTCGGTCTCGACATCCCAGTAGGAGGTGCCGAATTCGTTGCGTATCGAGACGACGCACTGAATGGTCGAGGTGAGATAGCGTCGATCGAGTTCCTCTTTAATCAGCGCACGCGCTGCATCGTCCAGCTGCTTGAGATCGTCGACCATGCAGATCTCTTCGTCCTTGGCATCGAGAAAAGAAATAAATTGATCGGGGTGAGATAGCGGCGCTGCGCGCACGATTTTGACGCGCGTATAGGAGCGGTCTTCCTCAATTGTTAGGCGCAGCACCCACGCCGGTTCGCGAAAAAGACGCAGCTTGTCGACGTCGACGTGCTCTGGGTGAGTGACCGTGATGGGCGTAATGGGCGCCCGCTTTTTTTCTTCTATCTGCGCGTTGTCCGCAGCCATGTTTAATGCTCCGTGGCCATGACGGCCGATGTGGCCTGTTGTGTTTGAACTAGATTATAAAAGATTCCCTCGCGCGCCATCAACTCTTCGTGCGTGCCTACCTCGGCAATATGGCCCCCATCGAGGACGACGAGCCGATCAGCGCTGCGCAGCGTGGAAAGGCGATGGGCGATGGCAAACGTCGTTCTGCCCGCTACCAAGCGGCCGATGGCTTCCTGGATTTTCTTCTCCGTCGGTGTATCGAGTGAAGACGTCGCTTCGTCTAAGATGAGGATTTTAGGATCGTGTAAGATGGCGCGGGCTATGGCGATGCGCTGCTTCTCGCCGCCAGAGAGCTTGTTGCCCTGTTCGCCTACGACCATGTCGTAGCCATCGCTCTTGGTCACAATAAACTCGTGGGCGTTAGCTGCACGAGCCGCGCGCAAAATTTCTTCAAACGACGCGCCGGGTTTGCCGTAGGCGATATTTTCAGCAATGGTTCCATTAAAGAGAAACGACTGCTGTGCGACCAAACCGATTTGCGAACGCAGATCCTCAAGGCGGATAGAGCGGATATCGACGCCGTCAATTTCTACGCTACCGCGACTCGCATCGTAAAAGCGCGTGATAAGGTTGATTAACGTGCTCTTGCCCACGCCCGAGCGTCCTACGAGACCGATCATTTCACCTGGCTGCACGTCGAGGTCGATATCGCGTAGCACAATCTTGCCAGGGTCGTAGGCGAAGGCGGCTCGGTTAAATCGCACGTGACCGCGGATGGAGGGCATGGCTTGGGCATCCGGTGCGGCAAAGGGCTCGGAGCGCGCATCAATAACCTCAAATATGCGCTCGGCGCCGGCAAAGGCGCGCACCATAAAACTATAGAAGTCGCCAAACCACTTGAGCGGCTGATAGAGCATCCACAGATACGAGATAAAGGCCATGAGCGCTCCCAGCTGCAGCTGGCCGTCGAGTATTTGCACGCCGCCAAAGTACCAGACGAAGAACGCGCCGAAGCTCATAAAAAAGTTGGTGACCATAAAGAACACGAGCCACGAGCGCTCGGCGCTGACGCTGACGTTGCGCAGCGCGTGGTTGCGCTGATCAAAGCGGGCGCTCTCGCGCGATTCTTGGGCAAAGGCTTTGACGACGCGGATGCCGGCGATGGATTCGTTTAGGTGCGTCGATAGACGCGACCAGCGCGCGCCCCAGCGCCGCCAGTAGCCCTGCATCTTGTTCCATATCAGACTGGAGCCCAGAATGATGGGCGGCACGGGTAGCAACACATAGAGCGTCAGTTCCCAATTCATATAGAACAGCAGGGCGAGAATCCCGACGATCATGGTCGCATTCGAGAGGATGAAGGGCGCGTCAAAAATTAGGTAGACTTCGACCAAGTCGGAGTCGTTGTTCATGCGCGATATAAGCGAGCCAACTTTGCGCTTATCGTAAAAGCGCAGGGGGAGGAACTGCATGGCGCGAAACAGATCGGCGCGCAGGTCGGCAATAGCCCGAAAGCCCACCCAGGTGTTGAGCCAGCGTCTTACTACGTTGCCGACCCAGCGCACGACGGCCAGCGCGAGCAGCATGCCGACGTAGGTGTAGAGCAGGTCGATGGGACCTCGGTCGGTTAGCACGTCGTCGATAATGTGCTTGGCTATATAGGGCGGTATGAGCTCGATAAGCGCGGTCAGCAGCGTCAGTACAACGAGCAAGAGCGCGCGTCCCCTGTAGGGAAGCACATAGCTGAGCAGCCGTTTGAGCGTATCGCTCTTTCTGATACACGCCGGGCAGATGCCGCCTTTTTCTGGCAGCAGGCGCTGACAGCGATCGCAGTGCGTTGGATCGAGCTCAAGTGGGAGGTTGGGATCTTGGCCATCGATGAGCAGCTGCAGGCCCTCGGCAACTTCGGCGAATTTGGGTGCCAATGAATTCGAGTAGTAGAGCTGAGCCGGTTCGCCGTCTCGGCGCTCGATGTCCAAACGGCCTCCGCCGATCAGTGACTCGATGCGCGCCGCTTTGAGCTGCGCTATGAGTATTTGTATGTCGCCATCATCGGCGCCGAGCACGAGCAGGCGCTGTGAAGTCACGACGAGAAAGCGCCGTTCAAAGCGATCGCGTTCGGCCATATCGGTGGCGACCTGAATGAGCACCTCCTCATCGGGGCCTTGGGCGGCGCGAACGCGTTCGACCATGTCGCTTGGGAGCGTTTCTATAAAGGTGGACACGGCTATTCCTTGATGGCGATGATCTGTGCAACGGCCTGTTGCAGCTGCACTAGGTCGTAAAACGCTCCGCGCCGTTGCATAAGTTCAGCGTGGCTGCCCTGCTCGACGATGCGCCCCTCGTCTAAGACGATAAGTCGATTGGCTTCGCGCAGCGTGGACAGGCGGTGGGCGATGGAGATGGTCGTGCGGCCTTGTGCCAGTCGTCCCATGGCTTCTTGGATCTGCTTTTCCGTCTGTACGTCTACCGAGGCGGTAGCTTCGTCGAGAATGAGGATGCGCGGGTTGTGCAAAATGGCGCGGGCAATGGAGACGCGCTGGCGTTCACCGCCCGACAGGCCGGCACCCTTTTCGCCTACCTGCGTCTCGTAGCCATCAACTTTATTGATGATAAAGTTATGCGCGTTGGCCGCCCGAGCTGCCTGCATGATTTCTTGGAATGAAGCACCGGGTTTGCCATAGCCGATGTTCTCGGCGATCGTGCCGGAAAAGAGCACCGGTTCCTGCAGCACGATGCCGATCTGCGAGCGCAGGTCGCGCAGGTTGATACGGCGGAGATCGACGCCATCGATCTCAATCGCTCCATAGTCGGGATCGTAAAATCGCGCGATGAGGTTGATGGTAGTGGTTTTGCCAACGCCGGATCGGCCAACCAGGCCGATCATTTCGCCCGGTTTGAGCGTCAGATCGATGCCTTTGAGAACGGGTTTGCTCTTGTCGTAGCCAAAGCGAACATCGCGAAAGCGCACGGCGCCTTCCATGCGCGGCATGCGCACGGCCTGTGGGTTTTCGTACGCCTCTGGATCGGTGTCGATGACCTCGAAAATGCGCTCGGCGCCGGCAAACGCGCGCGTCATCCAATCGTTGACCTGTCCAAACCATTCTAGCGGCCCATAAAACAGCCACATATAGGAGTAAAATGCGAGCAGAGTGCCGAGCGTGATTTCGTTTTCCAGGACCTGCTGGCCGCCAAAGAACCAGACCATGAGCATGCCCAGTCCGGTCAGGAAGGTAATGGTGGCAAAGAAAATGCCTCGGTTGAGCGCGGTGCGCACGGCGACGTCGCGCAGGCGATCGTTGTGCCGGGCAAAGGCGGCCATCTCGCGCTGTTCTTGGGCAAAGGCCTTAACGACGCGGATGCCTGTCAGCGTCTCTACTGTGCGGTCCGTTAGATTCGACCAGACTTGACCCCACTGGTTGAAATAGCTGCGCATGCGCTTCCAAAAGACCACGCCCCAGACCATGAGCACCGGCACGGGCAGCATGATATAGAGGCTGAGCTTGGGACTCATCCACAGCAGGAATCCAAAGATGCCCAGCACCATTAGGCCGTTGATGATGAGGTAGGGCAGGCCGTTGACGAGGAACTCCTGCAGCATGCCGGCGTCGCGGGTGGCGCGTGAAATGAGCGCGCCGACCTTGCGCTTGTCGTAAAACTGCAGCGACAGCATTTCCAGGCGTTGGTAGAGCTGGGAGCGGATATCGGCCGTTACCTGCGCGCCGAGCCACGACATGATCCAGCCGTGCACCCACTCGGCGGCCCAGCTGACGACGCGGATTCCGACGAGGCTTAGGACGAGCCAGCTGAGCAGAGCCAAGCGTTCATCGATAGGTGCGATGGATTCACCCGTCGGGACCAGCACCTCATCGACGATATGCTTGGTCACGAGAGGAGGTGCCAATTCGGCCGCCGTCATCGCCGCTGACGAAAGAGCTAACAGCACAGACTTGCCCTTGTAAGGCGTCAAATAGTGGGCGATTCGTCGGAGCGTCTCGCTCTTCTTTATGCACGCCGGGCAGATGCCATTTTTTTCTGGTAGCAGGCGCTGGCAGCGCGCACAGCGAAGGCGATCCAGCTGCGCGTTGATCGAAAGCTCTTCCCCTTTACGCATCTGCTCCAATGCGCGTGCTACCTCGGAAAATACGTCCGATCGCGAGCTGCTGTAGTGCAGGTTGATGGTGGGGGCGTGCAGGCGTTCGATAACGAGGCGTCCGCCGCCGACTAGCGCCTCGGTCTGGCTGTCGCGGATGTCGGTAAGGGGCACGGACAGCAGCACCTCCTCGTCTGGATGAACAATGAGTACGCGATGCGGCGTTAGGGCAATCCATCGACGGGCAAAGCGTCCGGAACTGTCCATGTCGGAAGCGGCGCAAACGAGCAGCGCTTCATCTTTATCGAGTGCGGCGGCGATGCGGGCTTCGACGTCTCCGTCGGCCGACTCTATGAGTCTCTTTTCCATGTATATAGCGATAGAGGGCGCAGAGCGTCCTGCCGCTGCCGATCTGTCCGACCGCGGATGTTTTTCTTGTCGGTGCTTCTCATGTGCGAAAGAGAAAGCGGGAGAAGAATGAGCGATTGCGCGCCACCAGCCAGTAGCCGCATTCAACCAGCCAGACAAAAGGACGCCGGCGCAGCAGATTGGACAGGCGTCCATATCCCATCAGGTATAGGACCGTCAAGCAGGCGCGTCCGGCCCGTTCCATCTGCCCGCTAGGGCGATACAGGTGTACGGCGCGACGGCAGGCCTGTTGCAGCGCGGCGTCCATTGGAGGATCGGTCGCCTGTTGATAGGGAACGGCGCGCAGTGCGCGACCTCCTTTGGTCAGCGCCCAGGATACGCAGCGCGCGCAAAAGGCGCAGTCGCCGTCCCAGAATAGCACGTATTGGGCCTCGGATGAGGACATGGTTGGCATCTTTGCAAAGGTTCAGCTACCCCTATATTATATGCTTTGTTTTTATCTGTGCTATGATTGGTCTAATTTGCCTGTTGTGTAAATTGATATAGTCTTCGGTAAGAAAATGGAAAACAATACGTTAGAAGAAATGAACGAGCGCTTGGCAATGCATCTCGAGCGCACCGATTGGGACGACTTGGAGGCGGCAGAAGTGCTGCGCTGGGCCGATGAGACCTTTTCGTTTCGCGCCGTCTTGGCCACGAGCTTTCAGAACACGGGAATGGCCATGCTGCACATGGCAGCCGAATGCGGGTTAACGGTGCGCTTGGCGACCTTTGATACGCTGCGTCTGCACGCCGAAACCTATGCTTTTATGGAACAGGTTAAGGAGCGATACGGATGCGAGATCGAAGTTTGGCAGCCGAGTCCGGCACAGCTGCAGCGCATGATCGATCGATTCGGTGAATACCTATTTTTTGATTCGAAGGAAAAGCAGGAACACTGCTGCGACGTGCGCAAAACAAAACCGCGCAACGCGCTCCTCAAAACGGTAGACTGCTGGATTTCAGGTCAGCGCTGGGATCAGTCGGTGCACCGCAAGGACACGGCTAAGAAAGCGGAGCTCATTGGCGAATACGGCACGCAGCGAAAAATTCTCAAACTCAATCCGCTGGTCGATTGGAGCGAAGAACGTCTGAGTGCATTTGTTCGCGACAACGACGTGCCAACGCACCCACTCTACGATCAGGGGTATCCCTCTTTTGGTTGCACCATCTGCGCTACGCCGATTCGTCCTGGAGAGGACAAGCGTGCTGGACGCTGGCGCTGGTTCAATCAAATGGAAGACGTCGACGACAAAAAAGAGTGCGGTCTTCACTACAACATATGATCTACTGCTGCATATCCCGCACGCCACAGGCCGTTCTAAAGCGCTCCCCGCGATCTCGGTAATCGGCAAACATGCCAAAGCTCGCACAGGCGGGCGAGAGTAAAATCGCATCCTCCGGCTGTGTCCACGTCCTCGCCCATTCTACCGCTTCTTCCATGCTCGCGCAGTGGCGCAATGCTCCCGTATATCCAGCGGCGCTGGCAGCGTGCGCTATTCGCTCTCCCTCTGTGCCTAGCAGCAGCAAGCCGCGCATTGGCTTTTGTGCAATTGCCTGTCCTAGTGCAGTGAAATCGGCCCCTTTATTTGCTCCGCCTGCGATAAGGGCAATGGAGCCATCCATCGCGTTCAGCGCGGCGATGGCCGCATCGGGGGTGGTTGCCAACGAGTCGTTGTAGCAGTCGACGCCGTCTCGCTGACCGATGTATTCCAAGCGATGCGGCAGGCCGTTAAACTGAGATAGGGGGTCTGCCATGGATTCTGCAGCAACGCCGACGGCTGCGGCTGCGGCGATGGCCGCACAGGCGTTCTCTCGGTTGTGTGCGCCGCGTATGCGCAGTACATCGGTGCGGCAAACGCTGACAGCCGGTCCGTCGAGCCATCGCAGATAGAAATAGTCTCCTTCAAACCACGCCCCGGATTCAACGCTATTTCGCGTGCTGAAGGATCCGCGTCGAGCCGGGGAATGCGCGGTAAACGCATGTGCTGTGGGACAGTCGGCGTTTGTAATGAGCACGTCAGCTGCCTGCTGATGGCGCGCGATGTTAAGCTTGGCGGCTACGTATTCATCGCGGCTGGCGTGGTAGTCTAAGTGGTCTTGGGTGATCGATAAGACGAGGGCTACGTGCGGACTCTGCTTCAATCCCTGTAGCTGAAAGCTGGATAGCTCGAGCAGCACGAGATCGTCGGTATGCAGTGAATCGAGAAAGGTGATGGGCGGTGTGCCTATGTTGCCGCCGACAAAGACACGTCGCGGTTGACCGACATCTAACAGCGCAGCCAACAGCGTGGTTGTCGTTCCTTTCCCCTTCGTGCCGGTAACGCCAAGTATGCGCGCCGGGCAGTTGGCCAGAAAAAGTTCCGTTTGGCTGGTAAGTTCGGCTCCGTTGGCTACGGCCTGGCGCAGACGTGGGTGCAGTGGACTGATGCCCGGCGTGCGGACTAGGAGGTCGTATGGCGCGAGATCGTCCAAATAGGTGGGGCCAACGTGCCACGCGTGCACCTGTGGCCAGTCATCAACTAGTTGTTCGTTGGGCTGAATATCGCAGACGGCAAAGGGTATATGCTGCGCGGTGAGTATGTGTGCCAGCGCGCGGTTTTCCGCGCCGAAGCCTAGCAGCGCAACGCGCCGCTGTCGGAGCGCTTCAAGCTTCAATCGAGGTCTTCTACGTAGGCGAAGAGCGCATCGGTCAGCTGGCTGAATACGCTCAGACGACATACTTCGTATCCGTGTGAATTGGCGCGCGGATAGCCTATGGTCGCTGCGCGCGGTGCCATACCTGCCTGGAGCACGCCGGTGGCATCGGAAGCGGCGGCACCGTAGACGGCATACTGCAACTCGCTGCCGGCGCGTGCAGTGGCGCGTGAGAGTTCACCTATCAGGCCTTGGTGAAAGTGCGCGCCGGAGTCTTTTGACCAGGTCGCGGGGCGTCCGTCCAGCGCCAGCTGCGAGCCGCGTGGAATGGGAGAGGAGTCGACGGCAATAAACGTTTCTACCGGATTGCGGTGTGCCCAGCCCTTGGCTCCGAGCAGGCCGCCTTCTTCTTGGACCATAAAGCACAGGTAGAGCGGGCGGGCGGGCTGCAGTCCGTCCCGCTGTATGCGTTCCAACAGGCGCAGCAGCGTCAGCGTGCCGCCGCGGTTGTCTAAGATCCACGCCGAAACCAGCGGATCGTCTTCCGGTCCCAGCAGGTGTGGCCCACGCACGGCGCTGTCGGGGACGGCACAGGTGCCCACGCGCACGCCGCGCGCGCGCAGTTGCTCTGGCGTTAGGCCGGTGATCAAATGGCAGTGTGACCACTGCAAACCGCGCGCTCCGCTGGCAAATTGCGCGATTGGATCTTCTGGATCGTTGGTGTGGCCCGAACCAAAGCTGAGATGGGCCGGGACCAGGCTGTCACCGTCGCCGACGAGCACGACGGGACATTCGCCGAGCTTCCAAGGGTGCAGTCCGCCGCTGCGCTGCACGCGCAGCGTGCCATCGGATTCTATGGCGTGGACGACCATGGCGATCTCATCCATATGACTGGCCATGGCGACGGCACCCGAGTCTGCATCGCGTCCCGCTATGAGCGTCCATACGTTGCCCTGAGCATCGTTCTGTGCCGCTAAGCCGAGGCCGTTAATATACTCGCATACAAAGGCTGCCATACGCTCTTCGCGTCCCGAAGGGCAGGGAATCTGCAGCAGGGCGTGCAGAAGCTCTATATCGGTGTCAAAGTTTTTCATCGCCAATCTACTCGTTTGCACGTCGTTTGTGATAGGGAGGTGCCGTTTGTTGACAGCCGGTGAAGCACCTGTTAATTATGCCCGTTTAACTTGCTTAGCTCATCCACCTCAAAAGAGGAGAATGCATGGCCGTCACTATTATGCGCACAATTCGTCCGAGTCCGCAATGGCAGGACTCGTTGATCCGCGTGCAAAAAGGGCAGCGAATTGTCGTAGATGCAGAAGAGACGTGGTCGCCCGATATGCGTGATCAGATTGCTTGGTGCGGTGCGGATGGACTGTATAAGTTCCCCGCCGGGGAGGGGTATCATATGCCGGGTACCAATGTTGGTTCGCTGATTGCGCGAATCGGTTCGGGTGCCGCTTTTGCCGTCGGTGCACGCTGCGATTTTATAAGCAAGGAAGACGGCGTGCTGTTTTTTGCGATGAACGAACACGCCGAGCGCAACAATCAGGCCGGTAAGCTCGTAGCTCAGGTTATCGTCTTCGAGGTGGAAGGTTCGTAGTGGAAGCATATGGGGATGTGGAGGCCTATTTGCGCCGCCGCGTTCCCGAATTGCTGGGTGAAGCCATTCGCTCTATAATGCCAATAGCCTCGGGCGTTTGGCGTCTCGATCTACACCAGAGCGTACGAGTGGCCAAGTATCATCTATTTGCGCCCCTGACGAGAAACCGTTCCTACGATGTGCTGCAGGTTGAGCGAGACGTGCTGAATGCGCTGAGCGCGGCGGGGTGTAGGGTGCCGCGAGTGGTGGCACTTGACGAAGAGGCATACTTCGCCTTTTACGAGTGGGTTGGCGAAAGTACCCTCGACGATTGGGCGCAGGAAAACCGCCGCAGGGATGGCGCGCTGCTATGCGGTTTGTTGCGCGATCAGCAGGCCATCGACAGTGCACTAGCCGACGGAAGCGCTCGCTGGGCACAGCGGGTTGCCCCCGGGGGGGGTGAAGAAGAAGCGCATAGCGGTTGGCACGCGGCCTGTCAGCGCGCCTTAGTGGGTGCCGAAGCGCTGCTACGCCATCTGCAACGCCCTGCGCTGACGGAGCGCGTTCGCCGTGGACTCGAGGCGCTAGAACGGACCATGGCGGAGCGTCCGCTCGTGCTCGGCAGCAGCGATTACAACGCGCGCAACATCGTCGTGTCGCCGCAGGGGACCGCATTTTTTATAGAATTTTCCAAGCTGAGCTGGGACTGGACGGAACGCCGTCTCGTGCAGTATACTACCTGTATGGGAAGCGCTCGTGCCGGAGGCACTATGCGCCCATTGTTGGATCGAGATGCCGTCGACTACTACGTCGAACGGATCGGTGATGTGCGCGTTGCGCGCGCGATGGACGCACATCAGATCGTTTTTTTACTCAATGCGGCGGCCATGCTGTGCTCGGCATTGGGTCGGCCGGATGAACAGGCCAACGGTGCGCTACTGCGCGCCTGGAAAAATCCAGCACGCCGGCTGCAGACGCTGGCGCGTACGCTGGCAACGCCGCTTTCTAATGATGTTGATGCACGCTGCGTGCGTGCGGCATTTTCTCCCGTTTAATATCGGATAGGAGCGAATTATATGAGCGATTGGGATATCCTCGATTTTAAGCCGCGGGCGCGCGGCATGGTTATTGGAGGCATTCCTTGGCTGGCGCGCATTACCGACAAGGCGCGCGCTGTCAACGACGGTCGGATTGGCGACTACGTATTTCCGTGAGGAGCTGATCAGCGCTTCCTGGAGGAAGTGAAAATCACAGTTGAAGAATTCAAGACAATGGTGGCCGCGGCCGAAGATGACGACCAAATGATCGAGCTAGTACGCGCCCATATTGCCCAACACAACTCATAATCGCGCACGAGTTCTAGTAAAAGTCTTGTGTGTGTAACGAGAGCTAGAGGCATCAACCGCTGCGCGGATTCGGCGGACAGTGTGCTGTGGCAGAGCGGAAAAAAACGTGAAACTTATCGTACAGATCCCCTGTTTAAACGAGGAAGATACGCTGCCGGCGACGATCGGCGACATACCTCGGCAGGTGCCCGGTATTGACCGGGTCGAAATCTTGGTTATCGACGATGGCTCGACCGATCGCACGAGTGAGATCGCGCGTGCCTGCGGTGCGGATCACGTTATACGCTTCCCACAAAACAGGGGTCTGGGACACGCGTTTAAGGCGGGTTTTGATGCCTGTCTGCGACTCGGCGCAGATATCATCATCAACACCGACGGCGACAACCAGTACTTTGGCGGTGATATCGACAAACTGGTTGCTCCGATCATAGAGGGACGTGCCGATTTAGTGATTGGCGACCGACAGACCGGCGACATAGCTCACTTCTCGTTCCTCAAGCGCCATCTGCAACGTTTCGGTAGCCGAGTCATCAGCCGCCTGGCCGATATGGCCGTTCCCGATGTGGCCAGCGGTTTTCGCGCATTCAGCCGTCAGGCGGCTATGCAGTTATCGACTTTTACCGACTTTGATCATACGGCAGAGCACGTCATCGAGTCTGGCCAAAAGCGCGTAGCTGTTGTGTCGGTTCCGATTCGCACGAATCCCAAACTGCGCGAATCGCGCCTGTTTTCCAATATTGGCGAGTTTGTCTTTCGCTCGGGATCGATCAGTCTGCGCGCGTATGCGCGCTACAAGGCGCTGAAGATTTTTGCGCTCTTTGGGGCACTGACCTTCACGACTGGTTTTTTACTCGGATTGCGCTTTCTCTACATCTTTCTCTTTTCCGAACAGGGCATGCTGCACGTCCAGTCGCTCATTTTGGCTGCCATCCTGCTGTTGGCTGGATTTCAGATGTTTCTCACCGGCGTTATCGCCGATCTGATCGCGACCAACCGGAGCCTGCTAGAAGAGGTATTGCACCGGGTGCGCAGGGTTGAGTTGGGAGACAATGATCGGGGAGAGTCGAAGCCCTAAGCCTACGCGGTGAGTTGATCATAATAAGGGCTGGGCGTAACGGGGTAGGCGCGCAGCCCTTATTGTCGTTATAGTGTCCTGGGTGTGGCCCATATGTGCTGTATTTTTTTGAATAAATAATATAATTTTATAATAAAAATTATAAGGAAATACGATGGCATCTCCTCAAGTATTTATCGATGGACAAGAAGGAACGACTGGACTTAGAATTCGGCAGATGTTGGATGCACGCAGCGACGTTGAGGTCGTGCTCATTCCCGAAGCCGACCGCAAAGATGCTGCGGTGCGCGCCGAATATCTAAACGGAGCCGATGTCGCCATTCTCTGTCTCCCCGATGATGCGGCGGCCGAGGCCTTGGCACTGATTAAAAATCCGGCTACCCGTGTGATCGACACGAGTACGGCGCGTCGCACCGACCCCGAGTGGGTATATGGTCTGCCCGAAATTAGTTCCGAGCATCGCGACGCTATTCGCAGTGCCCGGTGGGTGGCTAATTGTGGATGTTATCCCGTCAGTTTTATACTCGCCGTTCGGCCGTTGATTGAGATGGGACTGCTGCGCGGTGATGCACCGCTGACGATCAACGCCGTTTCCGGCTATTCGGGCGGGGGGCGCAAAATGATTGAGAACTACGACGCTGCTCCGGCAGCCGAGCGCGAAGGGGATGGTCGTTTGCCTTTCGGTCTATATGGGTTGACCGGTCGTCATAAACACGTGGCGGAAATGTGGAAGTTTAGCCGAACGAATCAGGCGCCCATGTTCATTCCCTCGGTGGTGCATTCCTTCTGCGGCATGGTGGTCAGCGTGCCCATACCGGCGACGTACTTCTCTCAGCGCGATATCGATCCCGACAGCATCTATCGGGCATGGCATACCGCCTATGTGGAGGCTCCGATGGTGCGTCTGGTAGACCCCAAACAGGCCGATGAATCGCTGCGTGGGGCATTTCTTGACGTGGATAAATACAGCTATGGCAACTGCGTCGAACTGTCTGTGTGGGGCGACGAACGCGGCCTGGTGCTGATCGGTCGCCTCGATAATCTGGGCAAGGGTGCCTCGGGTAATGCCGTGCAATGCCTTAATCTAATGCTGGGATTTGACGAGACGACTGGCCTGCTCTGATGTGGACGGATACACACTGTCATCTGGATCAGTTTGCAGATCCAGGGCAGGTGCTCGACGAAGCGCGCGCCGAGGGCGTTTCGCGCGTAGTTGCCGTTTCGGAAGATTTCAACTCCATGCGGCGGGTGCTGGAACTGAAGCGCCGATATCCGGATCAAGTGCTGGCGGGGTTGGGATTGCATCCCGTATGGGTGGTGCAACACCCAGATGCCGTAGAGAGTGCCCTAACATGGCTCGAGAAAGCCCTGCCGACGGCCGATGAACTCGGCGAGGTGGGACTCGACCACAAATGGGCCACTGAGCCGTCAGATCAACTGTGGCAGGAGGAAGTGCTAGAGCGCCAGTTTGACATGGCTGCTCGCTGCGGCAAACCGGTCAACCTGCACGCTCGTCGCTGTCTTCGTCAGGTCATGGAACGAGCCATTGCGTTTCGCCGCCGGACGGGCCTCAATGCACAAATGCACTGGTTTACCCAGTCCAAGAAACTTATTCGCATCTGCAACGATGAGGGACTCTACGTTTCGGTGGGGCCCACGGTGCTGTTAGACGAGCAAACGCAGCGAGTGGTAAGGGAGATTGACGACGAACTCCTGCTGCTGGAAACCGATGCCCCCGTGCCGGTTCGCGGAGATCCAGGACATCCGCGCCGGCTGCGCGCAGTGGTCGAGTGCGCGGCACGTCTGCGCGGTCTCGAGACGAGTGAAATCACTGCGCTATGTGCGGCCAATTTTACCCGCTTTTTGTCGGCTTGACCCAACTTGACAATCCATAATCGCTAGTCTATTCTAGTGGGTCTTCAGAGATGGGGTAATGCGCACGCCGTACTTGTATCCTGCCCGAGGCGCTCTGCCTATTACACGCGTTTCTCCCGGCGTTCTATTGCCTGTTTTTGCCGTTCTGTCTGTGAAGCGTGCGGTTTGGCTGCTCGCGGTTTGCCATTTTAGCTAAATGAGGTGTCTTATATGAAGACGATGTTGGTCACCGGAGGATGCGGTTTCATAGGCAGCAATTTTGTGCGCTATGTGTTGGCTAAGTATCCGGACTACCACGTCATCAACCTCGACAAGCTGACCTATGCCGGCAATCCAGCCAATCTGACCGACATCGAGAACGACGAACGCTACCGTTTCGTTCTGGGCGATATTTGCGATGCGCAGGTGGTTGAGCCGCTGGTGAAAAAAGCCGATTACATCGTCAATTTTGCCGCTGAAACGCACGTCGATCGCTCTATTTTGGGCGGCGCAGAATTCGTGCAAACCAATGTGAATGGGACCTATGCGCTGCTCGACTGTGCTCGCGAATATGGCATCGAGCGCTTTTTGCAGGTAAGCACGGATGAGGTGTATGGTAGTATCGACGAGGGCGAGTGGACAGAAGAGTGGCCGCTCGAGCCGCGCAGTCCCTATTCGGCGAGTAAGGCCAGCGCCGAGCTGTTGGTCCGCGCCTTTCACATTACGCATGAACTGCCTACGCTGGTGACGCGCTGTTCCAATAATATCGGTCCGTATCAATATCCCGAGAAGCGCGTTCCGCTCTTTGTCACCAATGCGATGGACGACCTCCCGCTCCCCATATATGGGGACGGCTCGCAGGTGCGCGATCACCTTTATGTCGAAGACCACTGCACGGCGATAGACTTGGTGCTGCACGATGGAAACGTCGGTGAGGTGTATAACGTAGGGGGCGATAACGATGCGACGGGCCTTGAGGTCGTTCGCACCATATTAAGCATGCTCGACAAGCCCGATAGCCTTATCCAATACGTGGCGGATCGGCCGGGGCACGACCTGCGCTACGCGCTGGACTCGAGCAAGCTAAAGGCACTGGGCTGGCAGCCGCAGTGTAACTACGAGGAAGCGATGCAGCGCACGGTAGACTGGTATGTCGAAAACGAGTCGTGGTGGCGGAGCATAAAGAGCGGTGAAGATTTCCGCGCGTACTACCAGCGCAACTACGGAAAGCGATAAGATAGGAGGAGTGATGAGCATGCCGACTTTAATGGGCGCCTTGTTAACGGCCTTTGTCTGGCTGGGAGTTGCGCTCCCGGGCTGGGCTCAGGATCCGGACGAGCTGCAGTCCTTGATCGACGACAGCGCCGAAGAAGAGGCGGAATTAAATAATATTCCCGGCGCGAATATTCCCGGTCTCAACAACGATATCGTTTCTGGCAAAGTGCGCATGCCTTCGGGCGAGGAAGTTGAGCGCCTGCGAATTAGCCAAGATCGCGAAATCGACCCAGAAGAATATCTCGTGGGGCCTGGCGATGTGCTACAGCTGTATATTTGGGGCGAATTCGATCTCTCCTACATGCTACAGGTTGACCCCGAAGGAAATATTCTCATCCCCACGGTTGGATCGTTTCACGTATCCGAGATGACGTTGGCCAACGCTAAAGAATTGGCTTACGAGGCCGCGCAAAAAAAATACCCCGGAGTTGAAATATCCATCTCACTGGCGAGTATGCGCTTTTTCACCGCCTATATTACAGGGGCCGTTCTGAGCGAAGGTAGTTTCACCATCCATCCGGCCACGCGCGTTTCCGATCTAATCGAACGCGCGGGCGGTTTTTTGGACGAATTGCGTGGCTCTTCTATACAGGAAGAGGTTGATGGTCGCAAGGTGACGCGCGTGCGGCAGATTCAAAACAATCCCGCCGGTCGTCGCACGATTGCACTAAAGCGCCGCGATGGTAGCAGCGAATGGGTCGATTTTGAAATGTTTCTCGCTACGGGTGATGTTCGGCACAATCCCTATGTGCGCATGGGCGATGTGTTACACGTCGGTTTTCGCAAGCAGTCGGTCTACGTATTTGGTGCGGTCAACCAAGAGGGCGAATTGGAGTACAGAGAGGGCGACACGCTCGGCGATCTGTTAGCACTGGCCAAGGGCGTGCGTTCCGATGCACCGCTGGTGCGCGCAGAGCTGTGGCGCTTTGAGCCTGGTACCGAGGTCGCTAACAAAACGGTACTAGGTGACAACGCGGTCGAAGGACAAGAGTTTGAATTGGACGATATCATCGATACGCCCATACAACCCAACGATATGGTCTTCTTGCGGTCTCGTTCGCTGTGGCAGCAGATGCCGACGGTCGTCGTTTATGGCGAGGTCAAATACCGCGGTCGTTACCGCATCGTCGAAGGCCAGACGCGCATTCGCGATATCGTCGACCTTTCGGCCGGTGGCCTGACGGAAAAAGCGTCGCTCATTGGATCCAAGGTGCTGCGCACAAAGTTGCGCAACCAGGTCGACCCCGAACTCGAGCGACTGCGCGTGCTGTCGAAGGTCAGTGGTCTGGCCGATATGACGGACGAGGACAAAGCGTACCTCAAAACCAAGGGACGCGAAGAGAAGGGGCGTGCGGCCGTCGACTTTGATCGCCTCTATAACCAAAATGACGAATCGCAGAACATACTGCTCGAGAGCGGCGATGTAATCTATATTCCGACCGTTCGACGCACGATTAGTGCGAGCGGTCAGCTGAAAAAGCCGGGTCTGATAGACTTTGAAGAGGGTCGCACGGCCAGTTATTACATTGGTCTAGCCGGTGGATATTCCTTCGGTGCAGACAAGGGGGGGGCGCGCTTGATTCGCGCGCGGACCGGTTTGCGCGAGGAATTGGAAAACGACCTGATCGTCGAGGCGGGCGATGAGATATGGGTGCCGGAAAAAGAGCGAATCAACGTCTGGGAATTCACTCAGTCGACCATGCGTACGATTGCCGAGACGCTGACGCTGATCATTCTCATCCGGTCCTTCTGATATTTGCACAAAGGAGCTACTAAGTCCATGGAAAAAAAAGAGGTCGATATTCTCGATCTGTTCTCCGCGCTCCACGCTGCACGGGGACTCATTATTGGTGGGACGCTTTTTGTCTGTGTGTTGGCCGGTGCGCTGAGTTTCTTAATTCCGAAGGAATACGAGGCGACGGCGCAGCTACTGCCGCCGAAAGAACAGAAACAGGGCTTCGGTTTCTCCGACCTGCTGTCCGCACTGCCGATTCCCACGCTGCGCTTGGGTGAGAAAGGTACGCCAGCCGACATCTTTGTGGCGACCCTTAAGAGCATGCAGACCCGACGGAGTATGGTGTTCAAATTCAATCTCTTGGAGCGCTATGGCGTCGAGACGATGACGGATGCCGTCGAAACACTAGCTGAAAAGACGGTGATCGACAAGAGCGAAGAGGGTACTATTGTGATCTCTGTGCTCGACCGGGATCCGAACACGGCGGCTGAAATGGCCAACCACTACGCCGTCATTCTCGACAGCACCAACAAAGCGATTGGTCAGATCTCGGCCAAAGAGCGGATGAACTTTATTCAGATTCTCCGCACCGAAGGGGAAGCCCGCCTGGATTCGGTTATGGGCAATCTGCAAGAATTTCAGTCGGAGCATAACGCCATTTCGATTGAAGACCAAGCCCGCGCAGTGATCGGAGCTGCAGCTGCCATGCAGACCGACGCCATGGAACTGGAAATCACGCGACAGGGAATGATTGCTTCTGGTTTGGACGAATCTCACGATAGAGTGAAAAAGCTCGAACGCGAAATTTTGCTGCGCCAGGATGCCATGACCTTTTTGCGCGATGGATTGCACGCAGATACGCGCGGTATGGTGCGTGGGCGGCAAACCTTTGAGCTCGAGATGGAAGAAAACCTCTTTCTGCCGCTGCGCGATATTCCCAAGGTGGCCCAAGACTACGCGATTCTGGAAAAAGACGTGTTAGTCCAAAAGGCGCTGATGCAGCTGCTCCTGCAGCAGGAAGCCGAATCGCTGATTGAGTCGCGCAATAATACGGCTACGGTGCAGATCTTAGATCCGGCTATAGCACCTGAGGTCAAAGCGCGTCCGCAGCGTGTCTTGATCGTTTTCATCGCCGGCGTTCTCAGCTTGTTTGCCTCTATAGCCTATACGCTGGGCGCCGTTTACGTGCGGAATTTACGTCAGCGTTGGCTGGCTGAGCGAGCCGGGGCGTAGTCTCGTGGGAATCGAAGTGCGCGTCGTGCGCAAGGCGCAGCATTCGCTGCCGGAGTATGAAACCGCTCACAGCGCGGGGATGGATTTGCGCGCAGATCTCGCCGACGCGGTCGCGCTCTCTCCGGGTGAGCGGGCACTCGTGCCAACGGGCCTATTTCTCGAGATTCCCTCCGGTTACGAGGGACAGGTCCGCCCACGCAGCGGCCTAGCGCTTAAGCGCGGTTTGACGGTGCTCAATGCGCCAGGGACAATCGACGCTGATTACCGCGGTGAAGTAGGCGTTATTCTCGTAAATCTCTCTCAAGAGGTGCAGTGCATTGAACCAGGTGAGCGCATTGCACAGCTGTTATTTGCGCCGGTGACGCGTGGGGTGCTGGTCGAAGTGGAAGCGCTCAGTGAGACGGAGCGCGGCAGCGGAGGATTTGGATCGACGGGCACAAAGTAGAGTGCAACGCTTCTCGTAGATAGTACCGTACACGCACAAAGGGCCGGTTAGCGTTTAAGCTAACCGGCCCTTTGTGCGTATAACGCGGCTCTAAGACGCCTTAGGCGACTTTGCGTTCGCGCTCCTCGCCTAGCTCTGCCATGCGGAGCTGGCGCAGCGTGCGGTTGACTATGGCTAACACCGCGTCGCCGCTGAGCTCCATTCGGTCGCCGATCGCGTCAGCGCTGAGCGGCTCGCTGCCAGACAGGCCAAAATACATTTCAATAATTTCGAACTCCTGCGAGCCCAGATGGCCGAGAAGCGCGTCGATCATCTGTTTGGATTGATCGTTCTTGGTCGGCGTATCCGCATTGGACAAGGGGCCTGTCCAGTCGGCAGCGCCTCGTTCCGTTTGGGCTACTTTTTCCAGCAGTGCATTTTCATCGGCAGACGTCAACAAATTGCTCATGGTATTACTCCATTCGGCAATGCGCATTTTTTGCATCGCCTCCATCAGTTGAACGCAGCGGCGCGGTTATGCACTAAAAATGGGTGCATTTTTTGCACGCAATGTGCGCTGACGCTGCAATATAACTCGTTATAAAAGCGCGGCGCTCAGACGAGAACTCCGCCGCAGCCGTCACTCCTACGCGGCCACACTATGATTCGCAATATTTGTGCCACGATGTGATATTAACGTATAAGTAACGTATTTGCAGCTAGTTATAAAAAGTAGCTGTGTTCGGGAACTGCGACAGAGCGGCAGGACAGAGGTCGTAAACTGCAATTATTGCATGTGCTACGTAGGATCCCCCGGTTTCTGCTATGAAAAACCGAGGTATTCCATGTGTATAGGCGGGGAAAGAACTAACCGCCGGCCAATGCCGGTAGAAAGTGCACTTCGCTGGTGGCTTCTACGCGCGCGCGCATTCCGGTCGTAACGACTTCACCGTCGACGGCTACGGCGATTTCTGGTCGGATACGATCGCTTTCGCCGCAGATGCGTCCCTTGAAACCGGGGAAGCGCTCGTCGAGGTTGTCGATTACCTGACGCACGGTTGTGCCTTCGATTTCAATTTGTCCCTGGCCGTTGGTCAATTTCTGCATGAGTGGGGGAATCCACGCTACGGGCATTGAGGTTGGCTCCCTCTCTGCCGGAGCAGAGGATAGGTCATGAGAGATCTGCGATCGCCGTAAAAAAGCAGGGCCCGCCAGAAGGCGGGCCCGCTAATTGGAAAGAGGCTGTGTCGATCATGGTTAGGTGACATGGTGTGGTTCCCAAGCATGAAGCGAAGCGTTAGGCGCTCTGCATTTCCTCAGCTGTGTCGAGAACGGCGCGCACGATCTTGTCGTAGCCGGTGCAGCGACACAAGTTGCCAGCCAACCAGTGGCGCACTTCGTGTTCGGTAGGCGTCGGATTCTGATCGAGTAGCGCCTTGGCAGCCACTAGAAACCCCGGCGTGCAGATACCGCACTGTAGGGCTGCGTGCTCGAGAAACTTTTGCTGGATGGGATGCAGCCCCTCGGGGGAGGCGAGACCCTCGACCGTGGTAATTTCCTTCCCTTCGGCCTCAATCGCTAGAACTAGACACGAATTGGCGAGGACGCCGTCCATCTGAACCGAGCAGGCACCACAGTTGCCGTCGTTGCAGCCCTCTTTTGTGCCGGTAAAGCCCAGCGTTTCCCGCAGTACCTCGAGCAGGCTCTGGCGCGGCTCGCAGAGAAACTCCGTCTCCTCGCCATTTATCGTTGTTTGCACATGTATTTTGCTCATTATAAGCTCCGTTAACGTAGTCTTGCTACTGTATGGGCGAGCGGCTTAGCCGGCGGCTTCTTGAACGGCATTGGCGACGAACTGTCCCTTGGCGCGCGCGACGGCGCCCTGCAGCGTGCGCTTGACGAGCACGCCGACTAAATGGGTGCGGAACTCGGCCGGACCGCGCATGTCGGATATCGGACTGGCGACGCTCTGGGCCGCTTCGCCGGCAGCGGCAATGGCTTCGTCGCTAACGGCTTGACCGATAAGCGCTTCGCTGGCAGCGCTGGCAAAAATGGGAGTCGGTCCCACTGCGCCCAACGCTATGCGCACGTTTTTGAACTCCTTGCCGCGGTTGGCCAGTTCGACCCATGATCCAACGCCGACGACGGCAATGTCCATCTCGTTGCGCGGAATAAAGCGCTGATAGTGCGCGCCCTGATTCTTTTTGTTGGCGGGAATTTGCATCGAGACGAGTATTTCGCCCGCCTTAAGGGCGTTCTTGCCCGGGCCGACGCAGAATTCCTCGACGGGCATGCTGCGCTTGCCTTCGGGGCCGACGATGTGGCAGACGGCCGAATAGGCAATTAGGCTGGGTGTGGTGTCGGCACTGGGCGAAGCGTTACACAGGTTGCCGCCGAGGGTGGCACGGCCCTGAATCTGAATGCCGCCAATAATTGAGGCCGAATCGATTAGGCCGGGATAGCGCTCGACGACTTCAGAGTCGTTGTATATGCGCCAACAGGGAACGCCGGCTCCGATGACAAGTCCCTTTCGGTTGCCAAATGAGAGTTCGTTGAGTTCGGGTATGTGCTTTATATCTACGACGCGTTCAGTCTGGAAGCGCTTGCCGCGCATTTGCACGATAAGATCTGTTCCGCCGGCCATAACGCGTGCACTTTCGCCCTTCTCGGCGAGTAGCGACACGGCTTCGCGCAGCGTTTTAGGTGCGCAGTATTCGAAGTCCTTCAAGGGAAAATCCTCCTCATAAAGGGTCACGAACATATTAAGTAGGTGTGTTCGCGCATAAGTATGGTTAGACCTTGAATTCGTGTCAAGACTTGGCCTTGCCGTCAATGAAAAGGAGCCTATTATTGTTGGTTCCAGACCACGTGTTGGTCTCAATGGATTCCCACCAGCTAAACGGGTTTTGCGAAGGTGCCTCGCCCTAAGGCCATTGGGACAGGGGCAGAGGCAGATGGCAACGGAGCAAGACGCTACAGAGCGGGATAAGCGGAATCGGGTAGACGAGTTTATCGCCCATCCGCAAAAAGCTGTTTGGCAGTTGGCCATTCCCGTTATGTTGGGCATGGCTGTGCAGACGGCCTACGGTTTTACCGACATGATTTTCGTCGGCCAACTGGGCAGCGAAGCGATTGCTGCGCTTACGTTCAATATGCCGCTCAGCTTTTTTTCTATTGGCATTACCTTTGGCTTGGGCGTGGGAGCGACCAGCGCGATTGCCCGTCTGCTCGGCGCAAAAGACAAAGCCGGAGCGGACAATGCCGCCAGCCACGCGCTGTTGGTCGGTGCCCTGATCGGCGTGCTCATACCCGCCCTGGGGTTGCTCTTTAAACAGCAGATATTCGCCGCGTTAGGCGTGCCTGTTTCCGTGTTGACCGGCGCGCTGTCCTACTTCAATATCATCGCCCCCAGCTTCATCTTTTCAAACCTCAACGTGCAGTTTCGCTCCCTGTTAACGGGCGAGGGAGATACCCGCACGCCAATCGTCTTCCAGGTGGGCGGAACGTTGCTCAATTTGGTGCTCGACCCCCTGCTCATCTTTACGGCGGGCTGGGGAATTGCCGGAGCTGCCTGGGCGACAATGATAAGTCAGATAGTTGTCTTCGTCGCCTTTTTCTACTACTTCTTCGTGCGCAAAGGCACTTATCTGCAGCCGCCTATCCGCACGTTTATCTATGCTTGGAGCGTTGTCAGGGGAATTTTGCAGATCGGCTTCCCCGCTTCGCTCTCGATGGTGGTGATGTCGACGGGGGGAATGTTTTTCAATCGGCTAATTGCCGTCTTCGGCCCCAATGCAGTAGCCGCCTATGGAATCGGTGGACGACTCGATTCGGTGTATTTTCTGCCTACGTTTGCTCTAGCCTCTAGCATGGTGACGCTGACGGGCATGTTCTTAGGAGCGGGGCGCGTCGACCTCATTCGTACGACCGTTCATTACGTCTTTTTGCGTGGCCAGTTTTTGGCGCTGGGCTTTGGGGCGCTCTTCTACTTTTTCTCGCCCTATATTTACGCCATTTTTACCGACGATGCGACCATCGTTGCCATGGCGGTAGACTATATTCGCACGATGGTTTTCGCTTTTCCCTTTATCACCATCGGCGTGATCAGTGGGCGCGTCTTCCAGGGCTTGGGCGAAGGGATACCGAGTTTGCTGCTAACGGCCATGCGCGTGGTGTTGGTCAGCGGCGCGCTCGCCTTTCTCTTTGTACGCGTATGGGCTATGGGTTTGGAGTCGATCTGGCTAGCGCTTGCGTTAGGGGGGACCCTTACATCAACAGTTGCCTTCTTTTGGCTCCGTCGACGCATGGACCATCTGCAAAACGCTTGAACTCAGGCAAAAAGCGGCCGGTGTGTGCACTCGCACCCACCGACCGCTGAGTGGTTAAATGGCTTAACCAGCTGTTTCTGGCGCGAACTCGCCGACTTCCTCGGTCTGGGCTAGACCACGCAAGAAATCCTGCGATTTTTCCAACATGACAGCGCCGACGGGCACGCCGATGAGTATGATGACCGTGGCAAAGATGATGCCAAACGCTAGGCTGACGGCCATCGGAATGAGGAACTGCGCCTGCACGCTCTTCTCTAAGATCATGGGCAACAGGCCAAAGAACGTCGTCAGCGACGTCAGCAAGATGGGGCGAAAGCGCTGGGCCCCGGCTTCGAGCAGGGCCGTTTTGTTGTCCATGCCTTCGTCGCGCAGCTGGTTGTAAAAGGACAGCAACACGAGCGAGTCGTTTACGACCACGCCTGACAGTGCGATAATCCCGAACAGACTCAGCATGGCCAAGTCTATGCCCATCAAAAGATGGCCCCATATGGCGCCGATGACACCAAAGGGAATGGCGCTCATGACGATAAAGGGCTGCATGTAGGATTTGAACGGTATGGCCAAGAGCACGTAGATGGCAAAGAGCGCGATGATGAAATTGTAGACCATGCTCTCGAGGGAATCGCTCCGTTCGCGCTGTTCACCGCCGAAGCTGTAGCGCAGTCCGGTATAATCGTTCATCAGTGAGGGCAGAAAGCGAGTGGCTAGATCGGCATTAATCTCATCGGCATTGGCCGCCTTTTCGTCGACGCTCGCGCTAACAGTGACAACGCGCTGGCCGTCGGTGCGCTGGATCGTGGAATAGCCGTTGCCAACGTCGACGATGGCTACCTCGTCAAAAGGCACCTCGGCTCCGGTCGGCGTGCGTATGCGCATCGCGCGCACGTCAGCAATGGTGCGTCGCTCGTCCTCCGGGTAACGGACCATGACGCGAACGTCGTCCGATCCGCGCTGAAAGCGCAGCGCCTGATCGCCAAAGAAGCCTTGGCGCACCTGGCGCGCTAAGTCGGCTAGCGTTATACCGAGCGTCCGTGCCTGCGGTTTCAGCTGCAGCTTCATTTCTAACTTGCCCTCTTCAAAGCTGTCTTGGATGTCTCCCGTGCCGGCGTATTGGGCGATCTGCTCTTTAAGGCGTTCTACGGCCTGGGGTAGCTGCTCGAAGTGATCGGAAGCCAGCTCGACCTCAATGGCGTTGCCAGCCGAAAAGAGCGAAGAGGAGAAGATGATTGATTCCGGTCCCGGTAGCTCGCCGACGAGCTGTCGCAGGCGCGTCTCTATTTGCGTGCTGCCGATGTCGCGTTCCTCAGCTGGTTTTAACTCGATAGTTATTTCGCCCAAATGACCGCGGCCGCTAGCGCCGCCGGCGGCCGTCATAGAGGAGCGCCGGCCGGTCGGTTGATCGCCTATGTAGGTGAACACATTGCGGTAAATGGATTCTTCCTGCTGTGTTTCGGCATCAATCTGCGCGCGCAGTTCGAGTGCTTTTTGTTCGATCTGCTCAACAATCTTGGTCGTTTGATCAACGGTCGTTCCCTGCGGCATATTGACCGAAACCGTGAGCCAGTCTGATTCGATTTTAGGCATAAAGACGAACTTTACGTGCCCGCCGACGACGAGTCCCATCGTGAACATCATTAGTGCGATGGCCAGGGCCGCGCTCGACAGAGGATTGGATAGCGCAAGGCGTAGAGCTGGTTGGTAAACGGACTGCACGAACCGTTTGAGGCCGCGGTCGAAAGAATTGGCTATGCGCTGGTGAAAGGCCAGCGGCCGGCTGAACGCGCGATTGAACATGCGATTAATCAGGCCGTCGCCTTTGGACGAAAGGTGCGCGGGCAGGATAAACAGGCTCTCAACCAACGATAGTAGCAGCACGGATATGACGATAACGGGAATGATCGACATAAACTTGCCCATCATGCCTTCGACGAAAAACAGCGGCATAAAGGCGGCGACTGAGGTCATGACCGAGAAGATCACCGGCGTGCCGACTTCGAGCGTGCCGTCTATAGCTGCACGCATGAATCCTTTTCCCTTCTCTCGGTGGGCGTACACGTTTTCGCCCACGACAATGGCATCGTCGACGACGATACCGAGAGCAACGATAAAGGCAAAGAGCGAAAGCATGTTGATCGATGCGTCAAAGGGTTCCATGAGCACAAAAGCGCCTAGGAAGGAGATGGGAATACCCATCATGACCCAAAAAGCGAGCCTGAGATCGAGAAAGAAGCTCAGGCAGATAAATACCAAGACGAGCCCTAAGCGCGCGTTGCTGATGAGCAGATCCATGCGGCCGCGCAAAATCCGCGCATCGTCGCGCGCGTAGTCAATGGATATGCCGTTGGGCAGCGAGTAGCGTTTGTCCTCGACGTACTCGTGCACGTAGGAGGAAATCTCGAGTGCGCTCTGGTCGCCGGTTCGATACACCTGGACGACTGCGGCCGGCCGGCCGTTAAAACGCGATACTAGGTCGTTGTCTTCAAAGCCATCGCGCACTTGAGCGATATCGCCGAGCTTGAGCGAGGTTCCGTCGGGACGGGTGAGCACTACGACATCCTCGTACTCGCTGCCGTTGCGCATGAGTCCTTGGGTGCGCAAAAGAATTTCACCGTCTTCGCTTTCGACGCTGCCGGCGGGCAGGTCGAGACTCGTGCGGCGCACGGCGGCCGTTAGCTGGTCAAAGGTGAGGCCATAGCGCTGAAGCGCCTCTTCGGATACCTCAATAGAGATTTCGTCAATGCGCACGCCGCTTAGTTCGACCTGTGAGATCACGCCGCTGTTGCGCAGGTCATCGCGCACGCGTTCGGCAGCGATCTTTAGGGCCTTTTCATCGACGTTGCCATAGAGGACTACGTCGATCACCTGTGAGCGTCGCGTGAGCTCCTTTATAACGGCCTTTTCAGTTTCCGTGGGAAAGGTGTCGATGCGGTCGACTTCGTTTTTTATGTCGTCGAGCATCTTGGTCATGTCGACGCCGCGCTCCATCTCAACGCTGACAACGCCCATGCCTTCGGCCGCCGTCGAGCGCACGCGCCGCACGCCTTCTAACCCGCGTACGCGCTCTTCGATGCGCTTACAGACTGCCTCTTCAACCTCGGCGGGCGTTGCGCCGCGGTAGGGGACCTGAATTTGCACCTGGTCGAGCGACATTTCGGGAAATGTTTCTTTTTTGGTCTGCAGCATGGCAAACAGACCGCTGAGTATGATAAAACCCATCAACAGGTTGGAGGCGACGTGATTATTCGCCATCCAGCTTACGGGTGCTTTCACGATCCTGCCTCCTTCTGCACATCGGTAATGCGCACTTTCATGCCGTTGGTAGCGCCGCTTATTTGCGATGTGATAATGTGTTCGCCGTCGCGTAGATCAATGCGAGCCAGCACGTCGTCCTGCATGCGCCTGAGCACTTCGGCTGGGCGCTTTTGCAGCAGGCCGTCCGCTGCTACGGTCCACACGATATCGTTCTGACGCAGCGCGGATCGCGGCACCACGCGCACGTCCTCGACGTAGCGCCCGGCGATAGCGACGTTGACGAACATGCCCACCGTCAGCGGGGGCGTTCCGTCGGCAATTGCTCCGTAGGGATCGTCGACCTCGACGACGAGGCGGACCATGCGGCTCTGCGGGTCGAGTTCGCCCTCGGTGCGAACGACGCGTCCATCCCACTCGTGGCGCTGGCCGGCGAACGAACCCTCTACGCGTGTTGTTGCTCCGTGCCGCGCGTAGTGAAATGCCGCGTTGGCTTCTTCTTGATACGCGCTGGCAATGGGCTGTCCTCGCTCTGCGTCGGCCTGTGGGTCGACCGGTGTGGGCAGCGTAAACCAGGCCAGATCTTCGTCCGGGACGGGGACGACAATCTCTGCTCGCTCAATGCTATACAGTTGGGCGATGGGCTGTCCGGCGTTAACGTGCTGTCCTACGTCGACCTGTGCACTGCGCACGCGTCCGCTGAAGGGGGCCTTTAGCTGGGTGCGCTCCAGGCGGAGTTCGACTTCTTCTAGGCGCGCTTGGGCTGCAGCGAGGTTGGCTTTGGCTGCGCGCAGTTGGGGCAGTCTGAGAACCAAGTCGGATGGTGTGCTCTCATCGCCGCGCAGGCGCGTCCATTCTTGGCGTGCCACGTCCGATTCCTGCTGCGCTAGGTCGCGCTGATAGCGCGCCTGTTCAACCTGCGCGCGCGCCTGGCGGACGGCCAATTCATAGTCGCGCGGATCGATGCGAAAGAGCACGTCGCCCTTGGCAAAGGCGCCGCCGGGTTTGAACGCCTCGTCCTTCCAAACGACGACGCCGGAAACCTGCGGCACGAGGCTGATCTGCGCATCGGGGCGCACGGTGCCTTGGCCCTCGACGATAACCTGTACCCTCTGAGCCGGCGCCTCGACCACTTCTACGAGGGGTCCTAGGTAGGGTCGCTCAACCCGCTCGGGTTCGGTTTGCATGGATTTTAGGAGGACGAAAGCGCCTCCACCCGCGGCGAGAAACAGCACGGGTAAGATCGTTTTGAATACTTTTTTCATCGCGTAGTCTCCGCGGGTTGAAAAGAGAGCGGCGCATCGGCAAAACCGCCGCCCAGCGCTAGGTAGAGATCGATGCGGGCATCAAGGCGGAGGCGCTGCACGGAGAGCAGTCGGCTCTCGGCGTCAAAGGCGCGGCGCTGGGCATCGAGTAGTGTAATCAAGTCGGATAGGCCCTTGGCGTAGCGTTCTTCTGCGAGAGCGCGCGCGGCTTGGGCTTCGGTCGTAGCCGTCTGCAGTGCTTCTTCTTGACGAGAGAGAAACGCGGCACCACTGAGGGATTGCTCCACTTCGGCATAGGCGCGCAAGGCGCTCTGTGCGTAAGTCGCGCGCGCTCCGTCTACGCCGCCTTGTGCCAGCTCGATTCCGGCCCGCAGGCGTCCTCCCTGCAGGATGGGTTGGCTGATATTGGCGAGCAGATTCCACACGGAAAAGTCGCCGTTGAGTAAGTTGGTTAATTCGTTGGAAGACGTGCCGGTAGAGGCCGTTAGGCTGATGCGCGGCAGGAGCTGGCGCCGCGCCTGCCGCAGGCGATTGTCAGCTGCTGCGAGCCGGCGCTCTGCGGCCATGAGGTCGGGACGTCTGCCCACGAGTTCGGCGGGCAGGCCGGCCGGCACGGAGTCGACTAGGCTCGGCAACTGGTCGCCGGTGTCAATGTGACCGCTGGGGTAGCGTCCTATAAGCAGCTCTAGCTGACGACGGCTACGATCGAGCTGCTGGCGTCGCTGTTCGAGCGTCGCCTCGGCAGCGGCTAGGTTGGCCCGCCCTAGCCGTAGCTCGAGCGAAGAGCTCAACCCGCGCTGGTAGCGGCTGTCGATCTGCTCGTTTGAGAGACGGTAGTTGTCGACCGTAGCATCGGCGAGTGCGACTTGGCGTTTGGCTTCGACGGCGGCAAAATAGGCGCGGGCCGTTTGTGCGGCCAGCGACAGCTGCGCTCCGTAAAATTCAGCCTGGACGGCTTGGGCATCGGCCAAAGCGGCGCGCGTGCCGGCGCGCAGGCCGCCCCATAGGTCGAGTTCCCAGCTCGAACTTAAGCTGATGCCGTAGCTATTGGTCGTCGTGCTGAGTACCTGGCCTTGGCTGCCGGGAATGGGAAAGCCGACAAAGTTTTGCTTGCGCCGGGCGCCCGATCCGCTGATGCCGATACTCGGTTGCTGCGATGCGCCGGCAATGCGCGCCTGTGCTTGGGCTTGCGCCAGGCGTCCTGCGGCGGCCTGCAGGTCAAAGTTGTCGCGCAGCGCGCTAGCGATTAGGCTGTCTAGGCGCGCATCGCCCAGCTGGGTCCACCAGTCTGCCGGGGGGGGCGCACTACTTGGCGACCACTCGGTCGGCACTTTCGCATCGATCGGAGGATGCTGTACCGTGGGCGCTGAGGCGCAGGCACTCAGTGCCGCAGAAATGCCCAAAACCATCCACTTCATTCCATTTCTTTCAGTCATATTAGACGGGTTCAGTCGGCGGGGCTCTTAGCCCCGCCGCGCTAAAGGCGATTAGATGCTGCAGGCTCTTCTCATTGTCCTCGACGGTACAGAGGCCATTGGATGCGAAGCTGAGCACATCCCCGGCGCTCATCAGATGGGCCATCGAGCCGACGACAAAGAAGAAGCGCCAGATGATCTCGCTCTGCTCGAGCTCGGGTAGGGCGCGCTTGAGTGCGGGGATAAATCGCTGCAGCACTTCGCGCAGCTGGCTAAAAAACATCTTTTTGAGCTCGTCGGCGCGCGGTTCGGTATACAGGCGTCCCATCAGAGACATGATGCTTTTGCCATCCTCGTCTTTTTGTGCGTACAGAGAGAGGGCTGGCGCAAAAAATGCATTTAGAATGGATTCGAGCGGCGGGATACCCCCGGCTTGTTTTTCGGCCTCGGACAGGAGGCGCAAGCGCTCGGCATTGATTGGTGCGATGCGCCGGGCCAAGACCTCGAGAAAGAGAGCATCCTTGGATCCAAAATGGTAGTTAACGGACGCTAAATTAGCTTCGGCCGCGGTCGTGATGGCGCGCAGAGAGGTCGCATCAATGCCGCGTTGAGCAAAGAGGCGTTCGGCTACGTCGAGCAGGCGATCGCGGGTAGCTGCTGACGGTTCGTCTCCGTTAGGGGCTGAACTTGGGACGGCGGTTGGCTGGTTCATATACGATCTCATTCAAACGTATGTTTGAAATATATGCTAATAATACCCACCGTCAACAGACAGTGGATCTCTATTTTCTAAATCGAGCTGATTGTATCGGGTTCGCTGCGGATGTCAAGCGATCGCAGGTATGTTCTACACGGCTGAGAAAGCCGCGTAGTGTTGCTCCCAGCAATCGGCCCCAGGGTCGGCGTCGAAAACGAAAAAAGCGTAGGACAGACTCAAGCAGTCACCCACTTCTACCGTGAGGTCTTCTTCCATTAGCAAGCCGGCTCCGAGGAGGTTTTTCCGGGCAAACCAGGTTACGGGGTGGCGTGGATTGTCCGGATGATCCATCATCGCAACGCACCCACCCGCGGCGCCGCGGGCTGCAACCCAGCGGGCGCGCTGTCCCATAATGCGTTCATGCTCGCTGCGTCCTTCGCTGTCGTAGTGATGGGCATCGGCAAAGGGCGGACCCATGCGCAGCTCTAGGCCGCTGTAGCGGGCCGCGCGACTCGCACCCAGCACTAGGGGACTACCTGTGGGCGCGATCTGTGTGCGAATATGCCAGCGCGTGCCGCCGTCGACGGATTCGATTTGGTACGTCCGCTCCTCGCTGGCAAAGGGGACATCGTTGGCATCCAGCCACGACAGGGTCTCCTGCACCTGGACGCCGTCTGCCGCAGAGAAATGGGTAAATGCATCGTGCCGCTGCACGCCGTGCGTGTCGGGCACGTGTTCGTATTTTTTGCTCTCGGGTATATACCACGGGCCGCCCCACAAATTAGCGGCGTTGGCGTGGACCCACCCAAAATAGAGTCCCGTGTGCCAGGTGTGATCGGCCGGTCGGTACTCCGTCACCAGCGTGCCAGAGGGCGTGTAGATTGGAGCAAAGCAGGGTTTGGGCGCGTCGCTGCGCGGCAGTTCCTCGACGGCTCGATACAGGGCGAGCGGGCGCTCATCGCCATAGTGTATTTCAAAGCCGAGTAAATTTTTGTGCAGAGATAGTTCGTTCATGGGGTCTATCCATTGGTGGTGGGCCGCTAGCGGCCTAGTAGCTGAGGCGTCGGGTGATGTCGCGCTTAAGCACGTCGACCAGTCGCTCGGCGCTTTTGCCGTCCCACCCCGGTGGGACTGGGTAGGACGTGCGCTGATCGGCCAGGGCGGCGCGTGCGCTCTCTACGACCCGCTGCGGCTGACAGCCGACGAGCTGGTTGCTGCCTTGGTCTATGGTCACCGGGCGCTCGGTGTTTTCGCGCAGCGTGAGACAGGGCACTTGGAGAGCGGTGGTCTCCTCGGCGATGCCGGCCGAATCGGTTAGCGCTAGGCGCGCATTTTCCTGCAGCTTTACAATATCCAAGTAGCCCTGGGGGCCAATTAGGTGCACGTTGGGAATGGCGTTGAGCGCGTCGTTGAGTCCAAAGCGCTCTATGCGATCTTTGGTGCGCGGATGGAGTTGGAAGACGATGTCGATTTCCTCGCCGATCTCGGCAAAGGCGCCTAACAGACCGGCTAAGGCCTGCGGATCGTCGACGTTGGAAGGCCGATGCATCGTCGCTAGCACGTAGGCTTTGGGATGGACGCCTACCTCGCTGAGGATATTCGAATGCGCGGCTTTTTCGCGAAAGCGAAAGAGGGTATCGATCATGACGTTGCCCGTTTGGAAGATACAGGCGTCCGGCACATGTTCGGCGCGCAAGTTGGCATCGGCATCGTCTGAATAGGTAAAAAGTAAATCGGAGAGCGCGTCCGTGACGAGTCGAGTACGCTCTTCCGGCATGCGGCGATCGCGGCTGCGCAGTCCCGCTTCAACGTGGGCCAGCGCCACATCGCGTTTGCTGGCGGCTATAGCGCAGGAGTCGGTCGAGGTAACATCGCCGACGACGAGGACTAAATCGGGCATTTCGCGCTCCAGTACCTCGTCGAACTTGGCGATGATATCGGCGGTTTGCTGGTTGGGATGGGCGCGGACGGCATCGAGATAGATGTCGGGCGGGGCCAGCTCTAATTCATTGAAAAAAACTTCGGACATCTGGTAGTCGTAGTGCTGGCCGGTATGCGCTAAGAGCGGTTCAAATTCCTGCGGATAGCGGCGCAATTCGGCTAATATAGGTGCAACCTTCATAAAATTGGGGCGTGCGCCGGCAACGACAATGATTTTTTTGCTCATATTCCCTCTGTGTAGTAACCCATTCAATATATGTCAGTTACGCCGCGCCTGCCAGCATATCGCTCTTGCGCTCTACGCACTTTCATATGGTCTGCTATATGCGTCGTAACCACCTAAAAAAACAAGCTCCAAGGAGAATCGGACTTCATTGTGGGAATTATATCTAATGCGATATAAGTGTATGTTATATAGTTACTTAAGTTGCTTTTTATTTTGGCCTCTAAAGCGGCATATGGACTGATTGACAGCCCATTTTCGATTCTCTATGTTTGGACCCGTTACGCCCTGTATGGGCTGTGATGGTTGTGCGCACGAGCAAACTCCCCCTCTCTATCCGGTCGCACGTCGGCTGGTTTTTGTCGTCAATCTGCACTGATATCGCGCTTTGACGGTCCGCAGTGCGGCCGTCGTTTCGGACTCTTTGGAGGTGTTGTATGGCTTCGGCTGGTTTTGTGCATCTGCACGGTCACAGCGAGTACAGCTTGCTCGATGGCGGCTGCAAAATTAGGGAGATGGCGGCGGCGGCGGCTGAACTGGGCATGCCGGCTATGGCCGTCACTGATCACGGCAATCTCTTTGGGGTTATTGAGCACTACAAGGCCTGCAAAGAGGCCGGTATCAAGCCGATCATCGGCTGCGAGGTCTACGTCGCCATTGAGAGCCGGCATTTGCGCAAGGCGGCGCGCGGGTTGGCACACGCCTCCAACCACTTAGTTCTTTTGGCCAAAAATGCCACCGGCTATCGCAATCTTACCAAACTGGTTTCCAAAGGGTACACCGAAGGCTATTACTATAACCCGCGCGTTGATAAGGAACTGCTGCGCGAATACAGCGAGGGCCTTATCTGCCTGTCGGCCTGCGTCGGCGGCGAAGTGCCCCATATGATTCAGCGCGAGGGGGTCGGTGAAGCGGAAAAAGTGGCGCGCGAGTTTATGGAGATTTTCGGCGATGACTACTACCTGGAGATCCAGCGTCACGGCATAGATATAGAGGAGAAAGTCAACGACGGACTGCTGCGCCTGCACAAGAAGCTTGGCGTGCCGCTGGTCGCTACCAACGATTTCCACTTTTTGCGCGCGGACGATCACGCAGCGCACGATGCGCTGATTTGTATCCAGACTGGTAAAAACATTGGCGACGATAATCGCATGTGCTATCCCGAAGGCCTGTACATGAAGTCGCCCGATGAAATGTATTCTCTCTTTAGCGACCTGCCCGATGCAACCGAACGCACGCTAGAGATCGCCGAAAAGTGCAACGTGGAACTCGAGTTCGGCACGATGCACATGCCGGAATTCCCGATACCGCAAGGGCACGATAGCAGCGAAGGCTATCTGGTCAATCTGGCTAAAGAGGGGTTGGAGAAACGCTACGGCGCCATTGAGCCGGAGGTCAGTGAGCGCTTGGACTACGAGCTCGACGTGATCACCAAGATGGGCTTCTCCGGCTACTTCCTCATCGTTTGGGACTTTGTTAACTACGCTCGACAAAGCGGTATATCGGTCGGTCCTGGCCGCGGTTCAGCGGCTGGAAGCCTCGTCTCGTATTGCTTGGGTATAACGGATACCGATCCGATTAAATACGATCTACTCTTCGAGCGCTTTCTCAATCCCGAGCGCATCTCCATGCCGGATATCGATATTGATTTTGCCGATGTCGATCGCGACAAGGTGCTTAAATACGTCGTCGATAAGTACGGTGAGAACAACGTGTCGCAGGTCATCACCTTTGGCACGATGGGAGCTAAGGCCGTTGTGCGCGACGTCGGACGCGTGCTGGGCATGCCCTTTGGCGAGGTGGACCGCATTGCCAAACTGGTGCCTGCTGAACTTAAGATGACGCTCGACAAGGCGATTGATCGCGTGCCCGAACTGCAGCAGATGGCCGAGTCGCGCGACGAGAAAGGGCAGTTGATTGATTACGCCCGCCGTCTGGAAGGCCTGGCGCGGCATGCGTCTGTTCACGCCTGTGCGGTGATTATTGCGCCCTCTGATCTGACCGATTACGTGCCCCTCTACAAGGCGCCCAAAGACGGGCGCGTGACGACGCAGTTTGACGGTCCGACCTGTGAAGAAGTCGGCCTGTTGAAAATGGACTTTCTCGGTCTAAAGGAACTATCGCTGATGGACGAGGCGGCGCGCCTGATTCGCCTGCATGAGCCCGCGTTTGATTTGGACGCAATATCATGGGAGGATCGGCCGACGTTCGAACTGTTTGGCCGCGGCGAAACAATCGGCGTTTTCCAGTTTGAATCGGGCGGTATGCGCGAGTATCTGAGCAAGCTCAAGCCGGATAACATAGAAGATATCATTGCTATGAACGCGCTCTACCGACCCGGGCCGATGGAAAATATCCCCACATTTATCGGTCGTAAGCACGGCGAGATAGAAGTGGTATACGACCATCCCAAATTGGAACCGATTCTCGAAGCGACATACGGCATCATGGTGTACCAGGAACAGGTTATGCGCATTGCGCGCGACTTGGCTGGATTCAGCATGGGCCAGGCCGATATCCTGCGCAAGGCCATGGGTAAGAAAAAACCCGAAGAAATGGCCAAAATGAAAAAGGACTTTGTCGGTGGCTGCGTGGAAAACGGCGTCGACAAGAAAATCGCCGAAAAGCTATTTGCCGATATTGAGGTCTTTGCCGGGTATGCATTCAACAAGTCGCACGCTGCGTGCTATTCGGAAGTTGCCTACAAGAATGCCTATTTAAAGGCTAACTACCCGAAGGAATACATGTCGGCTAGTTTGACGATGGACCGCAACAATACCGAGCGCATAACGATTCTCCTCGACGATTGTCGTCGCATGGGGATTCCGGTGCTGCCGCCCGACGTCAATGAAAGCACGCTCTACTTTACGCCGACTGACGAGGGCATTCGCTATGGAATGGCCGCCATTAAGAACGTCGGTGAAGGCGCGGTGCAGAGCATCGTCGACACCCGCGTGCAGGAGGGGGCCTACGCTACGCTATTCGAGTTTTGTGAGCGCATAGATTTGAAGTCCGTCAACCGGCGCGTGATCGAAAGCCTCATTTCTGCCGGAGCCCTAGACGGCGTGGAAGGCCATCGCGCGCAGAAGTTGGAAGCACTCGACCTGGCGCTGCGCGTGGCGCAAAAAGCGCAAGAGCAGCGCGAGAAGGGGCAGATTAGTCTGTTTGGCGGCAGCGACGATAGCGCGGGTGCTGCGGTTGAATTGGAACAGCACGAACTACCCGAAGTGGAGGCCTGGACCGAACGCGAGATGTTGGCCAAGGAGCGCGAACTGCTCGGATTTTACGTGTCGAGCCACCCGCTCAAAGCCTACGTCCGCGATCTAAGGAGTTTTGCCACGCCGCTGAGTGAAATGGAAAACCAGCGCGATGGCTATTCGATGCGCGTCGGTGGTTTGGTATCGCAGGTGCGAAAACTCTACGACAAGCGCGGCCAGGCCTTTGCTTTCGTCACGCTAGAGGACATGGGAAGCAAGGGCGACGTCGCGTTTTTTTCCGAGGCGTTTGCCAGCTTTGAGTCGCTCTTAGAAGAGGATTCCGTCATTATGGTCGAGGGGCGCGTCTCCGAGCGCAACGGCCGGTTGAGCCTGCAGGCAGAAAAGGCCATGCCGCTTGAAGGAATACGCGAAAAGCTGACAAAGGCGGTCAATGTGCAGCTTCTCTACGAAGAAGTCGACGCATCCCTGCTCGAAGATTTAAAGGCGCACTGCAGTCGCTTTGAAGGTGATTGCGAACTGTTGCTCCACGTAAAGAACGGGGGCGAAAAAGATGCGGTGATTCGCTCGCGCTCTGTTCGCGTCAATCCCTGCGACGAGTTGCTGCAAGGATTTGACGAGATTCTCGGCACGTCGCGCACGTCGCTGACGGCGCAAATTCAGCCGCCGACGGTGCAAGTGCGCGAAGAGCGTTGGCGACATCGCGCTTAGGCTCTGCGCGTCGTTGACAGGTTCGGGGTGCGTTCTATATTCCGAATCCGGCTGTGAAATTCCAGGAGGATATGGGTTTGTTTAAGAAAATAGGGTGGATCGGCGCGCTGCTTTGCTGTGTGAGTTGGGGCTGTGGAGGCGAAGAAGCCAACGTGGCCGAACGCGGCAGCGGCGAGGTCGTCTTCCCGCCGACAGCGCACTATGAAATAGGTGATCACGAGGGCGCGATAGTCGATCTGCGCGACTACAAAGGGCGCGTCGTCCTGCTCAACTTCTGGGCTACGTGGTGTGGGCCCTGTCGCTATGAAATTCCCGATTTAGTTAAGATGCGCGACGACTACGATCCCGATCAGGTCGCTATTATCGGCGTCTCGCTCGATCAGGGGCCTGCAGAACAGGTGCGGCCTCTGCTGAGCAAATTTATCGATCGCTATGAGATTAACTATACGATAGTCCATGACGGACGCGGCGATTTGGTCCGTCAATTTTTTCGCCGCAACCTGTCTTCAATGGCTGTTCCGATGACCTTCATCATTGATCGCGACGGGCGCGTTTATAAAGAGCACATTGGCGTGCCGAGAGACAGTAAGGGCAAGATCAATCCGCGCGGGGCGCTAAGCGAAGATATAGAGGCACTGCTTTCGCAATCTTGAGCGCGCGACAAACAAAAAAAGCGGGACTGCAAAGGCAGTCCCGCTTTTTTTGTTTGATAAATCGACTTAGAAGTTGGCGTAATAATCCTCTTCGAGGATGGCCTTACCGTGCCGCTTGACCAGTATTTCTTTGAATACTTGGATGGTCGTGCTGGTGCGCAGGTGCTTGATCATGGCCTTTTTGGACATGACCATCAGCGTGCCACTCACGTAGTCGGGAAAGCGACAAAAACCCGAAGTGACGGGCTCTCCCGTAACGCAGCAGGTCTCTTCCAACTCTAGTTCAATCTGCGAACCGGGATCAAAGGAAAAATCTGTTCCTTCCTCTTCTCCGCCTTCTTCGCCCGAAGTTTTATTCGACATGATAGCGCTCCTATAAATTAAATCAACAATTAAATATAGCTAGTGGGGTCTAGGTCGCAAGGCTCAGAAAGGTAGGTCGTCAAAGCGCGTGAGCACATCGGGACCGTCGGGCGTGACGGCCACCGTGTGTTCAAACTGAGCCGAAAGCATGCCGTCGGCGGTGACGGCCGTCCACTCGTCGTCCAGCAGGCGCGTTTCTGCTCCGCCCTGATTGATCATAGGTTCAATGGTGAAGACCATACCGGCCTGCAGTCGGCGTCCGGTGCCGGCAATGCCATAGTGCAGTAGCTGTGGCTCTTCGTGGAAATCGCGGCCAATGCCGTGACCGCAGTATTCGCGCACTACGGAAAATCCCTCGCCTTCTGCATGCTGCTGTATAGCGTGGCCGATATCACCTAACCGGCATTCGGTCGTAGAGTTGGCTAGGCCTAGCTCGAGGCAGCGTCGCGTCGTTTCGACGAGGTGGCGCGCCGTTTCCGATACGGCACCAAGCATCATGGTGGCGTTCATATCGCCGTGAAATCCATCCTTCTGTACGGCGATGTCGACGGCGAGAATATCGCCGTCATTGAGCACGCGCGTGCCGGGGATGCCGTGGACGATCTCGTCGTTGACAGAGATACAGATGCTCTTGGGATAGCCGCGGTAGCCCAGCGCGCTCGCTCGGGCACCTTGACTGCGTATATAGCGGTCGGCTATGGCATCGAGTTCGCCCGTCGTAGTGCCTACTTTGAGCTCGTCTTGCACCCGCAGTAATGCCTCGGCCGCTATGCGCCCTGCCGCGCGAATTTTCTCTATGTCGGCGTTTGATTTCAAGTGTAGCATAGGGGCAGAAGAACGGCATTTGTTTTCTGATCTGTCAAGGTGTTATACTAAGTGATCCTATGGGGATATCACGGAATAGTGAGCCGCGCGTATCGGTGCTGATGCCGGTATATAATGCGGCGCAAACGCTGGATGAGGCGCTCGAAAGCGTCCTCGCACAGAGTCTTTCTGATCTCGAAGTTGTAGCAGTCGATGATGGTTCACAGGACGACAGCGCCGAGGTGCTGCGAGCGTGGGCGCGGAGAGATCAACGGGTGCGGCCGGTCTTTGCCGAGCACGCCGGCGTAGTTGAAGCTCCCAATAGAGGGCTGAGTTTCTGCCGCGGTGCATTTGTCGCGCGCATGGACGCCGATGATCGCATGCACCCAGAGCGCCTGCAAAAGCAGGTCGAGCAGTTTGAGGCCGATCCATCGCTGAGCGCGGTTAGCTGTCTGGTCGAGACCTTTGCCGCCGACGGAGTTGGCGAAGGTATGCGCATTTACGAGACGTGGCTCAATAGCTTAGTTGCGCACCGGGATATTGTCAGAGAAATCTTTGTAGAGAGTCCTATTGCCAATCCGACGTCGATGCTGCGACGCGATGAGTTTGTGCAAATGGGCGGCTATCACGAGCGCGGCTGGCCCGAAGACTACGATCTGTGGCTGCGCTACTTTATGGCGGGCAAGCGCTTTTCTAAGGTGCCGGAGGTTCTGTTCTACTGGCGCGAACACGGCGGGCGCGTCACGCATACGCAGTCCCGTTACTCAGTGGAGAACTTTTTGCGCGCCAAGGCCCATTATCTCGTCGAAGGACCTCTCCAAGGGCGCGACGGGCTGCTGGTTTGGGGCGCGGGTAAAACGGGACGGCGTTTAGCCAAACACCTGCAGCGGGGTGGCGCACAGCCCAATGCTTTCGTGGACATAACGCCGAAAAAGATTGGCGGCACGCTGCGCGGCGCGCCGGTGATTGGTCCCGACGCGCTGGTCGAGTGGTGGCAGCGCTTTAAACGACCGGTGCTGCTCGCCGCTGTCGCTTCGCGTGGGGCAAGAGCGCTGATACGAGCGCAGCTGAGTGAATGGGGATTCAAAGAGGGTGTGGACTACTGGTGCGTTGCTTAGGCATCCAGTAGTCTTAGCGAGTCCAATAGAGAAAGGAAAACAATGGCGCGTATAAAATACTGCTTGAATAGTTCGACGATCCGTCCGGCTCCTCTGATGGAAAAAATCCGCATCGCTGCTGCTGCGGGGTTCCGAGCAATCGAATTGTGGAATGACGATCTAACGACGCACCAGGAGGCCGGCGGTTCACTAAGCGAGGTGGTCCGTGCGCTAGCCGATCACGGCCTTACAGCGCCGACGTGCATTGCTGTCCACGGTTGGCTCGGTTCGACAGGGGCTGCACACGACCAAGCGTTAGAAGAAGCCAAGCGACGAATGCAGCAGGCCGCAGAAGTGGGCGCAGAATACGTTATTGCCAGCCCTCCGATGGAGCCCTTTGACCTCAGTCGCGGCGGTGCAGACTACAGAGAGCTGCTGGAAATTGGCGCTGAAATTGGCGTGAAGCCAGCGATGGAATATCTGGGTTTTATGAAGAGCGTTTATACGATTGAGCAGGGTTGGAAAATCGTCGAAGACGCCGATCATCCGGACTCGTCCCTCATCATGGATCCCTTTCACATTCTGCGCGGCGGCGGTCCAATTGAGAGCATTGCCATGGTGCCAGGGGATAAGGTCGCTATCTGGCACTGGAACGATGCTCCGGGCGATAAACCCTTTGCCGAGCAGTCGGATGCCGATCGCGTATTGCCGGGCGATGGCGTGGGGCCGCTGCGGGAAATCGAGCGTCTGGCGCTGGAGCAGGGATACGAAGGCTACGTATCCTTGGAATTATTTAATCCCGAACTGTGGACCAGAGATCCGATGGAAGTGGCGCAGATCGGTATGGAAAAGATGCAGGCTTACTTTGCCAATTGACAAGGTGCTGTCCGAGGCTGTAAGCCGCTGGCGTTCCGACGGCGGCCGTCGGCCTTTTTATATTGGCATGGGCGGCGGTAGTGCCTCCGGTAAAAGCACTCTGGCGGCGCACCTAGCCGAGCGACTAGCGCCGCTGCGCGTAGAGGTCGTAGGACAGGATCGTTTTTTTAAAAAGCCGGAGGATATGCCCCAGTACTATTCGCAAATCGATGGGCAGCACCATCCGGCCTATAACGAGCCCGATTCGTTCAAGCAGCTGGAAATGATCGAGACGTGTCGCGTGCTGAAGGCTGCTGATTGCGATGTGGTTATTCTCGAGGGCATCTTGGTGCTGTGGTTTGAATCGCTGCGGGAATTTATGGATCTAAAGCTCTACGTGGAGGCCGCGGCCGATGAGCGCATTGTGCGCCGCATCCGCCGCAATATGAAGCAATTGGAAGACTACGACTTTATAGCCAACTACTATCTCGAGTCGGTGCGCTGGCAGCACGAAGAGTATAACGCACCGACGCGTGCGCACGCCGACTGGATCGTGCCCGGTGGTATGGCCGACGCTGTAGAGCGGGAAGCTGCCGTAGAAGCCATATGTCGGTCGGTTGGGCAGTTAACCGCCTAAGAGGCCGGTGAATCAGGCGGTTTGCCGGCGATTATAGGCTTCGTACTGCTGAGTATCTAACTTGCCCTTGCCCTTGCAAACTTCGCAGCGAGGAAATAAGAACAGGCTCTCGTCGGGTGCGCGCAATGCCTGTGCGCATCCGGATCCCCCGCACTCTGGGCAGGCGTGAAGATGCGGTACAGTATCCATGTAGGGGCCCCTCTTTGACGGAAGGTAGTTGGGAAAAAGCACGTCTGCAGTTGAGGTGCTTTCACCGCCAAAGATTGACAGGGGCGATCTTCTCTGTCAAGCAGTTTTCCGCGCAACATATACGTTCTGTGTAACGGATCGGCGGCGGTATCAAACGGCAGGTGCTATTCGCCCTGTATTCCACCGATTTTATGCGCGTATTTGAACTGGAATGGGAGAGAATACGGCAATAGCAACTACCCTTGAGGCACCGTGCGTCCGTGGCGTCGGCCAAGTCGAACGCCCACCATCTGCCCGGCGAAGAAACTCGCGGCAGAAAAGGGAATGAACGTCCAATCCAACTCGGCAATAAAACGGAGCGCGACGACGAGGGGCACCGGCAAGTGAATGGCTAGAAACCAAGGCAGGGACAGCTTGCGCAGACCGGCGCGCCAGTAGCCAAAAGGCAGGTTGAGTATAAAAACGCCTAGGACGACGAGCAGGGCGATGATCAAAGACCGAGAATCTCGCGGATGCGCTGCGGAAGTTCGGGCCAGTTTTCTATTAGATAGCGGTTGCCGTCGACGTCTTCGATAATGGCGCGATGGCCCGAAAGCATACGCACGTTCTGACGGTAGCCGCGAATTTCCAGCGGGCGCGGTCCGCTCGTCGTTTCTATATGGCCGCGCAGCACGCCAAATTCCTCGTCGAGGCTGTTAAAGGCGGTGATGCGCGGGCGGAAGTAAATCTTATCCAGCTCTCTTAATAGCTCGTCCCGACTTGCCTCTTCTAGCGCGTTGGGATCATCTAAAAGGCCCAGCTCAGTGCCATCCGGCTGGAAGAATCCGATGTAGCGATTGCCTTCTTCTAGGGGAAAAGCGCGGCGAATATTGAGATCGCTGTATTCCTCTGAGCCAATGTGTAGAATAAGGCTTCCGCGCGGCGATCGACTGCAGCGCAAGGTCGTTGGATCCAGCAAAAAATCGGTGTACGAATAGCCTTTAACATCGGCGTGTTCTTCGCTCATTACAGCGCCCTCACTTTCGCCATCTCCGTCTGCATGTTGACTAGGTTGCGGTAGACGCCCTCTTCCTTTGAGAGGAGGTCTTCGTGCGTGCCGACTTCGACGATGCGGCCGCGTTCAAGCACGAGCAGGCGATCGGCATTTTTTAGCGTGGACAGGCGGTGCGCGATGGCAAAGGTGGTGCGACCGGCTACCAAGCGCTCGAGAGCCTCTTGGATTTCGTACTCGGTCTGCGTATCGACGGAAGCCGTGGCCTCGTCTAGTATGAGAATGCGCGGGTTGCCGATCAGCGCGCGCGCGATGGAAATGCGCTGGCGCTCTCCCCCCGACAGACGGCCGCCGCGTTCGCCGACTTGGGTGTCGTAGCCGTCGGGAAAATTCATGATAAACTTGTGCGCGTTGGCCGCCCGAGCCGACTCGATGATTTCTTCGCGCGTGGCGTGCGGATAGCCGTAGGCGATGTTTTTGGCAATGGAACCCTGGAAGAGCAGGGGTTCCTGTAGCACTACGCCGATTTGCGCGCGCAGCTTCTGCTGTTGAATCGAGGTGATGGGTAGGTCGTCTATGTAGATCTGCCCATCGTTGGCGTCGTAAAAGCGCGATATCAGGTTGACCAGCGTCGACTTGCCCGAACCGGAGTGGCCTACGATGCCGATCATTTCACCCGGTTCGACCTTGAAGTGGACGCGATCGAGAATGCGCGCCGAACCGTCGTAGGTAAAGGACACGTTGCGGAATTCGACGGAGCCGTTCAACTGGCCGGGGTCGACGGCATCGGCGGTATCTTCAACTTCGGCTTCGGTGTCCAGGATTTCAAAAACGCGCTCGGCGGTAGTCGCCGCACTTTCCAACTGTTCCGTCAGCGTGCACAGGGCGCGCACCGGCGAGTAAAACATCATCATGTAGGATATGAATGCCTGCAGTTCCCCCAACGTCAGCGTATTGGCAAGGACGCGGTTACCGCCAAACCACCAGAGAATAATCGAACCGACCGAAGTTGTAAAAGCGATCGCTGGCAGAAAGAGCGCGCGCATCTTGATGGAAGCCATCTGCGATTCGCGCAGGTCGGTATTGCGCGCGTCAAAGCGCTCGAACTCGCGATGTTCCTGAGCAAAGGCTTTGACGACTTTGACGCCGGGTATGCTATCGGCTAGCATGGAGTTCAGCGTGGATATGCGGCGCCAGATGCGGTGGTAGACCCAGTGGATACGCGTGCGGTAAAACAGCGTGCCAACGATCATAAAGGGGATGGGTATCATCGCTAGCAGCGTGAGTTCCCAGTTCATCCACAGCATGAGCAGAAAGATGCCGACGAGCGTCAGCACGTTGATGACAATGTCTTGAAATCCAGACGTTATAAACGTGCGCATGCGTTCGGTATCGCTCGTGACGCGCGTCATGATGCGACCCGTGCTCAGCGTGTTATAGAAATTGAGCGATAGAAGCTGTAGGTGCTTAAAGAGCTCCATCTGCAAATCGTAAACGATATGCTGCCCCAGCCAGCCCAAGATATGGGTGCGCGCGACGTTGGTCAGCGCACGTGCTATGTAAACGCCGAGCAGTCCGAATACGACCCAGATCAGCATCGACAGCGCGTGTTCGGGCGGTTGCTGTGGCGTATCGGGTGTTAGCACCTGCTGCGGAATGCCGTCGACTGTCTGCATGTAGGGTGCGATGGCTGGCAGGATCACTTCGTCGATGAGCACTAGGTTTAACTGCGGAGGCAGCAGACCGATGATCGTCAGGGCGATCGTTAGGGCGAAACCGATTAGTGCTTTGCCCTTATAGGGCTTTATATAGGAGAAGAGGCGCCAAAACGTCTCGCTCTTCTGTAGACAGTTGGGGCATATCTTGGTGCCGGGGCGGAAGGCGCGGCCGCAGGTGGGACAGTGCTCGACCACGTTGACCGGCGTCGATTCCTCGATGGGTCCGACCTCTTCTTCGACTATGCCGGCGGCCTCTATGGCTTGCGGTACGCTTGAAAATTTGAAGTATGCGCTGGGCGAAAAGCGCACGAGTTCTACGGTTTCGTCCGCCAGTTCAACCAGCAGCGCTCCGCTGCCGACGTAATTGCGCACCTGGACGCGTTCGACCTGTTCCAGTGGGATGTGCGAAACGTCTACTGCATCGCCGTTCGGCTGAAAGACGATCAGGCGTTCGTCGGTTAGGGCAAACCAAGAATCGCCGTACTGACCGTCGGCCCGTATATCGGCCTCCAGTAGGATCATCAGTAATTCGCCGTGTTTGAGTTCGCCGCGTATGTGCGGAGCCAGCTTTTCAGGGATGGCTTCTACGAGTTCCACGGATATCCTATCTCATTGTTTTTATGCGTTTTCGGGCGGGGTGCATAGGGAGGCGGGGAGACCTGAGGGGGACATACACTCCAAACGTAGTCTTTCCTCCTAAGCTAATGCGTTTTTCTGTGAGGGCAATTCACTCGAGTTCCGGCGCATCTTGTCGCGCCTGTTTGTTTTATGTAACTTGAATGTGAAAAAGGACTTACGAAAAGAGGACAACGTGACGCAATACTCGTCCGAAATGCTGCGAGCGCGCTTGGACGCGCTGCCTCGATTGGATTTGGCTAGTGTGCCGACGCCGCTGCAGAAGCTCGATCGGCTGAGCGAGGCCATCAGGGGCCCAGAGATCTATATAAAGCGAGAAGATCTAACGGGTATGGCGTTGGGCGGCAATAAGATTCGAGAGTTTGAATACCAGATTGCCCAAGCCGTTGAAGGCGGCTGTGACGTGCTCGTACACGCGGCTGGCTCCCAGTCGAATCAGTCGAGAGTAACGGCCTCGGTGGCCGCTAAACTCGGCTTGCAGGCGGTGATTGTAGGCCGCTGTGATGGCCACCAGCAGCGCCAGGGCAATTTGCTGCTCACTCACCTCTTTGGTGCTGAAGTCCACCTGCCTGCAGCAGAGGAACAGGGAGCGGCCCTTGCCGACAAGATGGAGTCGCTGCGCGCCGCGGGACACAGGCCGTTTAACACGAGCGTCGATGCGCGAGCCTACCGGGCGATAGCCTACGTGGATGGGGGATTAGAGCTCGCTGCGCAGATGGAAGCACAGGGCATTCGAGCCGCAGCGCTCTATCTCTGCTCGGGGGCCTATACGCACGTCGGCCTCGTCGTGGCATTTAAGGCACTGGGTATCGACCTGCGCGTCGTCGGAGTGAGTCCCACGCCGCGCGATGATGGCGAGGCGGCCGAGGGACACGTCGATCTGGCGCGCGAATGCGCGGAGATTCTCGGACTGGAACTGGAGTTTGTTCCGCAAGACTTTGAGAGCTATGCCGAATTTGTCGGTTCGGAGTACGGCGTGCTGACCGAGGAGAGTCGCGCTGCGATTCAGCTGCTGGCACGCACGGAAGGCCTGCTCTTGGATCCATCCTATACGGGCAAGGCCATGTCGGGCCTGCTGGCCCACGTTGAGGCCGGCTGGTGGCACAGGGAACAGGCCCTTATTTTCGTACACACGGGCGGCACGCCGGCCCTGTTTGCGTATGCTGATGAACTGCTATAGGTCGCTGCGCGCGCGGCTGTTTTCTACTGCGTGCTGCCGGCGCCCGTGCACCCTGTTACGGAACCCGCTATGAATCTACCTGAGCCCGTTGTAGAGCGACTGGGACGACGAGATGAGCTCGTCGGGAAACTGCGCGCCGTGCTGCGCGAAGACCAGTTAATCCATCATCCCGAAGATCTGGCTGCCTACGAATGCGATGCGGTTTCGGCCTATCGTCAGCGCCCGTTGGCCGTGGTCCTGCCGGAAGCTGCGGGCGAAGTAGCGGCCGTCATAGAGGTGTGCGGCCAACTGGATATACCCATTGTGCCTTGGGGGGCCGGTACGGGTCTATCCGGTGGGGCGCTCGCGCGGGAAGATGGCATCGTGCTGAGCACGGCGCGCATGAACCGAGTGCTCGACGTAGATCTGGAGAATCGAACCGTCACCGTGCAGCCGGGTGTGACAAACCGCGGCGTAAGCGACGCGGTTGCCGCACACGGTTTCTACTACGCGCCCGATCCCTCTAGTCAGATTGCCTGTTCCATTGGCGGCAATGTCGCTGAAAACTCGGGCGGCGTGCACTGTCTCAAGTATGGCACTACGACTAATAATCTGCTTGGACTAGAAGTCGTGCTCGCCGACGGGCAGATTGTGCGGCTGGGCGGTAAGGGCATGGATCAGGCTGGCTTTGATCTGCTCGGTTTGCTCACTGGATCGGAGGGCCTGCTCGCCGTCACGACGGAGGCGACGCTGCGCATCTTGCCCAAGCCCGAGTGTGCGCAGGCGCTTATGGCGGTCTTTGATTCGGTTGAGGCCGCCGGCCAAGCAGTGGCACAGGTCATTGCTGCCGGCATGGTGCCGGCGGGTATGGAGATCATGGATCGTCTCTCTATAGAGGCGGTCGAGGGCTTTGTCGGGGCTGGCTATCCGCTGGGTGTCGAGGCCCTGTTGCTCGTCGAATTGGATGGGCCCGTCAGCGAGGTCGCCTGTCAGATGGAGCATCTACAGGATCTATTGGAGCGCGCCGGTGCCGGCCAGATACGGGTTGCGCAGGACGAAGAGCAGCGACTCAAGCTGTGGGCTGGGCGCAAGGCGGCTTTTCCCGCGATGGGGCGCATCAGTCCGGACTATTACTGCATGGACGGCACGATTCCACGCGGCCAGCTGCCCCACGTGCTCAAGCGCATCGGTGAACTCTCAGAGCAGTACGGTCTGGCCGTGGCCAACGTTTTTCACGCCGGCGACGGCAACCTGCATCCGTTGGTCCTTTACGACAGCAATCGAGAAGGCGACTTGCAAAAAGCCGAGGCTTTGGGCGCCGAGATCCTCAAGCTCTGCGTCGAGGTTGGAGGTGTGCTGAGCGGCGAACACGGCATCGGTTTGGAAAAGCGCGATCTAATGCCGTGCATGTTCAACGACGCCGATCTGGATGCCCAAGAGCATATAAAAGCGGCATTTGATCCGCGCCAACTGCTCAATCCGGGCAAAGTCTTTCCCGTGCTGCGCCGCTGTATTGAAGGCGGTGCCATGCACGTGCATGCCGGCGAGGAATCGTTTCCCGAATTGGAGCGGTTCTAGGCCCTATGCGTAACCCAGTTTCCCGAGTGCACTGACCGATGAGTGAGCAAGTCCAGCAGTTAGATTCGCCCGAAGCGATCCAGGAGCGAGTGTGCCGCGCGCGCGACAGCGCCGAGCCGCTTGATATCTATGCCGGTGCGACAAAGGGGGCGCTGGGACGTCAGGTGGTGGGGGCTCCGTGCGACGTATCGGCACTGTGTGGCATCATGAGCTATGAGCCGGGCGAGTTGGTTCTGGTGGCCCGTCCCGGCACGTTGCTGAGCGAGGTGGAGCAGGTATTAGCAGCGGAAAACCAGCGCTTTGCCTTTGAGCCACCCGGCTGGGGCGAGCGCGCTACGCTCGGTGGCATTGTCGCCTGCAATCTGTCGGGACCACGACGCTTTAAAATGGGCGCATTGCGCGATCACTTGCTCGGTGTAGAAATGGTGGACGGGCGCGGGCAGCGGGTGCGTGGCGGTGGCAAAGTCGTCAAGAACGTCACCGGATATGATTTGCCCAAGGTCATGGCCGGATCGTTTGGCACGCTCGGGGTGCTGACGGAAGTATGTCTGAAGGTATGGCCGCGTCCAGAAATCGAACAGACGCTGTTGGTCGCCGGTTTAACCCCAGCGCAGGCGCTGGAGAAGATACTCGACTGGGCCGGGCGGCCGCTGGAAATTACCGGCTTGGCCTACGCTGGAAACGAAGGGCACTTGATGGCGCGCGTGGAAGGACCGCAGGCGGCCGTCGTCCAGCAGATAGAAGCACTGCGCGCAGAGTGCGCACAGGCCGATATGCTCGATGTGCAGGCCTCGCAGGCACATTGGCACCAGTGGCGAGAGCTGACCTGGCAACGTCCTGGCGCCGACCAGCAGCGCTGGCGCTTTTCTGGGCCACCGACGCGGATGGTGCGGCTGATGGAGGCGCTGAAGGCCGAAGGGTTGAGTCAGTGGGGATTGGATTGGGCTGGCGGACTGCTGTGGGCTGTCCTGCCCACGGGCGCTGAAGTGGGGCTGGTTCATCGCACGGCTGCTCGGCATCAGGCGCTGGCCTGGCGCTTTGCGGCCGAAGTTGGCGGGCGCAATGAAGAGGCTTTTACGCCTCCCAATGCCGGCGTTTTTCACATGAACCAAATGCTAAAAAAAGCTCTCGATCCTCAAGGTCTATTCAACCCGGGAAAGATGTACGCCCTCGATTGAACTGGCACGCGTTGGCAAGGCGATAACCGAGTGAAAGATTTACAGAACATCCTGCGGCGGATCGCCGAACTTGAGGTCGTGCGTTCGCCGTATGCTCTGGCTACGGTTGTAGGCGCTGAGGGATCTGTCTATCGGGGATTGGGAACGCGGATGTTGATCGAGTCCCTTGGCCAGAGCGAGGGCACGATCAACGGCGGCTGCCTTGAAGGCGATGTGCGCGAACAGGCCATGGAGGCACTGCAAGTCGGCCAGCCCCGCATCGTACGTTACGATGCCTTTCCAGAAGACGATATTGTGTTGGGCACGGGCCTGGGATGCGCTGGGCGGGTATGCGTTTTGATCGAGCCGGTCAAGGCAGGAACGACGCCGGCCTATATCGAGTATCTGCGCGCTAGCGCGCTGGGTGCTTTGAGCGCTGTGCTTGCAACGGTAGTTGACGTTGATGGATTGGAAGGAACGCAGCTCGGGCAGCGGTTGGCGGCTGGAGGCGGTCTGCCCGTGCGCGATGAGCTTTCTCATCCTCTGCTGGGCGCGCGCGTGCGCGCTGACGTAGATGCCCTGCTGGCCGATGGCGCGCAGGGAATGCGTTCGTCCTCTGCTGTGCACCACTACGAGCTGGCCGATGGTAGTGCGTCCGTGCTGATGGAAGTGCTGCGACCACCGCTGCGCTTGGTCGTGTTGGGCGGCGGCTATGACGCAAGGCCCGTCGTGCGGCTAGCCGCCGAGATGGGATGGCACGTCAGCGTCGTTGATCATCGTCCGCTCTACGCGTGTCCCGAGCGCTTTCCTGAAGCTCGGGAGGTTCTATTGGCGCCCTCTGGTCAGTGGCCGACCGAATTGACAATAGCCGAAAACTGCGCGGCGGTCGTCATGTCGCACAACTTTCTCCAGGATCAGGCGGTGCTACATCACCTGCTACAGCACGATCTCGTTTATTTAGGCGTGCTGGGCCCGCAGCAGCGCACCGAACGCCTGCTGGCCGACTTAGCTGACGGCGACAGTGGTGCTCGCCGCGCGCTGTTCAGCCCCGTGGGATTGGATATCGGCGCTCAGACCCCGGAAGAGATCGCGCTGTCTATAGTCGCCGAGATACAGGCGGTCTGCGGTGGGCGCGGTGGCGGTTCTCTCCGTTTGCGACAGGGGCCGATCCACGATCGCTGAGCCGCAACGTCCGTTGGTTCTTTCTCTAAAAAATCTGTCCAGCGCGGTAGTCCGGAGGTGGCGTCTCTTCGTCGCTCAGCCACAGGGCCCGCTGCTGCTTGGGCATGAAATACTGGTAGTCAAAGCTGCTATCCGGCAGGCTGATATTGCCCTTTGATGGATGGCGAGCGATTTCTTCTTCGACGATATCTATGCCTAGACCCGGTGTATCGGGCACCTTGATATGGCTGTTGGCTATTTCAGGTTGGCCCGTCATCACGGTGTAGCGCTGCGGCACGTCGACGGCCAAATGCTCGAGGATGAGAAAGTTGGGTATGGTCGCCATGAGGTGGACGGCTGCCATCTCGGCGACGGGGCCGAGTGAGCCGTCGTGCGGAGCCATCGTGCAGTAGTGGGCTTCGGCGAGTGCAGCCATCTTCTTCATTTGCATAAGGCCTCCTGCACGGCCTGTATCGGGCTGCACTACGTCGATGATTTCGCGCTCTATCAGCTCGCGTACGCCCCATATGGACGCATGTCGTTCGCCGGCAGCAATGGGTAGATTCACGGCTTCGGCGACGCGCGCGATGGCATCTATGTGTTCGGGAGCAACCGGATCTTCGTAAAAAAAGAGGTCGTATTCCTCGAGCCGCTGGCCCAGCGCAATGGCATCGCGCGTGCTTAGCCAGGGCGGTCCATGCACGTCGACCATCAGGTCGATGCCTAGGCCGACCTCATCGCGTATGGCCTGAACGCTCTCTATGCAATTCTGCGTGCCGCCTGTCTTTATGGCCGTGTAGCCCTCGTCGACGAGCTGGCGCGCCTGTTCGCGCGAATGCGCGTGGGCATAGATGCGTATCTCATCGCGCATTTTACCTCCCAATAGGTTCCAAACGGGCTGGCCCAGCGCCTTGCCTTTTAGGTCCCAGAGCGCCATTTCGATGCCGGTCATGGCGCCGTGGCCAACTACGCCGGTCATGCCGTGTCCCATAAGCGCCGCCAGCATTTTGTGCCACAGGCGCTCGATGTGGTTGGGATCTTCGCCGATGAGTAGGGGCTTTAGGTCATGGATAGCGGTTTCGACAACGCGTGGCCAGCCGGAAGCTTCGCCGACTCCATATACCCCCTCGTCGGTAAAAATTTTGACAAAGAGCCAGTTGCGTGCCGACCAACCCCCCTTTTCTTCTCTATTGGTCTCGCGATTGTACTGTGGCCAACCGGCGTCCATCAGATAGGTTTTGATCTCGGTAATCTTCACGAAATTTACTCCGTTGATAGGGGGATAGGATACAGCGTGAAAAGTATAGTAAATGCAACGACATACGGGCAATTCGATTGTTTGACAGTCCGATGGGCTGTACTTAGTTTAGCGCCCTTTAACCAACGTGTAGAAATTGAGCATGGATCTCTTTAAGGGGCTTATAGACAGCGAGTTAGCGCAGTTTGAAATGCGCTTAGATGAGGTGTTGACGGCCGATGTCGAGCTGGCAAACGATATTGCGCGCTATATGTCGACACTCAAAGGCAAGCGCCTGCGTCCGGCACTCGCTCTGCTCAGTGCTCAGGCTACAGGCTTGGCTGATAGCAAACAAGTCATCGAAGCGTCGGTGGCGGTGGAAATGATACATGCCGCGACGATGGTACACGACGACGTCGTCGATTCGGCGACCATGCGCCGGGGCAGCAAATCGGTCAACGAAGTGTGGACGGGCCAGATTGCCGTGCTCATGGGGGATTTTCTGCTGGCTCGCGCGCTTTGCCTGCTTGTCGAATTGGGCAATTTGGCTGCCTTGGGTGTGGTCTCGCGCGCGACAGAGCGCCTGAGCTTAGGCGAGATATTCGAAATTCAGATTGGTCAACAGCGCGATGCGCGCGAGGCGTCGTATTTCACTATGGTCAGCGATAAAACGGCCTCGCTCATCTCCGCTTCGGCCCGATTGGGGCCGATTTTTGCCGGAGCCGACGAGCGCGTTATTGACGCGATGGGCCGCTACGGTGAACTCTTGGGCAAAGCCTTCCAAATCGCCGATGATATACTGGATTTCACCGGCGACGAGACGACGATGGGTAAGCCGGTTGGTCACGATCTGCGCGAGGGAAAGATCACGCTTCCCTTGATACGCGCTCTGCAAAATGCCTCAGATGGTGAACGCCAGGCCATAGAAGCCCTCTTGACTCAGGACGACAACGGCGAAGCCGATTGGGGGCGTATCGTCTCCTTTGTTGAGGAACAGGGCGGTGGGGGGGGGGCGGCCCCCCCCGCGCGGGGATAAAACCCGCACGCCCCCGCGTGTTTGGGGGGGCGGCCCGACACGCCGGCCCGCCAGGCATTGGAGTTGGCCGTGCGTTTAGTCGTCGAGCGCAACAGCTAAAGTGCGGCGGATGTGGTAGCTATTGCAAAGAGGGCACTGTTTGCCCTGGCAGCGCTCGCGCTGGTCCTGTGGATTGCTCCTTCCTCCGAGCCGCAGCTTCCGGTTCGAGAAGATCGCCTTGCGCTGGGTACGCTGGTAACGATTAAACTCTACGGTGAGAGGGCGTCGACGGAGCAACTCTTTGCGCAGGCGTTTGCCCAGTTTGACCGCGTCGACTCGCTGATGAGTCGCTACCGTCCCGACAGTGAACTGGCGGCGATTGAAGCGGCTGCTGGGCGTTCGGTGCAACCTTCGGCGGCCGTGCGCGACGTGCTCGTGCGCTCGCTCTATTGGGCGCGGGCCTGCGACGGGGCGTTTGATCCGACGATTGGGTCGCTGACGCGTCTGTGGAACTTTCCCGATGCTAGTTCCGCACCTGATTCGGCGGCGATCGATTCGGTGCTGGCCTTTGTCGACTATCGCGATGTCTACATCGATGACAGCGGCGTGCGCCTGCTGCGTTCGGGCATGCACATTGACTTGGGAGCCTCTGCCAAGGGATACGCAGTAGATCAGGCCGTTGAACAACTGCGCGCTGCCGGTGTCTCGGCCGGTCTGATCGAGGCGGGCGGTGATATCCGCTACTGGGGTACCAAGCCCGACGGCTTTCCTTGGCGCTTCGGGATTCAGCATCCGCGCGACGCCGAACGCTACTTCGAGGTCGAAGATGTTGGTTTGGCGGCTATTGCGACTTCGGGCGATTACCAGCAGTATTTCGATGAGGCTGGTCGGCGCTATCACCACATACTGGATCCGCAGAGCGGTTGGCCCGCGAGCGGTTTGATTAGCGCAACCGTATGGGCAGAAACGGCGATGGATGCCGATATTCTGTCCACCGCTATTTTTGTCCTGGGGGCGGATCGAGGGCTGGAATTGGTCGAGAAATGGCCTCGCGTTGAAGCGCTGGTATTCAGCGAAACGGAGAGCGGTCTGCAGAGCCGAGCTACTAGTGGTGTGCAGGGACGCTTTCGCTTTGTCGATTAGCTGTCTATTTTAAAAAGCTGTCTATCTTGAATATTTTGCCCCGAAGGGGTCTATAAGGCACATCGTAAGGACGAGCTATGAAACGCAATTGGAGAATCATTCTGATCTTGGCACTCATCGTCGCCGGGGTCTATTATCTACTTCCGAGTATCCAATACTATGGAATGTCGGCTGAAGAGCGTTCGGCAATGGATCTGAATGCACCGGACAAACTAGCCGATCTACACAAGCATTCTCTCAACTTGGGTCTGGATTTGCAGGGTGGAATTCACCTGGTGTTGGAGGTGCAAACGGAAGGGCTCGACGTCGAGCAGGCACAAGATGCCGTAGCGCGTGCTCAGGAAATCATTCGCAACCGAATTGACCAGTTCGGCGTGGCTGAACCCACGATCCAGCGCCAGGGTGAGAACCGCATTATCATCGAACTGCCGGGCGTGCAGGACGTGCAGCGCGCCAAGGATCTAGTCGGACAGACGGCTCTACTTGAGTTCCAGCTATTGGAGCCAGACGAAGAGCGCAACCGCCTGCTGCAGCGCATCAATGCGCTGACGGCGCCGGCATCGGCCGATACGGCTGCTGAGACGATTGAGGAAGAAGCGAGTCTTTTTGAAGAAGGTGGGGAAACGCCTGAGGCGGCCAGCGGTGAGCGCAGTCTCATCTCGCTGCTGGTGCCGCTGGCTAACGGCGATATTGCCGTCGGTTCGCGCGACCTGCCCCGCGTAAAGGATATCCTAAATGCATCGGCTGCTCGGGCCGCTATTCCCAAAGACGTCGAGTTTGTATTCTCGAGCAAAGCAGAAGGCGTAGAAGGCAACCAGTATTACAACTTATACCTGGTGCGTGCGCGTCCCGAGATGACCGGTGACCTGCTACAGGAAGCCTATGTTTCCGTCGGACAGAGCGTGGAAAACCTCGGCCAGCCCATCGTCAATTTTTCGACGACGGACGAGGGCGTCCGTCAGTTTTCGCGCATAACGGGTGCGCACATCGGCGAGCGCATGGCTATTGTCCTCGACCAGGCCGTCTACTCGGCGCCGACGATCCAGACGAAAATAACGGAGGGGCGTGGAATTATCACGGGTAGTGGTTCACAGGACGAAGCCAAGGACTTGGCTATCGTGCTGCGCGCCGGTGCGCTGCCTGCTGAAGTGGAAATCATCGAAGATCGCACGGTCGGTCCTTCGCTGGGTCGCGACTCGATCGAACAGGGCAAGACCGCCGCGCTATACAGCATGGTGTTGGTCGCGCTTTTTATGTTGCTGTATTACCGCGCAGCTGGTGCCGTTGCCGATCTCGCGCTGGTGCTCAACATGTCGTTTATCATGGCTATCTTGGCCGGATTTCACGCCACGCTGACGCTGCCGGGTATCGCGGGTATTATCCTGACAATCGGTATGGCCGTTGATGCCAACGTGCTGATATTTGAACGCATTCGCGAAGAACTGCGCGCCGGTAAGACCGTGCGAGCGGCGATTGAAGGTGGCTATAACAATGCGCTGTCAGCGATTATAGACGCGAACGTAACGACCTTTCTCGTCGGTATTGTGCTCTACCAATTCGGCACCGGCCCCATCCGCGGTTTTGCGCTGACGCTGTGCATCGGTATCGTCTCCAGCTTGTTCACTGCCTTTTTCGTCACGCGCACCATCTTTGATTTAATGACCCGTGGCAGCGGAACGCAGACGCTCAGTATCGGTTCCGTTAACTTTCTGGCCAACGCGCGCTTCCCCTTTCTTTCTAAGCGGATGGTTGGCTTTTCGCTGTCCGGGGCGCTGCTGGTACTAGGACTTGTATCTGTCGGTGCGATTAATGGTTTGCGAACGGGCATTGACTTTTCCGGTGGAACGCTGCTGGAGCTGCATTTTGAGCCGGCCCTAAAGGTTGAAGAAGTGCGCGGAGCCCTGGGTCAAGTCGTCGTAGACGACAAGACCATGGACTTCAGCAAGAGCGAAATCAAGCAGTTTGGTTCGCCCAACGATGTGCTGATTCGCGTCAGCGAAAGCGAAGAGGGAACGGAGGTCGCTCGAGGCATTATGGCCGCGATACAGGAGCGCTTTCCCAGCAACGTGCAGGGCGTCGACTGGATTCGTCGGCAGGAAAAAGTGGGACCGAAGATCGGCGAGGAACTCAGCGGTGCGGCCGTTCGCGCGGTGCTCGTAGCGCTGGGGTTGATTCTCGTCTATATGGCTTGGCGCTTTCACCGCTTTCTCTATGGTATTGCCGCTGTTGTGGCGCTGTTTCACGACGTGCTGATTACGCTTGGTTTACTCTCGCTGGCAGGCGTAGAGATCTCGCTGGCAGTCGTGGCGGGTCTATTGGCCATTGTCGGTTACTCGCTCAACGATACGATCGTAGTCTTTGACCGTATTCGCGAAAACCTGCCGTTGACGCGGCGCGAGGGGTTTGGTGGGATCATTGACCTGAGTATCAACGAATGCCTGAGCCGCACGCTAGTAACTTCGTTTACGACGTTGGTTGCCGTCGTCGTGCTGATGTTATTCGGTGGCGAGGTCAACCGGGATTTTACTATTACGCTGTTGATCGGCGTAATCATCGGTACCTACTCTTCGATATTCGTCGCCAGCCCCGTGCTCTATTTGGGTCAGCAGCGCGCTGCCGCCAAAGAGAAGAGCAAGAGCTAAGCGCGTTTAGCAACGCTGTTATATATGGAGGAGGGGTAGTCGAGTGCGGCTACCCCTCCGTTTTTTTTTGCCTATGAAAGACATCGTAGTCGCCGCCGTGGCCCTTTTTCTGGGTGCGTTGGGGCCGCAGAGCTATCAGCAAAGTTCCTTTGATCCGCTGTGGATGCTCGGCATGATCGTTCTACTCGCCTACTCGTTTGGGCGGTTGGCTCGCCTGCTACATCTGCCCTCTATGGTCGGATGGATTTGTGCTGGGTTGGTGGTGGGCAGCAGTGGCTTAGAGTTGGTATCGCTGCAGGAAAACGATACACTGCTCCTAGTGCGCCAGGCTGCAGTCGTATGGGTCGGATTTCAAGTCGGCCTGCACGTGTGGCCGCTCTCTTGGTTGGACTGGAAGCGCGTGGGGGTCGTCCTTGGCTCGACGCTGGGTGTTTGGGCTATCGTGTCGGCTAGCTGTGTGCTGCTATTGGGCGTGCCGTGGTGGTTTGCTCTGCTCCTTGGCGCACTCTCGTGTATGTGGGAACCTTTTACGGGGATGCCTGCGGCGCGTCGGCACCGAGCGATCCAGGTGGGCGTAGTTGGTTCGGCAGTCAGCCTGCTCGTCATGCAGGTCGAACTGCTTTGGCTCGCCGCAGTTGGTACGCTAGGTGAGGACGTATTTCCCTTTGTGGGCCGTTTTTTTGCATCGCTGTTGATCGGTGCGCTGGCCGCTGGCGTAGTGCGGACCTTTTCGCTTCTGCCCAAAAGTGTGCACGGACTCCTGCTCGGGCTATTTGTCGCCTGCTGTGCTTCGGCCCTTCTATTTAACGTGGTACAGCTGCATCCGCTACCCTTCGGTTTTGCTGCTGGTGCCGTTCTCGCCCAGGGGGCTTCGTGGAGGCGTCGCCTGCGCTACATTCTATTTCGCATTGGGCCGATGCCGTTGCTGCTTTACTTCGCACTCTTGGGTGCGACGCTCAACGTACGCGTCCTCAATGCCCCGCAGTCGGGTTTGCTCGTCGTCTTGATGGTGTCAATGGGCGCCCTCTTTGTGCTGCGAGGTATCATACCTGCGCTCTATCTGCGCCTCAGGGGACGTCTACAGCACGATTTGGGATGGGAGCTATTGCCGCGCGGTGTGCTCCTATTTGAACTGTGTTACGCGGTTGATTTCGGCTTACTAGACGTCTTGACCGGACCGCAGGCCATTTTATGGCAGCAATACATCCTTTCCGATATACTCATATCAGCGCTGTTTTACGCTGTGCTAGCGCGCTTGGCGTTCTATCTATCTACGCGTTCTGCTCGTAAATAGATGTCTTACGCGCTCGTGTATTCGGGTAAAATTGTGCATTGAATAGGCTATATCTATATTAAAAGATTCTATTTTTATGAACTCGATTCGAGAAAATTGGCTCGTTTTACGCGATCGAATTGCCCGTGCGGCTGAAGGCGCAGGGCGTCGCGGCGACGATATCGAAGTCATTGCTGTGAGCAAGACGCGCAGCGCCGAAGAAATCGAAGCTGCGCAGCAATGTGGGCTGACAATCGTCGGAGAAAATCGCGTCCAAGAGGCCGAAGAAAAAAAAGCGGCCGTGGGCGTATCTCTGTCCTGGCACATGATCGGCCATCTACAGAGTAATAAGGCGGGCAAAGTCGTAGAACTATTTGACGTCGTGCAGTCGGTCGATCGGCTCAGCCTAGCTCAGGCGCTAGCGCGTCGCGCCGAGGCCGCAGGCCGTCGCTTGGATATCTTGCTACAGGTCAATACAGCTGGCACTGCTAGTCAATCTGGCGCTGATCCCGAACGGACGGTGGATCTGGTGGGTCAGGTTGCAGGCCTGCCTGCGCTGCACATTCGCGGTCTCATGACAATCGGTGCACACAGCGAAGACGAACGCCTCGTCCGCGCCAGTTTTGCCCGCCTGCGCCGCCTGGCCGAGGCGGTGGAAGCCGCCGGCATGGACGGTGTAGAAATGCGAGATTTGTCGATGGGAATGAGCGGCGACTTTGAGTGGGCTATTGCCGAAGGATCGACGATGGTGCGTCTGGGTACAGCCCTATTTGGTGTGCGCCCATAAGTGGGTGCTATTGTCTTTTTAACGCTACAAAACGCTAAGCAACGGGGAAATACATGTTCGATTACAGTGGCTTTTCCTCCGGAATAATCGGCATTCTGATCGGCCTTGTGAATCTGTATATGTGGGTCGTTATCATCCGTGTGCTGATTTCCTGGATCAATCCGGATCCATACAACCCTATCGTCCAGTTTCTGCGCGGCGTGACCGATCCCGCCATTGAGACGATTCGGCGTTTTGTGCCGAATTTTCTCTGGTCTACGGGATTGGATTTTACGCCGCTGATTCTCATCGTGTTGCTGCAAATTATCATGATTTTTCTCAAGAGTATCCGCATCTGAGCTATGGCAAATGACAAGGTAAAAGGGCACTTCAGTGAAGTCCCGAGTCAGGCTGATTTTCCGGCCCAAGAAGAGCAGTTGCTCCAGTTCTGGAACGACGAGCGCATTTTCGCACGTTCTGTGGAGGAACGCGACGAAGAGAAGCGCTTCACGTTTTACGATGGCCCACCCTTTGCGAGCGGATTGCCGCATTACGGACATCTCCTAGCCTCTATTATCAAAGACGTGGTTCCGCGTTATTGGACGATGCGCGGCTATCGCGTGGAGCGCAGATTCGGCTGGGACTGCCACGGCTTGCCGGTAGAGAACGAGGTTGAACAGCAGCTCAACCTCAAGTCGCGTCCGGATATTCTTGAGTATGGCGTCGATAACTTCAACGAAGCCTGTCGAGACGTAGTGCTGCGCTACACCAGCGAATGGGAGCGCTTTATCACGCGCGTGGGGCGTTGGGTTGATTGGTCCAACCAGTACCGCACCATGGACGTCGAGTTTATGGAGTCCGTGTGGTGGGTCTTCAAAACGCTGTGGGACAAGGGGCTGGTGTACGAGGGATATAAGTCGCTGGCCTACTGCCCGCGCTGCGCAACGCCGCTGTCCAATTTTGAAGTCAATCAGGGCTATCAGCAGACCCAAGATCCGTCGGTGACGGTGCGCTTTAAGGTGCGCGGTGAAGAGCGTCTATCCATTTTGGCCTGGACGACTACGCCGTGGACGCTGCCCTCGAATATGGGACTGGCCGTCGGCGGATCAATCGATTACGTCCGCGTGCATATGAAGGATGGAGAGCAGCTGATTCTGGCTAAGGCGCGCCTCAAAGAGGTGTTCAAGCGCAGCGAAAACGAAATCGATCGCGTAGAGGAACAGCCGGTCGAAGCGCTGGTCGGCCTGCACTACGAGCCGCTCTTTCCCTACTTCTCCAGTCTGTCAGAAGAGGGCGCTTTCCGCGTTGTGCAAGCTGACTTCGTATCGACCGAAGACGGTACTGGTATCGTGCATATCGCGCCGGGATTTGGCGAAGATGACTATCAGCTAGGTCAACGCGAAGGCCTGCCCACTGTGGCGCCAATCGACGAGGACTGCTGCTTTACAGACGAAGTGCCCGACTATCAAGGCCGCTTTGTCAAAGAGGTCGATCGAGATATTATCCGCGCTCTGCGCGACAGCGGCAAGCTGTTGGTCGAGAGCACGATTGAGCATAGCTATCCTTTTTGCTGGCGCTGCGATTCGCCGCTGATCTATCGCGCCGTGTCGACGTGGTACGTCAACGTCGAATCGATAAAGGACAATATGCTCGCCGCCAACGCGCAGATTTGGTGGGTTCCAGAGCACATAAAGGAAGGCCGTTTCGGTCGGTGGTTAGAGGGTGCGCGCGACTGGGCGATCAGCCGCAATCGCTACTGGGGCACGCCGCTGCCAATCTGGCGCAACGAGGAAACGGGGGAGACGATTTGCGTCGGCAGTCGGCAAGAGCTAGAGGAACTGAGCGGACGCACCGTCGAAGATCTACATAAGCACGTCATCGACGACATCGAGATTGCCGGCAAGCAGGGCGCGCTGCGGCGCGTTCCCGAGGTGCTCGACTGCTGGTTTGAATCGGGCTCGATGCCCTATGCACAGAACCACTATCCCTTTGAGAACAAGGAGCAGGTCGACGCCAATTTCCCCGCCGAATTTATTTCGGAGGGCCTCGATCAGACGCGCGGGTGGTTCTACACGCTGACCGTACTGGCCGCTGCGCTATTTGATAAGCCGGCGTTTAAAAACTGCATTGTCTCGGGTATGTTGTTGGCCGAGGATGGTCGCAAGATGAGCAAGCGACTCAAGAATTACCCAGAGCCGACCGAGATGATAGACAAGTACGGGGCCGATGCGCTTCGCCTCTATCTGCTCAATTCGCCGGCGCTCAAGGCCGAGGAACTGCGCCTGACAGAAGACGGTATCAAGGAGAGTCTGCGCTCGGTAATTATCCCGCTGTGGAGTTCCTACTACTTCTTCGCCATGTATGCGCGAACGGACAACTGGCAGCCACAGGACGGTCAGGACCTGCGCTCGGAGAATCGTCTCGATCGGTGGATACTTTCCGAACTGCAGACGCTCCTGCGCGACCTAAACGCCGAAATGGAGTCCTATCGACTCTATCGCACGGTGCCGGCCATGGTCCATTTCGTCGATAAGCTGACGAACTGGTATATACGTCGCAGCCGCCGTCGCTTTTGGAAGTCGGAAGATGACGGCGACAAGGCTGCCGCCTACGCGACGTTGTATCAGGTATTGGTCGCCTTTAGTAAGGCATTGGCGCCTGTGTTGCCTTTTATCACGGAGAGCATCTACCAGAATCTCGTCCGTTCACACGACGAACAGGCGCCAACCAGCGTGCATTTATGCGCCATGCCGCAGGCCAACGAGGCGCTGCGCGACGAACAGTTAGAGGCGCAGATGGAGCTGGCCACGCGGGCTGTTGTGCTCGGACGTTCGCTGCGTGCCAAGCACAACCTCAAAACACGCCAGCCGCTTCGGCGCCTTTTCCTTCTGCCTCCCGACGATGATTCGCGGCGCGATCTGCAAGAGATGGTGCCGCTGTTGGCCGATGAGCTCAATATAAAAGAGGTGGTTCTCGTTGAGGATGAGACGGAACTTAGCGAGGTCAGCTACCGGCCCAATTTTCGCGTGCTGGGACCGCGCTTTGGCAAGCGGATGAAAGAGGTGGGCTCGTTTATCGCGCAACTCGATAGTGAGCAGATTGCTGTGCTGCGGTCTGGAGGCGTAATAGACGTTGCCGACGGTCAGATCAGCATGGACGATATCGACGTTCAGCGTCAGGAAAAAGAGGGCGTTGTAGTGGCGATCGACAATAATTTAGGCGTCGGGCTCGACGTTCAACTCGACGAGGAGCTGATCTCAGAGTGCACGGCGCGCGAGTTCGTTAATCGCGTGCAGAATATGCGCAAAGATGCCGGTTTAGATGTGTCGGATCGCATTCGCATTGGCGTGGTCGGACAGGACGAACTGCAGCAAGCGGTTATTGCGCATCGCTCGTACATTGCGGCAGAGACGCTGGCACTAGAAATCGAAACGGGAACATTTCCCTCCGATCAGGTGTTGCAACAAGAGTGGCAGGTAAATAATTACGAGGGCAATATTGCCATTGCCCGTGCTTGAGAGCGCTGTTGAGCTCGCCGCATAACCCTATGCGGCGATAGAAGTGGAGAGATGGAAAATGAATCAGGAAGATCTAGATTTTTTTAGGACGCTTATCAAAGAGAAGATGGACCAGACCAACGAAAATGTGGCGGCTATCGAAAAGACATCGCGCAACGATGGGAGCGATGGCACTTCGGAAGATCGTTCGACCTATTCGCTGCACATGGCCGATCACGGAACCGATGCGATGGAGCGCGAGAAGTCGCTCTTACTCGCTCAGCGGGGTGGAGACTATCTGGACTATCTGAACGAAGCGTTGGAGAGAGTCGACAACGGCACGTTTGGCATCTGCCGCACATGCAGTGGCGATATCGGTCGCGCGCGGCTCGAGGCTGTGCCAACGGCAACGCAGTGCATTGCCTGTAAGTCCAAGCGCGAGTCGGAGCCGAACGACGCGTGAATCCTCTGTGGTTCGTCCCTGCCACGATTATAATCGACCAGCTCTCCAAGCTGGTGGTGCAGCATAAGATGGTGCGCGGGTTACCGATAGAAGTGCTCGGTGATTTTTTTCGCCTGACCTATATCCACAATCCTGGGGCCGCCTTCGGCTTGAATTTAGGCAGCCCACTGCTGCATACGGTCGTTTCGATTGCGGCGCTAGGCGCTTTGGTGTATTTGTTCCGCACTACCGACCCTGGAGAGCGGTTGCTGCGCTTTGGACTTAGCTTGGTCTTGGGCGGGGCCGTGGGAAATATCATCGACCGCATCTACTTAGGTGAAGTCGTCGATTTTTTCGATTTTGGATTTGGTGCGTATCGCTGGCCGATATTTAACTTCGCCGACATCTTTGTGACCGTAGGCGTATTTCTCCTCTTTTTTGGCTATTCGCGTGCCGAACAAGCCAACGAGGCAGACGCCATCTCGTCCGCGGGCACGCCTCCTAGCCCATAGGTTGCTAACCCATGCAAATAGAAGTGCAAGAGGTCGAGGTCGATCAGCGTCTCGACCTTTTTTTGCGCCAGCGCTGTCCCGAACTTTCGCGCAGTCGCATCCAGACGCTCGTTAAAGAGGGATCGGTATGCGTCAACGGTCAGGCCGTTAGGCCAGCTTATTTGGTGCAGGAAGGCGATCGCGTCGAGTTGGAGGTACCGGCGCCTCAGCCGCTCGAAGTGGCACCGGAGCACATTGCGCTCGACATCGTCTATGAAGACGGCGACCTACTCGTCGTCAATAAGGCGTCGGGCATGACCGTGCATCCTGCACCGGGTGCACGGGATGGCACGCTGGTTAACGCGCTACTGCATCACTGCGGGGATTTGTCGGGAATAAACGGCGTGCTGCGCCCTGGCATCGTGCATCGACTCGACAAAGACACCAGCGGTCTGATGGTAGTTGCTAAATCAGATGTTGCTCACCGCGGTCTGGCAGAGCAACTGCACGAACGCCAGATAGAGCGCCGCTATAGCGCCCTAGTTTGGGGTATTCCCAAAGAGGCGCGCGGCGTAGTGGACAAGCCGCTGGGGCGCAATCCAAAAAACCGCAAAAAAATGGGTATTGTCGAAGAGGGACGAGCGGCGCGGACACACTACGAACTCAGCGAGCGCTTTGACTTTACAAGCCTGATTCAATTGAAGCTCGAAACGGGTCGCACGCACCAAATCCGCGTGCACATGCAGGATCTAGGGCACCCTGTTTTTGGCGATCCCGTCTATGCGGGGCGCGAGCGGACGGAGGGTATTCGTCCGGAGATGAGGCGTCGGGCGCGTTGGATGTTGAGTTTGATAAAACGCCAGGCGCTGCACGCTCGCCAGCTAAATTTTGTCCATCCACTGACGGGCGAGCAGATGGCATTTTGCGCCGACTGGCCCGAAGATATGCAGCGCGTAATCGAGGCGGCACGTGCCGTTGAGGATCCGTTGCTTTCCGTTGGTTAAAACGAGACTTCGCGCTCGCCGCGATCGGCAGCTTGCTGTATGCGAATAACTTGTCGAGCTGAGTGTAGAACGGTTTCGGTGTCGAGGCCGTTGGCCGGCACAATGCCGGCTATGTCGTCGAGAAAGGCCTGCAGATAGCCGCCGGATTGGCTCGGTGGAAGGGGTATTTCCTGCGGCGCCTCGTCGTCTTTGCAGAGCAGCTGCAGATGGTCAACGGTCGACGATGTTTCGATGACTCCATCGCGTCCCCAATACGTAATGCGCCAGTAGTAGGGCATGCTATAACCCGCTCGATCGGGGGCAAAATACGATACGTCGCCGAGGATGCCGCATCCATTGTCCATCTTGAGCATCATCTGTCCAGCATCCTCAAAGTGCGGTGTATCGCTGGCGAAGGCGTTCCAACAGCGGGCCGCATGAATGGTCTCAAAGCGCAAGCCCGTTACCCACGGTAGCGCGTCGATGGCGTGAATGGCAATGTCGGTAATCGTGCCGCCGTGCTTGCCCTCTTCAAAATACCAAGCAGGTCGCGAACCCAGCAGCAGGGGGTGTTGGCCACCAAAGGAAATGGCGTGCACTTCGCCGATGCGTCCGTCGCCGATGAGCTGGCGTGCGGCAAGGGTCTGCGCCGCGTCGCGCATGGTTAGCATGCATCCCACCCTCAGTTTGGTATCCGTCGTGAGTGCAGCGATTTGGTCGAGATATTCCATCTGAGTACACAGCGGTTTATCGACGATGACGTGGCGTCCGCGCTCCAGAGCGCGCAGAGCGACCGGACCACGCCGAGTGAAGTAGTCGCCGATAGCAATAATATCACTCTCTACGTCGAGCAGTGCCTCTAGTTGGTCATGTGTGATCTGGACTCGTCCACTGCGCTCGAGCTGAGCACGCGTTGGCGCATGTTCCTCGCAGGCTGCGACTACTTCGAGGTCGTCGCGTGCACGAGCTAGATCGTATAGACTGATTATGTGGCCGTGGCGAAATCCGGCAAACGCAATTTTTAATTTGGGCATGCGGTGTGCTGGGCAAAGCCCGCCGATTAGGGGCGGACGCAGGGTGTATGCGCAGTCGTGCGGTCGATCCGCCGAGCGGGAACTCGCTGAGTATTAGGGATTATTAACGGCCTTGATGAGCGCTTTGATATAGCCGGCGGTGAAAGCGCGCTGTCGGTGTCCCCAGCCGCTATCCTGTTCGGATTTGGGCACGTGGTCGGGGCAGAAAACGCCGCCGTAGCCGATCTCTTTATACACCTTCATAGCTTCCCACATATCGACGTCACCTTCGTCTATATAAACCTCTTCAAACTTGAGAAATCCGCCGCGAATATTGCGGAAGTGCACCATGAATATTTTCTCGCGCTGTCCAAAGTAGCGAATGACGTCAAAGATTTCACTGCCTGGATCGTTCAGCATCTCTGAGCAAGTACCTTGACAGAAATTGAGGCCGTGATAGGGACTGTCGATTAGGTCAATGAATTTCTTGACTCCATCCACGCTGCCCAAGACGCGGTTTACACCGCGCACACCGACGTCGTGGGGCACAGCTGGATCGTGCTGATGGCAGGCCATGCGCACTTTGTATTCCTCGGCCACGGGAATGACGCGCTGAACAAAATAGTTGATGCGCTCCCACATCGCTTCGGCATCGACGCGTCCGGCCTCGGTTAGCGGTTCGTCTTTAACGGCTTCGTAGTCAAACGCGCGGTAGGAAACGCCGCCGCGTCCCGTTGTGCGTCCGGTAGTTATAACGCCCATAATAGTCAGGTTGTACTTTAGGCAGGGAATGCCGGCGGCAGCGGCGGCGCGGATGCACTCGCATATCTGGTCTATTTCGCGGTCTCTATCCGCCGTGCCGAGCATGATATTCGGATTCTCGGCGCGCGTTATATAGGACGAACTGAGCGGTAACGCCATAACCTCTACGCTGATCCCATGGGCTTCAATGCGCTCGCGCAGTGCTTTTAAATCATCGGCCAGCCAAAAGCCGCGCTCAGGTGAAATGAGTTCCTTGGGCGTGCCTGTGACAACGTGATCTACGCCAATTTGTTTGGCAAATTTGAGGTTGTCATCGGATAGATCGTTCATCTGTAATGCTACGTGCATGGTGTCTCTCCTCTGCTAATTTCTCAGCGTGAATCCGCCGTCGACCGTGAGCACGGATCCCGTGATGTAGTCTGCGGCAGGCGAGCACAGGAACGTCGCGGCGCGGGCAATGTCCTGCCCGGTTGCCAGGCGCTTCCACGGTAGGCTCTGGGCGGCAGCTTCTATCTGTTCGTCCGTGGCGAACTGGCGTTCGCCGGGGGTATCTGTATATCCGGGCTCAATAGCGTTGGCGCGAATTTTATGTGGGGCCATTTCTTGGGCGACAACGCGGCACATGTGATTCATGCCTGCTTTGGCCGCACAGTAGGGTAAAGAGGTTGCAAAAGCGCTGCGTGCGAGGACGGAGCTAATAAAAAGGAGTGCGCCGCCTTCGTCTCTTTCGACCATGTGTCGGGCGGCCGACTGCGCCGTAAAAAAAGCGCCGAGCAGCGTCACGTCGAGCGTTCGCCGCACGCCTTCTTCATCGAGCTCTAAAAAGGGCTGTCGCTTGCTGTAATACGCATTGGCTACGGCTATATCTAGCCGGCCGAGTTCGGCTACTGTTTGAGCTGTCATGACGTCTACGGCTTGGCGGTCGGCCACGTCGCAGCCAATGGCCACGGCCTGCCGTCCCATTGCCTGCACAGCTCGGACGACTTCGGCGGCCTCGTCTGGATGGCTGCGGTAGTTAACTGCGATACTCGCGCCGGCGCGCGCCATTTCTAGTGCACATGCTCGTCCTATTCCACGCGATGCGCCGGTGATAAGCGCGACCTTACCTTCGAGATCTGCCATATTATTCTCCCTTTTCAAATTCACCCGGCCAATAGGTAATTAGGCGCAGCGAGCGCTCAATGCGTTCAATGCGCTCAATCTCTTCCGCGCTGAGCGACCAGTCGAAGAGGTCGAAATTAGCGATTTGGCGCTCGGGAGACTGCGAGCGTGGAATAGCGCCAATCTGTTTTTCTAACAGCCACCTAAGTGCGATTTGCGCCGTCGTCTTGCCCTGAGCAGAGGCGATTTCGCCGAGCACATTGTCGTCGAGTAGAGCGCCTTGGGCCAGAGGGCTATAGGCGACCAATGCGATCTTATTTTCTGCGCAGTAGGCGCGCAGCGCATTCTGGTTCAAGTAGGGGTGGAACTCGACTTGGTTGGCGGCAATGGGCAGCAGATCGTATTTGATGACTTCGCGCAGACGCCACGTAGTAAAGTTGGAAACGCCGGCGTCTTTAATCAGTCCGTCTTCGCGCAGCTGCGCCAGTGCGCGCAGCGTGTCGGGCAAGGGAATGTCGTTGTTGGGCCAGTGTATTAGAAAGAGATCCAAGTACGCTAGGTCCAGCTCGCGCAGGCTGCGCTCACAGGCGCTGATTACATCGTCGTAGGCCAGTTCGTCGCGCGGTATTTTGGAGGTTACAAAGAGCTCGTCGCGCGGCACGCCGGCTGCGGCAATGCCCTGTCCAACAGCGTCGTGATTTGCATAGCCGAGCGCCGTATCTAGGTGGCGGTATCCGTTTGAGATAGCAGCGGCTACAGAGGATGCACCCTCTTCACCGCGCAGGTCAAACGTGCCCAGCCCCAGCAGCGGCATAGAACGCTGAGAAGGTAGGTTGGCATAGTACATGAGCTGTCTCCGATCTGTGCGAAAATAAAAGTGGTCGTTGGGGGGCTCGCAACCAGCGCGCTTTAATGGGCGCGCGCCATCAAGAGCTCTACTTCGGAGCGCTTTGGCAGGGCTGTGCGGCCGCCGAGTGCTCGGCAGTTGAGCGCCGCAGCGGCCGAAGCAAAGCGGACAATGTGCTCGGGTGCCCAGCCGCGATGCAAGCCATAGAGAAAGGCGCCGTGAAAGGCGTCTCCAGCACCGGTGGTGTCGACCACCTCCACGGGGAAGGCCGGAAAGGTATGCGTCTGGCCGTCCCAGCGAGCGATACAGCCGCGTTCTCCCCTCGTATAGACCGCCAGTGCCGCGCCGTAGTCACTCAGCTTGTGCACGACGTCTTCCGGCGTTAGCTCGGGTAGCCAGCGTCGAACCAGCGGTTCGGATACAATGGGTACGTCTACTAGGGGAAGGAATGCATCTAAGTCTTCGTGGAGCCAGGTGCCGTCAAAGACGACGGTTCGTCCCGCCTCTTGGGCCCAGCGTGCCGCCTGCATGCAGGTCGGATCGGCGTCGTCTAAGTGAACGATACGGGCAGCTGTAATCGTCTCGCGATCCAGTTCGTCCGGCGTTAGTTCACCGCAGCTTTCTGGTCGCGTTACAAAGCCGCGCTCGCCGCTCGATTCTTCCACCAGAACGAGGGCAACGCGTGATTGGGCTCCGGGAACGACTGCGAAGTGATGCGTGTCCACTCCCTCGGAGGCGAGTCCGGCGCGGATAAAGTCGCCGTCGTCGTCGTCGCCCACTTTGCCGATAAAGGCGCCGTGTGCATCGGGTGCCAGTCGGGCAAAGGCGACGAGTGCCGTTGCGGCTGGTCCTCCGCCCTGACGTAGAAATTGCGATGCGCGCATCGAATGATCGAACTGCGGCGGATGCGGCACGGTGAAGAGCATATCGACCGTGCAGAGCCCGAGGCCAAGCACGTCTATGGAAGCTGAAGGAGACATGGATTGGCTCGTAATGGAGGTTATTTTTTGTCGTCCGTCTCGGCGTACGAATGGCCGGCAAAAATGCGCTTTACCTCGGCTAGCGAGCGGGCCTGCAGCAGTTGGCCGACGCGCTCTTCCTCTTCCTTTTGTAGGGCGCGTGCATTGTCGAGTACGGCCGCTAGTTTATCGGCGGGAAACTTACACGCGCCATTTTCGTCCATGTGGACAATTTCTCCAGGGGCGATGTCCATGCCGGCTACGGATACCGGCACGTTAACGGCGTGTACGGCCTGTGCGCCGTGCCCCGGCGTCACGCCGCTGAGCAAGTACTGAAATTCCATCGGGCGAATTTCGTCGATATCGCGCGAGGGGCCGTTGGATATGCAGCCGACGCAGCCGACGGCTTTCATAGCCGACGTCATATTTCCGCCGGCTAGTCCAACCTTTCCCTGTAGTTCGGGCGGGAATTTTTGCTCGAGGATCAGCACGGTGGGTTTGGGCATGGCATCGAGTGCCTCAAGCACGTCGATAAACGTCAGCTTGTTAAAAGTTGGGTCGGGCAGTCCATAGGTGCAGGTAACGGCGTAGCCGACTGTGCGGCCGAGTTCCGGGTACATACAGCGCAGACTCTGGTCGGTATACCAGTTTTCGCGCCACGGATTGTACAGCCCTAAGCACAGAGGGTGATCGGGATAGGTTGCTACGACATTGGTGATAGACGGAGTGTCAAACTGCTTGAGTTCTTCGATCATTTCCTGCGGGGTCATGCCCTTCTCCTTGTGCCGGTGATGGTACGCGGTATGCGCGGTATAGTTCAGCCATTCCGCGGTATGATACCGTGCGTAATTTCTCGTATCGCCTGTGGCCCGTCAATATAGCCGGCATGCGTGTATCTCAATCTGAGCGGAAGGTAAAAGCGGGTTAGTTAGAGCGGACGTTGGCCATCGGCGCGATTGCTTCGATCCGTTCGACATTATACTCGCTCGCTCCTATATTGGACTGCGTGCGGCCTGCCGTCAGAGAACCAAGGCGCTGCACGTCCTCAACGTCTGTTTCATTCACGGTATAAAGCGGTAAAAGAGGCGAGACATGGCTGGAAAAATACGCGTGGGGGTGCTCTTTGGAGGTCGTTCAGCCGAGCACGAAGTTTCGGTGATTTCAGCGCGTTCCGTGCTGGCTGCAATGGATCGCGACAAGTACGAACCGATTATGGTAGGCATTTCTAAAGATGGGCACTGGTGGACATCGACCGATGCGCAGCAGGTAGTGACTGCCCGAGAGGTGCGTGCAGACGGGGCGCTGCCAGTTGCGTTGGAATATATGGGAACGCGTCAACTGGTCGCCGCTGATATAGACCAATGGGCGCTGGACGTGGTTTTTCCCATTCTACACGGTCCCTACGGTGAGGATGGCGTCGTACAGGGTCTGCTCGAGTTGGCCGACGTTCCCTATGTGGGGGCCGGCGTGCTAGGTTCGGCCGTGGGAATGGATAAAGAAATGATGAAGCGCGCTTTTGCCGCAGAAGGTTTACCGCAGTTGGAATACGCGGTGGTTCGTCGCAGTCGCTGGCGCAGTGAAAGCGAACTAGTATTGGACGAACTCTGTGCGCGTTTTGCTTGGCCCCTCTTTGTCAAACCGGCCAATTTAGGATCGAGCGTGGGCGTGTCGCGCGTGGCCGATCGCAGTCAACTGCGAGCGGGTATAGAGGACGCTGCGCAGTTTGATTACAAGATCGTCATAGAAGAAGCCGCCCTCGAGTGTCGCGAGGTCGAAGTGGCAATCTTGGGCAACGAAAATCCTCGGGCTTCGGTCGTAGGTGAAATCGAACCGGGTAATGCGTTTTACGATTACGGAGCCAAGTATGTGGACGATAACTCGGCGCTGCACATACCCGCGCGCATTGCTCCAGAACTAGCTGATCGGGTGCGCGATATGGGACTTCGCGCCTTTCGCGCGGTGGAATCCTGTGGGCTCTCCCGCGTCGATTTTTTTGCTGGAATGGACGACGATCGTATTTACATCAACGAGATCAATACCATGCCGGGCTTTACACCTGTTAGCATGTACCCCAAGCTGTGGGAGGCTAGCGGGGTGTCGTATGGGGCGCTAATAGATCGTTTAATTGAACTGGCGATCGAGCGCTACGAGGATAAAAAGCAAACGAGAACGTCGCTGTAGAACGACCACAGAGAGTCATATCATGCAAAAACGCTTTTGGGAAAAGGGAACGATCAGCAATCTCATCTCCTTTGCCATACTGATAGCAGGGCTATGGGGTTACAGTCGGGGAATGGGCGCCAGCCAGTGGCTGCTAGCGGCCGGACTCTTTGGTTTTGCCGGTGGAGTGACCAACTGGCTGGCGGTCAAAATGCTCTTTGATCGCGTACCGTTGCTCTATGGCTCGGGCGTAATTCCCAGTCGCTTTCGCGAAATTCGCCAGACGATTAAAGCATCGATCATGCGCTATTTTTTCGATGAAGACTACTTGGCGCGTTTCTTTGATGCGCAGCTTGATGCCGTGACAGGCGACGAGGATATGGGAGACCGTATTCGAACGCTGCTCGAATCGGAGCGCGTTGATGCGATCATTGATGCACAGCTAGAAGAGCTGATGAATTCTCCGCAGGGAATGATGGTGAAGATGGTGGGAGCCAGCACGGTCAAACCACTCGTCGCGCGCTTTGTCGTTGGTGTAGGCGAACAGGTCGCGCCGCTGCTGGCGGCTGAAATGGCTGGACCGGCGCTCGATGTGGGCTCATTACGCGACCAAGTCGACCAGCTGCTGACGGCCAAACTGGAAGAGTTGACGCCTGATCGAGTAAAGGAAATGATGGAAGAAGTAATACGCGAACATCTAGGCTGGCTGGTCGTATGGGGTAATGTCTTTGGCGCGCTGATCGGCTTGGTGGCCAAAGCGCTTGGCTACTAGTTGGAAAAGAGGTAGGGACATGAATCTTTTTGATTTAAGCGACAACGTCGCCGTCGTCATCGGAGGAACAGGCGTGCTCGGGGGTGCCATTGCACGCGGCTTAGCAGCGCACGGCGCCCAGGTCGCCGTGTGGGGGCGCGACCAAGCTCGCGGTCAGCAGCGCGTCGGAGAGATCGAAGCGGCCGGTGGCAGAGGGGCGTTTTTTGTCTGCGATGCGACCGATGCCGATTCGCTGCGGACTGCCCACGAAGCTGTTGATCGCGCATTGGGCCCAGTCGACGTGCTGGTAAATGCAGCCGGTGGAAACCAGGCGCAAGTTACGGTTACCGACGACCTTGCTTTTGAACACATTAACTTGGACGATTGGCGCGGCTGCTTTGATCTGAACTTAGTCGGTGGTGCACTGTTGCCTTGCCAAGAAATTGGACCGGCGATGGTGGCGCGCGGTCGGGGTAGCATCATTAATATCGCTTCTATTGCCGCTCATATTCCTCCCTCGCGCGTCGTTGCCTATTCGGCAGCGAAAGCGGCCGTAGTTAGCTTGACGCAGTTTTTGGCGCGCGAGTGGGCCGTTCAGGGGGTGCGAGTCAATTCGATTACGCCGGGTTTTTTTCCAGCCGAGCAAAACCGCCGTCTGCTCTACGAGGAGGATGGGACGCCGACGCCGCGGGCGCAGCAAATCCTCGCCCACACGCCGATGGACCGCTTTGGTGCTCCAGAAGAGCTGGTCGGAGCGGCCGTCTTCCTTGCCTCCGAGCGCGCCAGCGCATTTGTCACGGGCACTGATCTGCGCGTAGACGGCGGATTTCTCTCGACGACGATCTAGCGTCTGCCGCCCTCGGGCAGAGCTTTGTGTAGCTCTATTTGAACAGCAGCTTGAGGTAGAACAGTGGGTTGATGAGGTGCTTGCGAGGCACGGCATTGGCCATCATACCGCAGATTAGATCGCTCATATAGGGGCTGCGCGCTGCTTTGTGTATCAAGAAATTTGTCAGCGTCCGACTGCGGACGAGCTGATGTAGCTGCGTGCTGATTCTGAGCTCGCTGCCGAGCGTTTGCCACAGCTTGTCTTCGTATGGCCGCAGAGCGTGACCGCTATAATCGCCCGTCTGGCCGGCGACCAATGCCGTGTCGATGGCGGTGCGCGCCGAGTACAGCGCGTTGCCAATGCCTTCGCCGGTAAACGGATCGATCAAGCCGGCCGCATCGCCGAGGAGCAAAAAGCCGTTGCCGTATGCGGTGCGGCGCTTGGTCGCTACGGGCAGGTTCCATCCCACCGGATGTTCCATCGGCTGGGCGTCGGCAAAGCGCGCGCGGAAAGCGGGGCTGGCAATGGCGTTGGCCAGCATTTCCTTGAGGTTGATGTGCTGCTGTTTGATGGCCTGATGACCCATGCCAATGCCAATATTGGCTCGGTCTCCGTCGGTGGGAAAAATCCAGAAATACCCCGGTCGCACCTCGTCAATAAAGTGCAGTTCGATCTGGTCGGTGAGGCCGCTTACGCCCCGCCAATACTGGCGCAGGGCGACCATCCAGTGGGCGCTTTCGTGCTTGTAGAGTCCGACCTTTTGCGCGATAATGGAGCGATACCCGTCGCAGCCGAGCACGAGCGGCGCGGTGAATTCTCGAGCGCCCTTGGTCCCATCCGTGCCGCGGATGCCGACGACTTGGTCGCCGTCCCACAGCACGTCCTCCACCGTGAATTCTTCCAGGCATTCTGTGCTGCAGGCTTTGGCCTGTTGAAAGAGGAAATCGTCAAAGACTGCGCGGCGAATGACAAAGCCCTCCATGGGCAGCGTCTGTCCCGTCATCAGGTCCTGCAGCGGATATCTGTCGAGCGGAATGTTGGCTTCGGTGTGGTCGGGACCGGCAAAGACAATATGCCCGACGGGTGCGCCAGGCAGTGCCCGCACCTGTTCCAATAGGCCTAGGTCGCTGAGGATGGCCACGCTTTTGCCCGATACGGCGTCTCCACAGATCTTGTCGCGGGGAAAGCGTGCCTTGTCGACTATCAGTGCGCGCAAGCTGTGGCGAGCTGCGTAGAGTGCGGCGGCTGCTCCGGCGGGTCCACCGCCAACGATGATTAGGTCGTAGTCTTTCAAGCGGGTGCTCCGTGGTGGCCAAGAAGATGTAGGGAAAATAGGTCACGCCGACCCACCTTGCCAAAGGGTTCATCTTCCTTACATTTATCATCTTATACGAAAAAAGCACTAAAAAGCAAATCTATCTAACCGTTAAGCTTTTATAATCAAGGAGTTATGCTGGGATGAATGCGGATACTCAAGAGGAATCTGGCGTCGAGGAACGCGCATTTCAGA